>DATAJS010000032.1:300000-400085 GCA_036262035.1 Burkholderiales bacterium | reverse complement strand
GTTGAACTAAACCGCTTCGCGGTGGAGGAGTGATGCCGCCGCCGTCTGCTTACTCCACATGAACTGATCGATTCGCGCGCGGCAGTTGCGCGGCGGGCGTGGTGTGCCAGCGTACTGACGCAGGGGCTGTCCCTGCGTTCTGTGCGAGGAGACACCGCATGAGCGCCTTACGCAAGCGAATGGAAGCGGACATGGTCGTGCGCAACCTGGCGCTGCGCACGCGTGAGTCGTATGTCGAGGCGGTGCGCGGCATAGCGAAGTATTACAAGCGCAGCCCCGACACGCTGACCGAAGGCGAAGTCCAGCGCTATCTGCTGCACCTGATCGAGGAGCGCAAGCTCGCCTGGAGCAGCGTGAACGTGGCGGTGAGCGGGCTGAAGTTCCTGTTTGAGGTCACCCTCAAGCGCAAGGGTGTCGAGTTTGCCATCCCGCGGCCGCATCAGCCGCAGAAGCTGCCGCAGGTGCTCTCGCGCGAGGAGGTGATGCGCATCATCGATGCCGCGGCCAATCCGCGGCATCGCGCGGTTCTGATCACGATCTACGCGGCCGGATTGCGATTGTCGGAGGCGTGCCGGCTCAAGGTGAGCGACATCGATTCGGAGCGCATGACGCTGCGCATCGAGCAGGCGAAGGGGGCGAAGGACCGCTATGCGCTGCTCTCGCCGAAGCTGCTCAAGGAGCTGCGCACGTATTGGGCGGCCTACCGGCCGAAGGACTGGCTGTTTCCGAGCACGCGCGATGCGGGGCTGCCGCTGGCCAGCACCACGGTGCAGCGCATCTTCTATCGCGCGCGCGATTGCGCCGGCGTCACCAAGCGCTGCGGCATCCACGGCCTGCGCCACGCCTTCGCTACGCACATGCTCGAAGGCGGCGTGGACGTGCACACGATTCAGCGGCTGATGGGACACGGCGATCTGGGTACCACGACCCGCTACTTCCACCTGGCACGCCACCATCTGGCGCAGACACCCTCGCCGCTGGAGCTGAAGGAGCGCAAGCCGCCGCGCTGAGCGGCCGTGGACACACGGCCCACGGCCGGCGATGCGCGCGCGCCGCCGCGGCGGCTCGAACTCGCCGACGTCGTGCGCGCCCATGGCGCCGCCGCGTGCGCCGGGCGCCGGCTCGCGCCGGTGCAGTATCGCGCCTTGCGCGCGATCGCGGCCTGTCGCACCCCGGCGCTGGGCGGGCAGCTCGCGCAGTGCGACGCCTGCGGCGCGGTGCGTTACCTGTATCACTCGTGCCGCAACCGGCATTGTCCGAAGTGCCAGACGCTCGCGCGCGAGCGCTGGCTCGCCGCGCGCCGTCGCGAGCTGTTACCGGTGCCGTATTTCCATCTGGTTTTCACCTTGCCCCATGAGCTCAATCCGCTCGTTCAGGCGCAGCCGGCCGCACTCTACGGCATGCTCTTCGCCGCGGTGTCGGCGACACTGCTGGAATTCGGCGCCAACGCCCGCTGGCTCGGCGGCGAGATCGCCGCCACCCTCGTGCTCCACACCTGGGGACAGAACCTGAACCAGCACGTGCACCTGCACTGCCTGGTGGCGGCCGGCGCGCTCCACCCCGACGGCCACTGGATCCACGCTCGGCGCGGCTTCCTCTTCCCGGTGCAGGCGCTCTCGCGCGTGTTTCGCGGCAAGTTCGTGCACGCGCTCGAGCACGCCTTCGCGCACGGTACGCTGCCGCTCGCGCAAGGCGATACGACAGCGGCGGGAGCGCCGCAGCAGCTCCTCGGCGCGCTGCACGCTCGGCCATGGGTCGTCTATGCCAAACGGGCCTTCGGCGGCCCCGAACAAGTCCTCGATTATCTCGGCCGCTACACCCACCGCGTGGCGATCTCGAATGACCGGCTCTTGAGCTGCGACGAAGCCCGCGTGAGATTCCGCTATCGCGATTACAGCCACGGCAATCGTCGCAGGGTGATGTGCCTGGAACCGACCGAGTTCCTGCGCCGCTTCCTGCTGCACGTGCTGCCCAAGGGCTTCATGCGTATCCGCCACTACGGACTGCTCGCCAATCATGGCAAGTGCTCCAAGCTTACGCGGGCGCGCCAGGCGCTCGCCACGCCGGCGCCGGCGCCCGCGCCCGCCGCGCCGGCGAAGACCGAGACGCTCGGCGCGTTCTGGCTGCGCGTGGCACGCATCGACATCGAACGCTGCCCGCACTGCACCGCCGGACGTATGCGCATCATCAGCCGGCTCGCGGCCATACCCATTCCCGTGCCGCCATGACGCCCGCCAGCGCTGCCGCACGCATCGCTATGGCCGCCACCGTATTGCGCACGCAAGGCCCACGTGCGTGCGCAACGCCCACGTTGACCGATCGCAAACGCTTCGCCATAGTTCTCACCCATGTCCCAGACGATCATCCCGCACCGCCGGAGCGTGCTGCCGACAGCGCGTCGGTCGTCTGTGCGTCAACGCGGTGTGGCTCGCGCTGCCGTGCGCCGTAGAAATTCCAGGCAGTCTCTCACTGACACAGCGGTTCAGTTCAACGGGTTTTATCCACCATGCTGCCGCATGGCGGATCAAAACCTTCTTCGTCAGACCGCTGGTCGGGTCCAGGCAACGCGAATGTCAAAACCACCATTTAATGTCGTGTGGGAGCGGATCGAGACACACGCCGGGGAAACATTCTTAACAAAGAGAGGCTTGGAATTCAGATACTCAATACATAAAGACGCGCTCCTCACTGATCGGAGCGACTATCCACTGCTCAAGTACTATTTTGAAACTGCCTACCGAAAAGTGCCCGTCGATGGTCCTAATGCGATCAATACGCTAGTAGGTGGCGCCGCGTACGTATGGGCCATTCTGCACGACACACGGATACGCGATCGGGATTGGTAGGATTTGCACAACGCAAAAACTGAGCGGTCTAAACCGCGCGTTCGGCACGGCCTTGGTTAAACGCCGCACGCTTCACGACGCCGGTGAACGCAAACGTTGAGGTTCAAGCATCTGCCGAGACATTCACTAATGTCATTCGCACCGTACAAGAGCAAGCAAGACAAGCTGGATCGGTCAATCAACGCTTTTGCCACGCAGTCATTTCGTGACCAAGCAGACAGGGACTACATCGCGGCTCGGTTGGCTTGCCGCTATGAGTTGTTCCCTCAATTCCTCTGGTCGGCGCATCAGGCCATAGAGAAATATCTGAAGGCCATTCTTCTTTACAACCGAATCAAAGCCACACAGGTCGGTCATGATCTCTTGTGCGCTTTGTCGCTCACAAACGCACTCGCATTCAAGATTGAGCTCTCGCCTCGCAGCCGGGAATTTATCGATCACCTCGCGCGATGTGGCGAGTTCCGTTACATCGATGTGCCTTTCTATGTTCGGGGCCATGTGCTGGTCGACGTCGACCTCGCGGTCTGGGAACTTCGACGCTATTGCCAAGTTCTCAACGTCTTCGGAAAAATTCTTCCGCCGAAAGAACGAGTGCTGCTTGCTGACGCCTGGTCCAGAGTAGGTCGTAGCAGCACCGAGCCACGGTATAAATTCCGTTTGCACGGGGGTCTGCTTGAACAGATCCTGAATGACCGCGCGCATCCGAGTCGTTCCGCTCTACTATGGAATAACCCATGCTACGGGATTCGCAAGAGAGCCACAGTGCGAGTCAAAAACCATCTGAATGCGCAGAACTCGCACCTGTACCTTTATCCTGCGATGCTGGACGAATTGCTGAAGTACGTCTTTATCCCTCGAAAAGTGGCAGATGGATATCGAACACATCTTGCCAAGATGCAGGCCGGAAAAACGCCGAGGCCGTGAACCTCGTGCTTAGCTGATTCACGTTGCGTGCGACTGAACGTTGCGTCAAGATCGCCGAACATCCGCTTTTGCCCGTTGGCGGCACTAACCTTAGACCGATCGCGACAAAGAGCTTCTCTGCTCCTAATCAGCGGACCGCCGTATCACCCACACGCTTCCCGCCCAATCAAGACGAGCGCCCTGCGACGCACGGCAAGGACGGGGTTTCGCGAGGACCACGAGCTTCCCCGGTGGCTCTACGCGCGATGCTGGCTCGACGTTGACGGGCGGTTGATCGCGTCGAGCTGGTGCGCGAGTTCGCAGCGCCGTCCTTGTCGGGCGTCGCAGGGTTCCGATGCCGCAGCGGCAGCGCAGGCAGCGGCGCGAGGAGGGCGGGAAGCGTGTGGGGGATACGGCGGAAGGTGTAGGGCGAAAAAAAAGGCCGGCATGAAGCCGGCCTTTTGCGTTGCTCGAGCGGCTCTTACGCTTTCTCGGACTCCAGGATCTCCCGCAGCACGAAAGGCAGGATCCCGCCGTGCCTGAGATACTCGATCTCGATCGGCGTATCCGCGCGGAGCAGCACGCTGACTTCCTTCTTGGCTCCGTCCTTGCGATGGATGGTGAGCGTGAGGTCCATGCCCGGCTTGAGCTCGCGGCCGTCGACGCCGGTGACGTCGAACGTCTCGGTGCCGTCGATGCCCAGCGACTGCACGCTGTCGCTGCCTTTGAACTGGCAGGGGAGGATGCCCATCATGATCAGGTTGGTGCGGTGGATGCGCTCGAAGCCGCGCGCCACGACGAACTTGATCCCGAGCATGACCGGACCTTTGGCCGCCCAGTCGCGCGACGAGCCGGTGCCGTATTCCTCACCGCCGAACACCACCAGCGGCGTGCCTTCCTTGCGGTAGCGCGCGGACGCGTCGTAGATGCCCATCTGCTCGCCGCTCGGCTGGTGGATGGTCACGCCGCCTTCGGTCCCGGGCACCATGAGGTTCTTGATGCGCACGTTGGCGAACGCGCCGCGCGCCATGACCTCGTGGTTGCAGCGCCGCGCGCCGAAGGTGTTCATCTCGCGCGCCTTGTGCTCGGTGAGCCACTGGCCCGCGGGCGACGAAGGCTTGATCGGCGCGACCGGGCTGATGTGGTCGGTCGTCAGCGAATCGCCGTAGATGCCCAGGGCGCGCGCGCCTTTCACGTCGGTCACGGGGACCGGCGTCAGGCCCACGCCTTCGAGGAACGGCGGCTCGAGGATGTAGGTCGATTTCGGGTCGAAGTCGAACGTCGCGCCCTTGCCTTCGGGAATCGCGTCCCAGAGCTGCTTCGCGCCGGCGAGATCGCCGTATTCACGCCGGAATTTCTCGGCGTCGTTGGCGAACTTGAGCACCGCGGCGATCTCGTCGTCGCTCGGCCAGATGTCTTTCAGGAAGACCGGCTTGCCGTCGCTGCCGGTGCCGATCGGGTCCTTGTCCGTGTCGATCCGGACCGTGCCCGCGAGCGCGAACGCCACGACGAGCGGAGGGCTCATCAGGAAGTTCGCCTTCAGGCTCTGGTGCACGCGCGCTTCGAAGTTGCGGTTGCCCGACAGCACCGCGCACGCGACGATGTCGTTCTTCACCACCGCGTCTTCGATCGCTTCGTCCAGCGGGCCGGCGTTGCCCATGCACGTGGTGCAGCCGTAAGCGACGACGTGGTAGCCGAGCTGCTCGAGATAGGGCATGAGGCCGGCGTCCTTCAGGTACGACGTCACCACTTTCGATCCCGGCGCCAGCGAGGTCTTCACGCGCGGGCTGACCTTCAGGCCTTTCTCCACCGCTTTCTTAGCCAGCAGACCGGCGGCGAGCAGCAGATTCGGGTTCGACGTGTTGGTGCACGAGGTGATCGCCGCGATCAGCACGTCGCCGTGGCCGACGTCGACGCCGGCGCGCTGGGTGCCGACACGCTTGTCGAGCTCGGCGGCGGGCTTGCCGTAGCCTTTCTCGGCCACCGGCTTCGAGAACAGGGTGTTGAAGCGCTCCTTGATCTTCGGCAGGTCGATGCGGTCCTGCGGAAATTTCGGGCCCGAGACGCTCGGTACGACCGTCGAGAGATCGAGCTCGATCACACGCGTGTAATCGATCTCACCTTTCTTCGGAATGCCGAACATGCCCTGGGCCTTGTAGTAGGCCTCGACCGCTTCGACGCGCTCTTCGGGGCGGCCCGAGACGCGCAGGTAGTCGATGGTTTTTTCGTCAATGCCGAAAAAACCAATCGTAGCCCCGTAATCGGGCGACATGTTCGCGACGACCGCACGCGAGGGTGCGGTGAGCGACGAGGCGCCTTCGCCGAAGTACTCGACGAACTGGCCGACGACCTTGTTCTTGCGAAGCAGCTCGGTGACCGTGAGCACGAGGTCGGTCGCCGTGACGCCGGGCTTCAGCTTGCCGCTCATGTGCACGCCGACGACGTCCGGCGTGAGGAAGTACATCGGCTGCCCGAGCATGCCCGCTTCGGCTTCGATGCCGCCCACGCCCCAGCCTACGACGCCGATGCCGTTGACCATCGTGGTGTGCGAATCGGTGCCGACCAGGGTGTCGGGATAGTAGATGCCGTCCTTCTCCCACACGCCGCGCGCGAGGTACTCGAGGTTGACCTGGTGCACGATGCCGTTGCCGGGCGGGACGATGCGGATGCCGCCGAAAGCCTGCTTGCCCCATTTCAGGAAGGCGTAGCGCTCGCCGTTCCTCTGGAACTCGATCTCCATGTTGCGCTGGACCGCGTCGGGCTGGCCGGAGACGTCGACTTCGACCGAGTGGTCGACGACGAGGTCGACCGGCACGAGCGGCTCGATGCGGGTCGGATCGCCGCCGAGGCGCTTGGCGGCGTTACGCATCGCCGCGAAGTCGTTCAGCGACGGAAACCCCGCCATGTCCTGCAGCAGGATGCGCGCGAGCACGAACGGGATCTCCGCGGTGCGCTTCTCGTTCGGCTTCCACGCGGCGAGCTCGCGGACCTGCTCTTCGGCGACGCGCTTGCCGTCGCAGTTGCGCAGCACCGACTCGAGCACGATGCGAAGCGAGTGCGGCATGCGCGAGACCTTGCCGAGGCCGGCTTTCTCCAGCGCGGCGAGCGAGTAGTACTGACCTTTGCGGCCCGAGGGGAGCGGAAGGTCTTTCAGCGAATCGAACAGGTTATGGGGCATGGCTCAGTTGCCTTTTCTTGCGAGAGTTTGTTTGAATTGCGCGAAATCGCGCGTCTTGTAGGCGCCGCTCGAGATGTAACGTCCGAGCAGCAGGAATTCTTCGGGGGTTTCCACCACGCCGAAGACACGGCTGATCTCGTTGCCGGCGAGATCGTAGAAGACGAAAGTCGGCGTGCCTTTCACGCGGGTAGCCTGGGCGAAGGCTTTCTCGGTCTGCTCCTTCCCCGCGAAATCGCGGATCGGCACCGAGCTCCAGATGTCGAGCGAGAGATTGGCGAAGTTCGCTCGGTAGTAGTCCTGCACTTCCTTGTGGTTGAGGACCTGCGTGCGCATGTGGCGGCAGCCGGGACAGCCTTCCTGCTCGAACATGACGAGGATGGCTTTCTTTTTCTCGGCCTTGGCGTCCGCCGCCTCGGCCTTGAGGTCGCCCATGTTGAGGGTGAAGAAGCTCTGGGCGTCGCGAAGCTCGGCGGCGGATGCGCCGAGCGGCACCAGTAACAGCAGTGAAAGCAGAAGAGTCTTCAGCATGGACATCCTGTCAAAGTCAAAATGGATTCCCGCCTTCGCGGGAATGACGTCGATTCGTCATTCCGACCGCGCGGCAGCGCGAAATGATCGGGAATCCATTTTCAAAGGCTCCATCACAGCGCGAACAGATCCACGAACTCGTGCACCGGCATCGCCTGCAGCCTCGAAGCGTCGCCGCACACGTCGAGGATCGCGTTCTGCTGTTTCACCGCGAACTTGCGCGCGAGGTTCGTCCTGAACTTCGCTTCGAGCAGCGGAATCCCGTCCTTCCGCCGGCGGCGGTGGCCGATGGGGTACTCGACGCCGACTTTCTGCGTGCTCGTGCCGTCCTTGAAGAACACCTGGATCGCATTGGCGATCGAGCGCTTCTCGGGATCGAGGTAGTCGCGCGTCCACGCCGGATCTTCGACGCATTCCATCTTGTCGCGCAGCGCGTCGACGCGCGGGTCGTTCGCGACGTCGTCCTCGTAATCGAGCGCGGTCAAATTACCTTTCATGAGCCCGATCGCGCACATGTACTGGATACAGTGGTCGCGGTCCGCGGGATTGTACAGCGGGCCTTTCTTGTCGATGATGCGGATGGCCGACTCGTGGGTCGTGATGACGACCTTCTCGATGTCCTCGATGCGGTCGCGCACCTGGCCGTGCAGCGCGACTGCGCACTCGACCGCGGTCTGCGCGTGGAACTCGGCGGGGAAGGAGATCTTGAAGAGCACGTGCTCCATGACGTAGGAGCCGTAAGGGCGCGTGAACTTGAACGGCTGACCCTTGAACAGCACGTCGTAGAAACCCCACGTCTTCGCGGTGAGCGCCGACGGATAGCCCATCTCGCCGGTCTTAGCCATGAGCGCGAGGCGCACGCCGCGGCTCGTCGCGTCGCCCGCGGCCCACGACTTGCGCGAGCCCGCCTGCGGCGCGTGGCGATAGGCGCGCAGCGACTGCCCGTCGATCCACGCGTTCGAGATCGCGTTGACGGTCTCGTCGAAGGAAAGGCCGAGCATGTTCGACACCACCGCGGTGGTCGCGACCTTCACCAGGACGACGTGGTCGATGCCGACGCGGTTGAAGCTGTTCTCGATCGCGATCACGCCCTGGATCTCGTGCGCCTTGATCATGCCGGTGAGCACGTCGCGCATCACGAGCGGCGCCTTGCCCTGAGCCACGCGCGTGCGCGAGAGCCAGTCGGCGGTCGCGAGGATGCCGCCGAGGTTGTCCGAAGGATGGCCCCATTCGGCGGCGAGCCAGGTGTCGTTGAAATCGAGCCAGCGGATCATGCAGCCGATGTTGAACGCCGCCATCACCGGGTCGAGCTGGTACGGGGTGCCCGGCACCTTGGCGCCGTTCGGCACGATCGTGCCGGGGACGATGGGCCCCATGAGCTTGGTGCACGCGGGGTAGGTGAGGGCCTCGAGCCCGCAGCCCAGCGTGTCCATGAGGCACAGCCGCGCGGTGTCGTAGGCCTCCGCGCTGTCGATCGGGTACTTGGTGGCGTACTCGGCGATGTCGACGAGTACCTTGTCGGGATCGAGACGGATGTTCGAAACGGCTGTGCTCATGGTTATCGCTTGTCGATCGGTACGAATTTGCGGGACTCGGGGCCGGTGTAGACCGCGGTCGGCCGGATGATCTTGTTGTCGATGCGCTGCTCGATCACGTGCGCGGCCCAGCCGCTGGTGCGCGAGATGACGAAGATCGGCGTGAACATCGGCGTGGGGATGCCCATGCGGTGGTACGACACCGCCGAGAACCAGTCGAGGTTCGCGAACATCTTCTTCTCGCGCATCATCACCGCTTCGATGCGGTCGGCGACGTCCCACATCCGGAGGTCCGAAACCTTTTCGGACAGCGTACGTGCGACGCGCTTGATGATCTGGTTGCGCGGGTCGGCGATCGTGTAGACGGGGTGGCCGAAGCCGATCACGGTCTCCTTGTTGCGCACGCGGTTGACGATGTCCGCTTCGGCCTCGTCGGGCGTGTCGTAGCGGTTCATCACCTCGAAGCCGACTTCGTTCGCGCCGCCGTGCTTCGGGCCGCGCAGCGCGCCGATCGCGCCGGTGATCGCGGAATACATGTCCGCGCCGGTGCCGGCGACGACGCGCGCGGCGAAGGTCGAGGCGTTGAACTCGTGCTCGGCGTAGAGGTTGAGCGAGGTGTGCATCGCGCGCACCCAGAGATCGCTCGGCGCCTTGCCGTGCAACAGATGGAGGAAGTGCGCGCCGATCGAATCGTCGTCGGTCTCGACCTCGATGCGGCGGCCGTTGGTGCTGTAGTGATACCAGTACAGCAGCATCGACCCGAACGAGGCGATCAGCCGGTCGGCGATATCCTTCGCGCCCGGCATGTTGTGATCTTCTTTTTCGGGCAGCGCGGTGCCGAGCGCCGAGCAGCCGGTGCGCATAACGTCCATCGGGTGCGCGCCGGCGGGAATCTGCTCCAGCACGTTCTTCACGACCGCCGGAAGACCGCGCAGCTGCAGGAGCTTCGCCTTGTAGTTGGCGAGCTCCGCCGTGTTCGGCAGCTTGCCGTGGATGAGCAGGTAGGCGATCTCCTCGAACTGCGCGTGCTCGGCGATCTCGAGGATGTCGTAACCGCGGTAGTGCAGGTCGTTGCCGCTGCGTCCTACGGTGCACAGCGCGGTGCTGCCGGCTTCGACGCCGGACAGCGCGACCGACTTCTTGGGCTTGAAAGCGGATGCGGTTTCAGCCATCGGGTTCCTCCTTGATACCGTAATAAAAAAGGCGGGAGTCCCCTGAGGACTGCCGCCTTCTTCTGCCTGCTCGCTACGCGCCGCTCAACCGAGGAGCGACTTGATCGAGTCGCGCTCTTCTTCGAGCTCTTTCTGCGTCGCCTGCATCTTGCCGCGGCTGAACTCGCTCACCTCGAGGCCTTTGACGATCTCGTACTTGCCGTTCTTGCAGGTGGTCGGGTAGCCGTAGATGATCCCTTCGGGGATGCCGTAGCTGCCGTCCGAGGGAATGCCCATGCTGACCCAGTCGCCGTCGGGCGTGCCGTGCACCCAGTTGCGCACGTGATCCATCGCAGCAGACGCCGCGCTGGCCGCCGAGGACAGGCCGCGCGCGTCGATGATCGCCGCGCCGCGCTTCTGGATCGTCGGGATGAAGTCTTTCTCGAGCCAGTTCTGGTCGTTGATGAGCGACCACGCTTTCTTGCCGTCGACTTCGGCGTTGAAGAGATCGGGATACTGCGTCGCCGAATGGTTGCCCCACACGGTCATCTTCCTGACCGACGAGACCGGTTTGCCGACCTTCTGCGCGATCTGCGTGAGCGAGCGGTTGTGATCGAGGCGCATCATCGCGCTGAAGTTCGAGGCTTTCAGCTCCGGCGCGTTCTTCATCGCGATGAGGCAGTTGGTGTTCGCGGGGTTGCCGACGACCAGCACCTTCACGTCGCGGCTCGCCACTTCGGACAGCGCGCGGCCTTGCGGCTCGAAGATCTTGCCGTTCGCTTCCAGCAGGTCCTTGCGCTCCATGCCGGGGCCGCGAGGACGCGCGCCGACCAGGAGCGCTACGTCGGCGTCCTTGAACGCGACTTTCGGATCGGCGGTGGGCACGACGCTCTGGAGCAGCGGGAACGCGCAGTCGTCGAGCTCCATGATCACGCCTTTCAGAGCCTTCTGCGCTTTCTCGTCCGGGATCTCGAGGAGCTGGAGGATCACCGGCTGATCCTTGCCGAGCATCTCGCCGCTCGCGATGCGGAAGAGGAGGCTGTAGCCGATCTGTCCCGCGGCTCCGGTCACCGCGACGCGCATGGGTTTTTTCATAAAAAGCTCCTAGTTCGGGGAATCTCTGGTGTTGTTGTATCGCGGGGGACGAGTCGGTCGGGCGCGCGCTCGCGTTTGCCGCGAGCGCCGCCGGCGCTACGCCAAGCGAAGACCTTGAGCCAGCGAGCCTTCGATGATACTGCGCGGGCTCTTCGACGGTCAACCAAACGCCCCTGTTTTTAAACGGTTAATGCGAGGCGCGCACGGCGCTTGCCGCCGCTGCTCGGCGTGCGTGGCGCGGCCGGTGGTGCGGCGCCCGCAAATCCTGAGTCGACACATTCACTTCGAGTTTCAACGCCGCATCGAAGCTGCTAAAATTTCTCACTTTTGAAGAGCAAGACCCATCTCTGTAGCGCAATGGATAGAAGCACGCTGTCATGAGCGGCTGCAAGACAGCGGGCGCCGCCCACCGGCGCCGGTGTCCGCCAATAAGTGCTGCCGACTCCGCAGCGCTTCCTGCGCATCCGATCCGAGCGCCTCACTTGAGAGCTCCCGCCTTCCCCTAAGAAAGCTCATCGATGTCGAAAGCGAGACCGAAGCACCTCAATCTCCTGCAGATACGCCAGCCCGCACCGGCGATCGTCTCGATCCTGCACCGGATCAGCGGCGCGATCCTCTTCCTGTTCCTGTGGCTGCTGCTCGCCACCCTCGACCGCAGTCTCGTCAGCCCCGAGTCGTATGCAAGCATCAGGGACGCGTTGGCGCACCCGCTCGCCAAGCTCGTCGCGCTGGGCCTGCTGTGGGCGTACCTGCATCACAGCTTCGCCGGCATGCGCCACCTCGGGCTCGATCTCCGGCTCGGGATTGAATTGCCCAAGGCACGCGCGACCGCGTTCGCGGTGCTGATACTCGGATTTGGTCTGACGCTCGTGATCGGGGTGCTGCTGTGGTGAAACGTGAAGTAATCGGGGCCCACTACGGGTGGGGCGGCTGGCTCGCGCAGCGGATCACCGCGGTGATCATGCTGCTCTACACGCTCTTCTTTCTCGCGGTGCTGGTGAGCCTGCCCTCGCGCGACTACGACCACTGGAAAGCGCTGTGGACGCTGCCGGTGATGAAGTACGCCACGATGATCTTCGTGCTGGCGCTGAGCTATCACGCGTGGGTCGGCGTGCGAAACATCTTCATGGATTACGTTAAGGACACCGGACTGCGCCTGATCCTCTACGTGCTCGTGATCATCGCCCTCATCGTCTACGCGGTGTGGGCGGCGCAGATACTCTGGGGTTGAGAAGAGAATGGCCATAGCAAAAAGACAGTTCGACGCGATCGTCGTCGGCGCCGGCGGATCGGGTCTGCGCGCGGCGCTCGAGCTCTCCGAAGCCAACCTGCGGGTCGCGGTGTTGTCCAAGGTGTTTCCGACGCGCTCGCACACGGTGGCGGCGCAGGGCGGGGTTTCCGCTTCGCTCGGCAACGACGAGCCGGACAACTGGCACTGGCATATGTACGACACGGTCAAGGGTTCCGATTACCTCGGCGACCAGGACGCGATCGAGTTCATGTGCAGGAAAGCGGTCGAAGTGGTTGTAGAGCTCGAGCACTTCGGCATGCCGTTCGACCGTCTCGACAACGGCAAGATCTACCAGCGGCCTTTCGGCGGCCACACCAGCAACTACGGCGAGCGCGCGGTCAAGCGCGCCTGCGCCGCGGCCGACCGCACCGGTCACGCGATGCTGCACACGCTGTATCAGCGCAACGTGCGCGCGCACACCCAGTTCTTCGTCGAGTGGATGGCGCTCGATCTCATCCGCAACCAGCAGGGCGACGTGCTCGGGGTGGTGGCGCTGGAGATGGAAACAGGCGAAGTGATGATCCTGCAGGCGAAAGCGACCCTGCTTGCAACCGGGGGCGCCGGCCGCATCTATTCGGCAAGCACCAACGCCTTCATCAACACCGGCGACGGCATCGGCATGGCGGCGCGCGCGGGCATCCCGCTCGAGGACATGGAGTTCTGGCAGTTCCACCCGACCGGGGTGGCGGGCGCCGGCGTGCTGATCACCGAAGGCGTGCGCGGGGAGGGCGGCTTCCTCCTCAACAAGAACGGCGAGCGCTTCATGGAGCGTTACGCGCCGACCGTCAAAGACCTGGCGAGCCGTGACGTGGTTTCGCGCGCGATGGCCACCGAGATCAAGGAAGGCCGCGGCGCGGGCAAGGACGGCGAATACATCCTGCTCAAGCTCGACCACCTCGGCGCCGAGACGATCGACAAGCGCCTTCCCGGCATCCGCGAGATCGCCAAGAAATTCGCGAACGTCGATCCGGTCACCGACCCGATTCCGGTCGTGCCGACGTGCCATTACCAGATGGGCGGCGTCCCGACCAACATGCACGGCCAGGTCGTCGTGCCCGACGGCGCCGGCGGCGAGAAGCTCGTGAAAGGCCTGTATGCCGCGGGCGAGATCGCGTGCGTGTCGGTCCACGGCGCGAACCGCCTCGGCACCAACTCGCTCCTCGACCTGCTGGTGTTCGGCAAGGCGTCCGGCGAGACGGTCGTCCGCGACATCAAGGCGGACGTGAGCGCGCAGCAGGACCTGCCCGCCGACGCCGGCGACATGACGATGGCGCGGCTCGCGCGCCTCGACTCGGCGACGAGCGGCGAGACCGTCAGCGGCGTCGGCGCCGACATGCGGCGCACGATGCAGCTCCACTGCGGCGTGTTCCGCTTCCCGGACAGCCTGACCGAAGGTGTGGCGAAGATGAAGGAGATCGCGGCGCGCTCGCATCACACCTTCATCAAGGACAAGAGCAAGGTCTTCAATACCGCACGCGTCGAAGCGCTCGAGCTCGACAACCTCATCGAGACCGCGCTGTCGACCATGATCTGCGCGGAAGCGCGCAAGGAAAGCCGCGGCGCGCACGACCGCAGCGACTTCCACGAGCGCGACGACGTCAACTGGCTCAAGCATTCGCTCTGGTACAAGGAAGGCAACAGGCTGGAGTACAAGCCGGTGAAGCTGAAGCCGCTGACGGTGGAGACGTTCGAGCCGAAGCCGCGGGTTTATTAAGGGTGAAACGTGAAATGTGAAACGTGAAACGAAGGCTGTGGTGCGAACGCATCACGTTTCACGGTTCACTTTTCACTCAACGAAGTGATTTGGTCACAGCAGGTAGTTAGGACCTAAATGCGATTCTCCATCTACAGATACAACCCTGATGTGGACGCGAAGCCCCACATGCAGGACTACGACATCGAGCTCGAGCCGACCGACCGCATGCTGCTCGACGCGCTGGTGCGCATCAAGGAAAAGGACGACACGTTCTCGTTCCGCCGCTCGTGCCGCGAAGGCGTGTGCGGCTCGGACGCGATGAACATCAACGGCAAGAACCGGCTGGCGTGCATCACCAAGATCGTCGAGGTGAAGGAGCCGGTGGTGATCCGTCCGCTGCCGGGGCTGCCCGTGATCCGCGACCTCGTGGTCGACATGTCGCAGTTCTTCAAGCAGTACCACTCGATCAGGCCCTACGTGCAGAACGAGCAGCCCGCGCCGGAGCGCGAGCGGCTGCAGTCGCCCGACGATCGCGAAGAGCTCAACGGCCTCTACGAGTGCATCCTCTGCGCGTGCTGCTCGACCTCGTGTCCGTCGTTCTGGTGGAACCCCGACAAGTTCGTCGGTCCCGCCGGATTGCTGTGGGCCTACCGCTTCATCGCCGATACGCGAGACGAGAAAGTGAACGACCGCCTCGACAATCTCGAGGACCCGTATCGCCTGTTCCGCTGCCATTCGATCATGAACTGCGCGGACGTCTGCCCGAAGAATCTGAATCCGACGGCGGCGATCAACAAGATCCGCGACCTCATGGTCAAGCGGGCGCTATGAGCGAAGCGCGCGATCGAGCCCACGACCGCATCCGCTGGCATTGCCGCCGCGGCATGCTCGAGCTCGATCTCGTGCTGAACGCTTACGTCGAGCGGCACCTCGACGGCCTCGATGCGAACGAGCTCGAGGTGTTCCAGGCCGTGCTCGCCTATCCCGACCCGATGCTGTTCGCGCTGGTGATGGGAAGGGCCGAGCCCGAAGACGACGCGGAGCGCGGGATCATCGCGCAGCTTCGCGCGATCAATGCAAACGTGGCAGCTTAAAACAGACAACCGACAGATCAGGAAACCGGAGAACGTTATGGCCGAAAAACTCGCAACCCTGTCCTTCAGCGACGGCTCGCCGTCTGTGGACTTTCCCGTGCTCGACGGCAGCATGGGCCCGGAAGTGATCGACGTGCGCGCGCTCTACGCGAAGACGGGCAAGTTCACGTACGATCCCGGCTACCTCTCCACCGCGAGCACGCGCTCGAAGATCACCTTCATCGACGGCGACCAGGGCATCCTGCAGTATCGCGGCTACCCGATCGAGCAGCTCGCCGAGACCACGACCTTCCTCGAGGTCTGCTATCTCATCCTCAACGGCGAGCTCCCGAACAAGCAGCAGCTCGACCAGTTCACCGACATCGTGACCCACCACACGATGGTGCACGAGCAGCTCTCGCGCTTCTACTCGGGCTTCCGCCGCGACGCGCACCCGATGGCGGTGCTGTGCGGCGTCGTCGGCGCGCTGTCGGCGTTCTATCACGACTCCATCGACATCAACGATCCGAAGAGCCGCGAGATCTCGGCCTTCCGCCTGATCGCCAAGCTGCCGACGATCACCGCGATGACCTACAAGTACAACATCGGCCAGCCGTTCATGTATCCGAGGAACGACCTCTCGTACGTCGAGAACTTCCTCTACATGACTTTCGGCACCCCGTGCGAGAAATACGAGCCGAACCCGGTGCTCACGCGCGCCATGGATCGCATCCTCATCCTGCACGCCGACCACGAGCAGAACGCGTCGACCTCGACCGTGCGTCTCGCCGGCTCGACCGGCGCGAACCCGTTCGCGTGCATCGCGGCGGGTGTGGCGAGCCTTTGGGGCCCGGCGCACGGCGGCGCGAACGAGGCGGTGCTGAAGATGCTGGACGAGATCGGCGACGCCAAGAACATCCCGGCCTTCATCAAGCGCGTGAAGGACCGCGACGACCAGTCGGTGCTGTTCGGCTTCGGCCACCGCGTCTACAAGAATTACGACCCGCGCGCGAAGATCATCCAGAAGACCTGCCACGAGGTGCTGGAAGAGCTGGACCTGAAGGACGACAAGCTCTTCAAGCTCGCGCTCGCGCTGGAGAAGGTCGCGCTGGAAGATGATTACTTCATCAAGCGCCGCCTGTATCCGAACGTCGACTTCTACTCGGGCATCGTCTACAAGGCGCTCGGCATCCCGGTGCCGCTGTTCACCGCGATCTTCGCGCTCGCCCGCACCGTCGGCTGGATCGCGCAGTGGAACGAGATGTTCAGCGACCCGGACTCGAAGCTCAACCGTCCGCGCCAGCTCTTCACCGGCCCGTCGACGCGCGACTTCGTGCCGATGGCCAAACGCAAGTAAAAGCAAAGCTAAACCGCAGAGGACGCAGAGGACGCAGGAAACCAAAGCCGTCATTCCCGCGAAGGCGGGAATCCATTTCGAACGCCGTTGAAGTCAAAATGGATTCCCGATCGCCCCCGCTACCGCGGGTCGGAATGACGATTTCTTACGCTTTCCCTCTGCGTCCTTTGCGTCCTCTGCGGTCAATAACGCCCTTGGAGCGTTGACATCATGATGAAAGAATTCCTCGGCAACTCGTACCTCTTCGGCTCCAACGCGCCTTTCATCGAAGACCTGTACGAGCGGTATCTGAAGGACCCGCAGTCGGTCGAGCCGCGCTGGCGCAGCTATTTCGACGAGCTGCAGCGCCTCGACGACGGTCCCGCGGACGTCTCGCGCGAGGAAGTCGAGCAGCGCTTCATCGACCTCGCCAAGACCGGCCGCCGTGCCGCCGCGAAGCCCGCCGAGACCGGCCAACTCTCGCAGAAGCAGTTCGCCGTGCTGCAGCTCATCAGCGCGTATCGCACGCTCGGCGTGCGCATGGCCGACGTCGATCCGCTGGGCCGCGCCGAGAAGCCGTACATCCAGGAGCTCGATCCCGCGTTCTACGGCCTCGGTGAGGCCGACATGCAGACCGTCTTCAACACCGGCACGCTGGTGTGGAAGCGCGAGGCGACGCTCGCCGAGATCCTCGATTTCGTGAAGACCACGTACTGCGGCACGATCGGCGCCGAGTACATGTACATGACCGACATGGCGCAGCGCCGCTGGGTGCAGGAGCGCATCGAGTCGGTGCAGGCCAGGCCGAGTTACGACGCCGAGTACAAGAAGCACATCCTCGAGCGCCTCACCGCCGCCGAGACGCTGGAGAAGTACCTCCACACGCGCTACGTCGGCCAGAAGCGCTTCTCGGGCGAGGGCGGCGAGTCGGTGATCGCGCAGCTCGACTTGTTGCTCCAGCGCGCCGGCAAAGCCGGCGTGCAGGAGTTGGTGATCGGCATGGCGCACCGCGGCCGCCTCGGCGTGCTCGTCAACACGCTGGGCAAGATGCCGAAGGACCTCTTCGCCGAGTTCGAAGGCAAGCACGACGATCACGAGCTGCTCGCGGGCGACGTGAAGTACCACATGGGCTTCTCGTCGAACATCATGACGCCGGGCGGCCCGATGCACGTCACGCTCGCGTTCAACCCGTCGCACCTGGAGATCGTGAACCCGGTCGTCGAGGGCTCGGTGCGCGCCCGCCAGCACCGCCGCAAGGACTACAAAGGCGACCAGGTGCTGCCGGTGCTGCTGCACGGCGACGCCGCGTTCGCGGGCCAGGGCATCACGCAGGAGACGCTGAACCTCGCGCAGACCCGCGGCTACGGCACCGGCGGCACGATGCACATCGTCGTCAACAACCAGATCGGTTTCACGACGTCCGATATCCGCGACATCCGCTCGACGCTGTACTGCACCGACGTCGCCAAGATGCTCGAAGTGCCGATCTTCCACGTCAACGGCGACGATCCCGAGGCGGTCTGCCTCGTGACCGAGATCGCGCTCGACTACCGCATGCAGTTCCACAAGGACGCGGTGATCGACGTGGTGTGCTACCGCCGCCTGGGCCACAACGAGCAGGACGAGCCGATGGTGACGCAGCCGCTCATGTACAAGCGCATCCAGAAGCTGCCCACCACGCGCAAGCTGTACGCCGACAGGCTCGAGCGCGAAGGCGTCGTCAAGGAAGGCGAGGCCGACGAGATGATCGCCACGTTCAGGAAGGCGCTCGACCAGGGCTACCACACCAACAAGACGATCCTCCAGAACTACAAGCCGCCGTTCGAGATCGACTGGAGCAAGTACAAGGGCGGCAAGTGGACCGACAGCGAAGACGCGCCGGTCCCGCTCGACAAGCTCAAGGCGCTGGCGGAGAAGATCACCACCGTCCCCGACAACTTCAAGCTGCACCCGCGCGTGCAGAAGATCATGGAAGACCGGCGCGCGATGGCGAAAGGCGAGCTGCCGCTGGACTGGGGCATGGCCGAGCACCTCGCGTTCGCGTCGCTGCTCGACGAAGGCTACCCGATCCGCCTCTCGGGCCAGGACAGCGGGCGCGGCACGTTCTTCCACCGCCACGCGGTGCTGCACGACCAGAGCCGCGAGCGCTGGGACCAGGGCGCCTACATCCCGCTCCAGCACGTGTCCGACAAGGCGGACTTCGTCGTCATCGACTCGCTGCTGTCGGAAGAGGCCGTGCTCGGCTTCGAGTACGGCTATGCGACGTCGAGCCCCAACGAGCTCGTGATCTGGGAAGCGCAGTTCGGCGACTTCGCCAACGGCGCGCAGGTCGTCATCGACCAGTTCATCGCCTCCGGCGAGGTGAAGTGGGGCCGCATGTGCGGGCTCACGCTGATGCTGCCGCACGGCTACGAAGGGCAGGGCCCCGAGCACTCCTCGGCCCGCATCGAGCGCTACCTCCAGCTCAGCGCGGACTACAACATGCAGGTCTGCGTGCCGGCGACCCCGGTGCAGCTCTACTTCCTGCTGCGCCGTCAGATGGTCCGCCCGTATCGCAAGCCGCTCATCATCTTCACGCCCAAGAGCCTGCTGCGCCACAAGGAGTCGGTGTCGCCGCTGGAAGAGTTCGCGACCGACAAGTTCCGTCCGATCAACGAGGACTGGGACGCCAAGGACATCGACGCGTCCAAGGTCCAGCGCGTCGTGTTCTGCAGCGGCAAGGTGTGGTACGACCTGCGCGCGGGGCGCAAGGCGAAGGGCATCAAGGACCTGCCGCTGGTGCGGATCGCGCAGCTCTATCCGTTCCCGCACGACGACATGCAGGCCTTTCTCGAACGTTACAAGGACGCGACGGAGATCGTGTGGTGTCAGGAGGAGCCGAGGAACCAGGGCGCGTGGCACCGTATCCAGCACTACCTGCTGCGCCACCTGCTTCCGCATCAGAAGCTCTACTACGCCGGCCGGGATTCCTCGGCTTCGCCCGCGGCGGGCTACAAGCAGCTGCACGACGAGCAGCAGAAGGCGCTCGTCGAGATGGCCCTGACGCTCTCCGCCGGCTCCGAGCCGCGCGCCGTGGCGCCGCGCCCGCTGCTTGCAGGCGAAGACTACTAAACGGAGTTTGTAATGCTAGTGGAAGTCAAAGTCCCGCAGCTTTCGGAGTCGGTCGCCGAGGCGACGCTGCTCTCCTGGCACAAGCAGCCGGGCGAGTTCGTGAACCGCGACGAGAACCTGGTCGACATCGAGACCGACAAGGTCGTGCTCGAGACGCCCGCGCCGCAGGCGGGCGTGCTGGTGAAGATCATCAAGGGCGACGGCGGAACGGTCGCGAGCAACGAGGTGATCGCGCAGATCGACACCGAAGCCAAGGCGGCGGCTGCCGCGGGTGACGGCGGCAAGGCCGCGGCCGCCCCGGCGGCCAAGGCGGCCGCGCCCGAGACGAAAGGCTCCGCGAAGAAAGAGGGCGCGCCGGCCATGCCCGCCGCGCAGAAGCACGCGGCGGAGAAGCAGGTCGACACCTCGACCATCGCCGGCACCGGCCGCGGCGGCCGCGTCACCAAGGGCGACGTGCTCCAGGCCGCGCAAGCGCCTGCTCAGCAGCAGCCCGCTCAGGCCAAAGCGCCTTCCGCGCCCGCGCCGACGCCCGCGCGCGCACCCGCGCCGACGGTCGACATCGGCCAGCTGGGCGATCGTCCCGAGCAGCGGGTGCCGATGTCGCGCCTCCGCGCGCGGATCGCCGAGCGCCTGCTCCAGTCGCAGGCCACCGCCGCGATCCTCACGACGTTCAACGAAGTGAACATGCAGCCGGTCCTGGACCTGCGCAAGAAATACCAGGACCGCTTCGAGAAAGAGCACGGCGTGCGGCTGGGCTTCACGTCGTTCTTCGTCAAGGCCGCGGTCTACGCGCTGAAGAAGTACCCGGTCGTCAACGCCTCGGTCGACGGCAACGACATCGTCTACCACGGCTATTACGACATCGGCGTCGCGGTGGGCAGCCCGCGCGGCCTGGTCGTCCCGGTCATCCGCAACGCGGACCAGATGAGCCTCGCCGACATCGAGAAGACGATCGCCGACTTCGGCAAGCGCGCGCAGGAAGGCAAGCTCACCCTCGAGGAGCTCACCGGCGGCACGTTCTCGATCTCCAACGGCGGCGTGTTCGGCTCGATGCTCTCCACGCCGATCATCAACCCGCCGCAGAGCGCCATCCTCGGCGTGCACGCGACCAAGGAGCGCGCAGTCGTCGAGAACGGACAAGTCGTGGTGCGTCCGATGAACTATCTCGCGCTCTCCTACGACCACCGCATCATCGACGGCCGCGAAGCGGTGCTTTCTCTCGTCGCCATGAAAGACGCGTTGGAAGACCCGTCTCGCATTCTTCTCGAGATCTAGTGAAACGTGAAACGTGAAACGGACCGTCCCGGGTTCTCACCCTTCACGTTTCACATTTCACGTTTCACCCGATAGTCACTCATGAACAAAAATTTCGACGTAGTGGTCATCGGGGCAGGCCCCGGCGGCTACATTGCCGCGATCCGCGCGGCTCAGCTCGGCCTCAGCGCCGCGTGCATCGACGAATGGAAGACCGGCGACGGCAAGCCCGCGCCGGGCGGCACGTGTACCAACGTCGGCTGCATACCCTCGAAAGCGCTGTTGCAATCCTCCGAGAACTACGAGCACGCCGGCCATGCCTTCGCCGATCACGGCATCCAGGTGAAGGGGCTTGAGATCGACGTGGCGACGATGCTCAAGAGGAAGGACAAGGTCGTCAGGCAGAACAACGACGGCATCCTCTATCTCTTCAAGAAGAACAAGGTGACGTTCTTCCACGGCCGCGGCAGCTTCGCGGGCTCGGACGAGAACGGCTACCAGGTCGCGGTCGCGGGCGCCAAGGAAGAGACCATCACCGCCAGGCACGTGATCGTCGCGACGGGCTCCAACCCGCGCGCGCTGCCGGGCACGCCGTTCGACAACGACCTCGTCCTCGACAACGCGGGGGCGCTGGCGATCCCGGAAGTGCCGAAGAAGCTGGGCGTGATCGGCGCCGGCGTCATCGGGCTCGAGATGGGCAGCGTGTGGCGCCGCCTCGGGTCCGAGGTGCAGATCCTCGAAGCGTTGCCCACGTTCCTCGGCGCCGCCGACGAAGCCGTCGCCAAGGAAGCGGCGAAGGCCTTCAAGAAGCAGGGTCTCGCGATCGAGCTCGGCGTGAAGGTCACCAGGGTCACGGCCAAGAAGAACGTGAAGGTCGAGTACACCGACAGCTCGGGCAAGGACCGGTCGGCGACGTTCGACAAGCTCATCGTGTCGATCGGCCGCGTGCCGAATACCGAGGGCCTCAACGCCGAGGCGGTGGGCCTCACCCTCGACGAGCGCGGCTTCGTCGCGGTCGACGACCATTGCCGCACCAATCTCGACAACGTCTGGGCGATCGGCGACGTGGTGCGCGGCCCCATGCTCGCGCACAAGGCCGAAGAAGAGGGCGTCGCGGTCGCACAGCGCATCGCGGGCCAGTACGGCCACGTCGACTTCAACACCGTGCCGTGGGTGATCTACACCAGCCCCGAGATCGCGTGGGTCGGCAAGACCGAGCAGCAGCTCAAGGCCGAGGGTGTGGACTATCGCACCGGCAGCTTCCCGTTCATGGCGAACGGCCGCGCGCGGGCGCTGGGCGACACCACCGGTTTCGTGAAGATGATCGCGGACGCCAAGACCGACCGCATCCTCGGCGTGCACGTCATCGGCCCGATGGCCTCGGAGCTCATCTCCGAAGCGGTCGTCGCGATGGAGTTCGGCGCGTCCTCCGAAGACATCGCGATGATCTGCCACGCCCACCCGTCGCTGTCCGAAGCGACGAAAGAAGCGGCGCTGGCGGTGGACAACCGGACGCTGAACTTCTAGGGACGGCCCCGTGGCCGCTCCCGCAGACTTCCGCGACTGGATCCGCGAGCACGCCCGCGAGCACGGCTTCGCGCTCGACGCGGCGCAGGAGCGCGCGGTCGACCACTTCGAGCGCCTCTGCGAGGACCTGATCGGGCTGGAGCGGCTCGAAGCCTCGCTGATCCGCCTGCTCGCGCGCAAACGCGTCGTGCGCGGCCTCTACCTGTGGGGCGGCGTCGGCCGGGGAAAAAGCTTCCTCATGGACAGCTTCTACGCGGCGGCGCCCGTGCGCCGCAAGCAGCGCATCCACTTCCACCGCTTCATGCAGCAGGTGCACCGCGAGCTGCACGCCAGGACGGGGCAGGCCGAGCCGCTGGCGGCGATCGCGCGCGACTGGGCGAAGGAAGCGCGGCTGCTGTGCCTCGACGAGTTCCACATCACCGACATCACCGACGCGATGGTGATGAAGCGCCTGCTCGAGGCGTTCTTCGAGCAGGGCGTGGTGATCGTCACCACGTCGAACTTCGAGCCCGACTCGCTCTATCTGCACGGGTTGCAGCGCAACCAGTTTTTGCCGGCGATCGATCTCATCAAGCAGAACCTCGACGTGGTCAACGTCGACACCGGGACCGACTACCGGCTGCGCGAGCTCGAGAGGGCGGGCATCTACCACGTCGAGCAGGGCGCCGACACCGCGCTGGAGCGTGCGTTCGCGAGCATCGCGAGCGAGCCGGGCGAGTCGACCGGGATCGAGGTGGAGGGCCGCACGATGCGCCCCCGCCGGCACGCGCCGGGCGTGATCTGGTTCGATTTCGCCGAGCTGTGCGAAGGGCCGCGCGGCAAGCCCGATTACATCGAGCTTAGCCGCCGCTATCACACCGTGCTCGTGTCCAACCTGCCGCGCTTCGGCGCGCGCGACGCCGACAAGCTGCGGCGCTTCGTGTGGATGATCGACGAGTTCTACGACCGCCGAGTCAAGCTCGTCGTGTCGGCGGCCGCGCCCGCGGAAGAGCTGGTCATGGATGCGGACGAAGGCGACAAGTTCCTCGCGAACCTCAACGCGTCGCTCAAGGAACGCCTGGTGAGCCGGCTCACCGAGATGCAGACCAGGGACTACCTCTCGCAGCCCCATCTCCAATAAGCGCCGCCTCGAGGAAAAGCGCTTCTAGACGCAGAGGCGCACGGCGGCGCGCAGAGGAAAGGCAAAGGCGGCGGGGTTGCGCCGTCATTCCCGCGCAAGCGGGAATCCATTTTCAAACCGTCAAACGCCAAAATGGATTCCCGATCTCCTCCGCTAACGCGGGTCGGGAATGACGGCTCTCGTTCGTCTTCCGCTGCGCGCCTCTGCGTCCTCTGCGGTAAAAAACGCCTTTCAAGGTAGGTCAACGTGCCCCGGTGAACGGGTAGTATTGAGGTTCGCATCGGAGGAGAGCATGAACCCGTTCAAAGCATTCCGCGTTTTCAACGAAGACAACAGGATCGCCGGACGGATCGTCGATGCGTCGCTCGATGATTATTCCCAGGGCGAAGTGGTCTTCAAGACGGCGTACTCGAGCGTCAACTACAAGGACGCGCTGGCCGGCACCGGCACCGGCGGCAAGATCATCCGCAAGTACCCGCTGACCGGCGGCATCGACGCCGCGGGCACGGTCGTGTCATCGACCCACGCGCGCTTCAAGGCCGGCGACGAGGTGATCTGCACGAGCTACGACATGGGCGTCGCGCACGACGGGGGCTACGCCGAGTACTGCCGGGTCCCGGCCGACTGGGTCGTGCCGCTGCCCTCGGGCCTCACGACGTACGAAGCGATGGCGCTGGGCACCGCGGGCTACACCGCGGGCCTCGCGTTCGAGCTGCTCGAGCTGAACGGGCTTACGCCTTCCAAAGGCAAGGTGCTCGTGAACGGCGCAACCGGCGGCGTCGCGACGCTCGCGATCGACATGCTCGCGGCCAAAGGCTACGACGTGACCGCGGTCACCGGCAAGGACTCGGAGCACGGGTTCCTGAAAGAGCTCGGCGCGCGCGACATCGTCGCGCGCCAGTCGCTCGACCTGGGCTCGCGGCCGCTGGAAAAACCGCTGTGGCACGCCGCGTTCGATTCGGTCGGCGGCGACCAGCTCGGCTGGCTTACGCGCACCATGCACCAGCACGGGCTGATCGCAAGCTTCGGCAACGCCGGCGGCATCGAATTCAAGACCACGGTGCTGCCCTTCATCCTGCGCGGTGTGCGGCTGCTCGGCGTGGATTCGGCGGCGACGCCGATGCCGCTGCGAACCAAAGTCTGGCAGCGCCTGGCGGGCGATCTCAAGCCGCGGCACCTCGATTCGATCGCGTATCGCATCGGGCTCGACGAGCTGCCGCCGCAATTCGACAAGCTGGTCAAGGGCGGGGCGAGAGGCAGGGCTGTCGTAGCGTTGTAAGCCTGGAGGAGGCTGCTGCATGGGCACGTACGCGGATTTCCATCGCCGTTCCATCGACCAGCGCGAAGGCTTCTGGCGCGAGGAAGCGAAGCTCGTCGACTGGCATCAGCCTTTCGACACGGTGCTCGACTACAGCCGGCCGCCTTTCGCGCGCTGGTTCGTCGGCGGAGAAACGAATCTGTGCCACAACGCGGTCGACCGCCATCTCGCGCAGCGCGCCTCGCAGCCCGCGCTCGTCTACGTCTCGACCGAGACCGACACCGAATCGAGCTACACCTACGCCGAGCTGCACCGCGAGGTGAACGCCTTCGCCGCGGTGCTGCGCGAGCAGGGTGTCGCGCGCGGCGACCGCGTGCTCGTCTACATGCCGATGATCCCCGAGGCGGTGTTCGCGATGCTCGCCTGCGCGCGCATCGGCGCGATCCACTCGGTGGTGTTCGGCGGCTTCGCGGCCGCGAGCCTCGCGACGCGCATCGACGACGCGCGGCCGAAGGTGATGGTCACCTCCGACGCGGGCATGCGCGGCGGGCGCGCGATCCCCTACAAGCATCTGGTGGACGAGGCGATACGGCTCTCCAAAGCGCCGCCTTCCAAAGTGATCATCGTCGATCGCGGCATCGACAGGGACATGCCGCGCGTCGAAGGACGCGATCTCGATTACGCGAGCTTGCGCGCGCGCCACGGAAACGCCGAGGTGCCGGTGGAGTGGCTGGAATCGAGCGAGCCGTCGTACATCCTCTACACCTCGGGCACGACCGGCAAACCGAAAGGCGTGCAGCGCGACACCGGCGGGTACGCCGTCGCGCTGGCGAGCTCGATGAAGCGCATCTACGGCGTCGAAGCCGGAGAGACGATGTTCACCACCTCCGACATCGGCTGGGTGGTGGGGCATTCGTATATCGTCTACGGGCCGCTGATCGCGGGGGCGACGACGGTGATGTACGAAGGGCTGCCGATCAGGCCCGACGGCGCGATCTGGTGGAAGATCGTCGAAGAGAAGAAAGTGCACGTCATGTTCTCCTCGCCGACCGCGGCGCGCGTGCTGAAGAAACAGGATCCAGCGCTGCTCAAGCGTCACGATTTATCCACCCTGCGCACGCTCTTCCTCGCCGGCGAGCCGCTCGACGAGCCGACGCACCGCTGGATGGCTGATGCGATCGGCAAGCCGGTGATCGACCACTACTGGCAGACCGAGACCGGCTGGCCGATCCTCTCGGCGGTGCACGGCGTGGAGAAGACGCCGATCCGCTTCGGCAGCCCCGGCTTCACGGTCTACGGCTACGATCTGAAGCTATTGCGCGAGTCCGACGCCGCCGAAGCCGCGCCGAACGAGAAAGGCGTGGTCGCGATCTTTCCGCCGCTGCCGCCGGGCTGCATGACGACGGTGTGGGGCGATGACGAGCGCTTCGTCAACACCTATTTCACGAGCTTCCGCGACAGGCAGGTGTACTCGACGTTCGACTGGGGCATACGCGATGACGACGGCTATCACTACATCCTCGGCCGCACCGACGACGTGATCAACGTCGCCGGCCACCGGCTCGGCACGCGCGAGATCGAGGAAGCGGTGCAGAGCCACGCCAACGTCGCCGAGGTCGCGGTGGTGGGCGTCGCCGATCCGGTGAAAGGCCAGATGCCGCTCGCGTTCGCGGTGCTGAAGGACACGAGCCGCATCACCGACGATCGCGCGAGGGCGCTCGAAGAACAGGCGGTGATGCAGGCGGTCGACCGCCAGCTCGGCGCGCTCGGCCGCCCGTCGCGCGTGCACTTCGTGTCGCTGCTGCCCAAGACGCGCTCGGGCAAGCTCCTGCGCCGCTCCATCCAGGCCCTCGCCGAAGGCCGCGACCCGGGCGACCTCACCACGATCGAAGACCCCTCGGCGCTCGAGCAGATCCGGGCGGCCCTTAAAAGCGATTGACCGCCAAGGACGCAAAGGACGCAAAGTAAAGGCGTGTTTAAACGCAGAGGCGCACAGAGGCGCACAGAGGCGCGCAGAGGCGCGCAGAGGAAAGGCGAAAAAATCGTCATTCCCGACCCGCGATAGCGGAGGTGATCGGGAATCCATTCGAGGCTGCGCTTCAACGTCAACATGGATCCCGCGCCCGCGCGGGGATGACGTTCTTTTTCGTCATTCCCGACCCGCGATGGCGGAGGGGATCGGGAATCCATTTTGAACTTTGCTTCAACGTCAAGATGGATCCCCGCCTGCGCGGGGATGACGTTCTTTTTCGTCATTCCCGACCCGCGATAGCGGGGGTGATCGGGAATCCATTTTGAACTTTGCGAAAACGTCAACATGGATCCCGCGCCCGCGCGGGGATGACGTTCTTGGTTTTCCTTTGCGTCCTTTGCGTCCCTGGCGGTTAAACACGCCGTTAAGCCGCTAGAATCCCCGCTTCACTCCGAGGATTCAGCATGATGTTTCGTATTGCCGCCGCAGCGGCGCTTGCGCTCGCCGCGGCCGGCGCCGCCGCGCAAGCCCCGTATCCCGTCAAACCCATCCGCGGCATCGTCGGCTTCGTGCCGGGCGGTGCCACCGACATGATGGCGCGCTCGCTCGCGCAGAAGCTCTCCGACGCGTTCGGCCAGCAGATGATCATCGACAACCGCGCCGGCGGCGGAGGCATCATCGCCGCGACCATGGCGAAGGAGGCGCCGCCCGACGGCTACACGATCTTCTTCGGCACGATCAGCACGCTCGGCACCAATCCCGCGACGCACGCGAAGCTGCCGTACGACCCGCTGCGCGATTTCGCGCCGATCACCATGACCTCGCACAACCCGTACTTCCTGGTCGTGCATCCCGCGGTGCCGGCGAAGAGCGTCAAGGAATTCATCGCGCTCGCACGCGCGAAGCCGGGCCAGCTCAACTACGCGAGCTCGGGCACCGGCGGCGGCGCCCATCTCGCGTACGAGCTCTTCCGCGTCACCGCCAAGCTCGACATGGTCCACGTGCCGTACAAAGGCGCCGCGCAATCGATGACCGAGCTCCTCGGCGGCCAGGTGCAGAGCACGCTCGCGCAGCCTTCGGTCTCGCTGGGACACGCGAAAGCGGGCAAGCTGCGCATCCTCGGCGTGACGAGCGCCAAGCCGGTCGCCTCGTGGCCCGACGCGCCGCCGATCGCGCAGACGCTCCCCGGTTTCGAAGCGACCTCGTGGCAGGGCGTGGTCGCGCCTCTGAAGACGCCGGCGCCCATCGTGCAGCGCCTGTACACCGAGATCGTGAAAGCGCTCAACTCGCCGGAGCTCAAGACCAAGCTCGCCGCGGAGAGCTCGGAAGTGGGCGGCATGCCGCCGGAGGAGTTCCGCAAGTTCCTCGCGAGCGAGATCGCGAAATGGAAGCGCGTCGTCAAAGACGCGCACATCAGGATCGAGTAGCGCAGGCGCCCCGCCTGCATCACAACTGGGAGAAGAACCATGCTTTGGGCCATCACCTGTACCGACAAACCGAACACCGCCGCGATCCGCGAGGAGCACCTCCTGCCGCACCGCGCGTATCTCCAGAGCCAGAAAGGGATCCTCGTGCTCGCCGGCGCGACGCAGACCGACGACGGCAAGGAAGCGATCGGCAGCCTCTTCGTGGTCAACGTCGACAGCCGCGACAAGGCGAAAGCGTTCTCCGACGGCGATCCGTTCACGAAGAACGGGGTGTTCTCGAGCGTCACGATCACGCGCATGCGCAAAGGCCAGTGGAACCCCGAAGCCTGCGAAGGCGCGTAACTCGCGCGAACCCGCGCCCGGCGGCCGTGTCTCATCACGCGGAGGTCATTCGATGAGACGTGCGTTCCGGGTCCTGCTCCTGCTCGTGCTCGTGGTGCCGATGGCGCCCGCGGCGCAGGCGAGCCCGTGGCTGTGCACCCTGCCCGACGGGCGCAAGGAGTTCAGCTACGACGCGCAATCGGCGTCCGACCGCGCGTGCGTCGATACGCCGATCTCGCGCGGCCACGTGCGCCGCGCGCCGCCGCCGGACCCTTACGCCTCGCCGGCGGAATTTCCGCGAGTCGACGCGAAGACCCAGAAGAAGCGTGACCTCGCCCGGCGCGAGATCCTCCAGCGCGAGCTCGCAGAGGAGCGGCGCGCGCTGGCGACGGCCATACGGGAGCTCGCCGAGCTGAAAGAGGCGCGCGTCGGCGCGACCGTACCGGCGGTCGTCAAGCAGTACGAAGAGCGCATCCGGACCCATCGCACCAACATCGCCAACATCGAGCGCGAGCTCGCGCGCGCCGGCTAGCATCCCGTCGGACGGGCAGGGCAAATGTCCTGACCCTACGCTAGTGCCGCCCCCGGGCGCACGCTAAGATGGCCTTCCTATGCAGCACCGTTCCCGCACGCATCGCGTCCATCGCAGGCGCCCGTCGAAAAGACGCTGGCTGAAAGTCGTCGTCTTCATCGCGCTCGCGCTGCCGCTCGCCGCGGTCGGCGCGCTGTGGATGTGCTTCGACGACGCGCCCCGCGTGGTGTACGAGGGCGACCTTTCGCAGCAGAGCTACGAGAAAGCCCAGGAGTTCATCGAGAGCCACGACCCGCGCACTGTCGGCGAGGGCGGCGTGCAGACGCTGGTCGCCAGCGAAGACGAGGTGAACCTCGTCGTGAACTACGCCGCCCGCCGCTTCCACCAGGCCGCGGCGCGCGTGGCGCTGCATCCCGGCGCGGCGGTCGTGCACGCGAGCGTGCCGGTGCCGTCGAGCCCGTTCGGGCCGTGGCTCAACGTGCAGGCGGTGGTGCGCGAGTCGCCGGGGCTGCCGGTCGTGGACAAGCTCAAGCTCGGTGCGGTGCGCGTACCGTCCTTCCTCGCCGACTACGCGCTCGAGCGCATCCTCGAGCGTTACGGCGCGGGCGAGCAGGGCCGGGTGGCGAAAGACATGGTGAAGCACGTCGCGTTCACCGATTCCCAGGTCAAGGTGGTCTACGAATGGCGGCAGGACCTCGTGAAGCGCGCCCTGTCGACGCTGACCAGCCAGGACGACCAGGAGCGCTTCCGCGCGTATTCGGCGCGCCTCTTCCAGACCGTCGAGGGCGCGCGGCGCCGCAACTCGATGTCGCTCGCCGAGCTCATGACGCCGCTCTTCAGGCTCGCGCAGCAGCGCTCGGCGGAAGGCAACGCGGCGAAGGAGAACCGCGCCGCGATCATCACGCTCGCGTTCTTCGCCACCGACCGCAGCCTGTCGACGCTGATCCCGGCCGCCGCGTCGTGGCCGGCGCCGGTGCCGGTGACGGTGACGCTGGGCGGCCGCGACGATCTCGCCAAGCACTTCCTCGTCTCCGCCGCGCTCGCGCTCGAAGGCGGCAGCGCGCTGTCCGACGCCATCGGCGTGCGCAAGGAAGTCGACGACGCGAAGCGCTTCGACCGCGACCGCGAAGGTTTCAGCTTCCAGGACCTCGTGGCCGACAAGGCCGGCGCGCGCTTCGGCTCGCTCGCGGTCAAATCGCCGCAGAAGATCCAGCGCGGCATCGCGGCCGGCGTGAAGGAGGCCGACTTCATGCCCCCGCACAAGGACCTCGCGGAGAACATCCCCGAGCCCGAGTTCAGGAAGCGTTACGGCGGGGTCGGGGCGCCCGCGTACAACAACGTCGTCGCCGATATCGAGACGAGGGTCGCGCGCGCGCCGCTGCTGCGCTGAAGCTTAAGAATTCCCGGTCTTCAGCGCCGCGAGCTGCGGCATCAGCCGCTCGGCGAGCAGCTCCGAGCGATGCAGCGACGCGAGCGCCTCGACGCAGCGCTCGCCTTTCGCGGTGAGATGGACCTCGACGCGCCGCCGATCCTCCTCGCACGTGCGGCGCTTCACGAGGCCGAGGCTCTCGCAGCGCGTCACCAGAGCCACCGTGCCGTGATGGTGCGATTGCAGCCGTTCGGCGAGCTCGCCGACGGTGGCCCATTCGCGGCCGGGATAGCCCTTGATGTGCAGCAGCAGCAGGTACTGGAGCGGCGTCACGCCTTCCCGGTGCGTGACGTCCTCGGAGAAGCGCAGGAAGCGGCGCAGCTGGTACCTGAAGTCGGACAGGGTCTCGTAATCCTTTTTCCTGAGCGTCATGACCGAAAAGTATCACGAGGTGATACGTGTCGTCATGAGGCCGGCGCGACCGTGCCGTGCTAGCATCGTTTCCATGAAATGGATGACGACCCGCGAGGTGCTCGGCGGCGCGGCGCAGCCGGACGAGGCGGTGACGGTGAAGGGCTGGGTGCGCACGCGCCGCGATTCGAAAGCGGGCGTGTCGTTCGTCAACGTGTCCGACGGCTCGGGCTTCGATCCGCTGCAGGTCGTGGCGCCGACCGCGCTGCCGAACTACGAGAGCGAGGTACTGCACCTGACCACCGGCTGCGCGATCGAGGCGACCGGCAGGATCGTGAAGACCTCGGGCAAGCGCGAGTCGTTCGAGATGCAGGCCGACGCGGTGCGCGTGGTCGGCTGGGTCGAGGAGCCGGACCAGTATCCCATACAGCCCAAGCCGCACACGCTCGAGTTCCTGCGCGAGGTCGCGCACCTGCGCCCGCGCACCAACACCATCGCCGCGGTCACGCGCATCCGCCACACCATGGCCCAGGCGATCCACCGCTTCTTCCACGAGCGCGGCTTCTTCTGGGTCAACACGCCGATCATCACGGCCTCGGACGCCGAAGGCGCGGGCGCGCTGTTCCGCGTCTCCACGCTCGACGTGGCGAACCTGCCGCGGGACGCGGGAGGGCGCGTCGACTTCAGCCAGGACTTCTTCGGCCGCGAGGCGTTCCTCACGGTCTCGGGCCAGCTCAACATCGAGGCGTACTGCCTCGCGCTCACCAAGGTGTACACGTTCGGGCCGACCTTCCGCGCCGAGAACTCGAATACGAGCAGGCACCTCGCCGAGTTCTGGATGATCGAGCCCGAGATCGCCTTCGCCGACATTCGCGACGACGCCGACCTCGCCGAAGACCTGCTCAAGCACGTCTTCAAGGCGGTGCTCGACGAGCGCGAGGACGACATGGCGTTCATCGACGAGCGCATCCAGAAAGGGGCGCGGCAGCGGCTGCAGGAGATCGTCGATTCGTCCTTCGTGCGCATGGACTACGGCGAGGCGATCGAGGTCCTGCGCTCGGCCAGACAGAAGTTCGAGTTCCCGGTCGAGTGGGGCGTCGATCTGCAGTCGGAGCACGAGCGCTACATCACCGAGCAGCACGTGAAGAAGCCGGTGGTGGTGATGAACTACCCGAAGGACATCAAGGCGTTCTACATGCGCATGAACGACGACGGGAAGACCGTCGCCGCGATGGACGTCCTCGTGCCCGGCATCGGCGAGATCATCGGCGGCAGCCAGCGCGAGGAGCGCCTCGACGTGCTCGATGCGCGCATGGCGGAGCAGGGCCTGTCGGCGGAAGCGTACTCGTGGTACCGCGACCTGCGGCGCTACGGCACGGTGCCGCACGCCGGCTTCGGTCTCGGTTTCGAGCGCGCGCTCGCCTACGTCACCGGCATGACCAACGTGCGCGACGTGATCCCCTTTCCCCGCACCCCCGGCAACGCGAAGTTCTAGCCACGGAGATTCCATGCCCCGCATACCGTACGTCGATCCGAAGACCATCACCGATCCCGAGGTCGCCGCGTATCTCGACCTCGCGCGCAGGGAAGGCACGCCGCGCCCCGAGAGCCAGGCGATCCGCGCGAACGTCCCCACCGTGCTGCGCGCATTCTCCGAAGCGTGGGACCTCACGTTCCGCAACGGCGTGTGCGATCACAACGTCAAGGAGCTGTGCCGCGTCTACGTCTCGAAGTCGATCGACTGCGAGTATTGAGGGGTGCAGCGATCCGCCCAGGCTGGGCGGAAAGGCCTGAAGGAAGAGCAGTACGACGAGCTGCTCAAGTTCGAGACGTCGACCAGGTTCACCGAGCGCGAGAAAGCCGCGCTCACCTACACCAGCGCGATCGCCTGGAACTCCGACATCGCGGACGACGCGCTGTGGGCGAGGCTGCACGAGCACTTCAGCGTGCCCGAGCTCGTCGAGCTGGGTTTCTTCGTCGCGCTCACGCTCGGCCAGCAGCGCTGGATCAAGACGCTCGGGATCGGCCACAGCGAAGTGCTGGCGGATACCACCGCGGGCCTCGCCCCTCACGCCGCGGAGAAGACGGCTTAACCCCTCGGGCGATCGCGGCGTAGGGCGCGTTGGCCGCAACGCGGCGTAACGCACCGCGCCTCTTGGGTCCCTTCACCGCGGCGCATCCACGAAGGACCGTAGGGTGCGCGCAAGCGCACCGCGCCTTTGAAGCCTCAGTCTGTCGTGCTGTGCGACGATGCGGCATCAGACCCGACCCGCCGCGCCTCCTGGTCGCCGCAACCCACGTCCGTTCGAGCGCGAAACCCGGTTCGCGGCGGAAGGTCAACACACGACCATCCGCCACGAACGGCGCGCTCGAACGGACTGCGGCTCCAAGTCGGCGCAACGGGCCGGGTCTGACGCCTGTAACGCGCCGAGTACTGCGAGGAATTGCGCCGATTGGTTTCAGCTCTTGACCAAGGCAAACGCACTCGGCTTCGTCGGCGCTTATGGACGCGCCAACGTGTCGCAGCACACCTATCCAGACGGACTCGTCTTTTGGAACACCGGATTGTGATTCCGGTTGTCGTGGGTTCGAGTCCCATCAGCCACCCCAAATTCAACAAGTTACGCGCGCTCCGCGCGTGGCTGTCTAAGATGAGCGCCGCCCTCTAAGATCAAAGTATCGGCCGGCTCCGACTCATGCAGCAGCCGGCCGTGTCGATCGAAGTGCCGCCAGTATCCGCCGAGCACGAGATCGTCACCCTCGACGCGCATGGTCTCGACGAACTCGACGTAGCCGAAGAGGCGGCGCGGCGTCCACGTGTAGTCGCTCATGCGCTCTCGACCTCGTGCTCTACAGGCTTGTACGCGCGCAGGTACCAGCGCAGCACCATGCAGGACTCGATCATTTGGCGACGCATGAACAGGCCGCGGCCGCCGCGGCGGTCTCCTTTGATGGCGCGCCGGCCAGGCATGCCGAAGCCGTAGCGCAGCGTGTGCCGATAGGCGGCATAGGTGCGTCGAGCAAACTGCATCGTTGCCTCGCGACCATCGCGAGCTTCGAGGAAGTTCAAGCGTCCCCACTCGGCGGCTTCGAGGATGTGCGCAGGCCGCTCGCTCACGTCGACTCCTGCCGATTCGTGAGCTCAAGCAGCACGTCAGCGTGACACGGCTCGTCGAGCGCGCACCAGCACGCGAGGTTTTTCCCGCGGCGCTCAGTGTTCAGCGCGTCGCGCAGCCAGGGGCGGCTCTTCAGCATCTCGGACATATGCGCTGCGTAGACCGCTTTCGCGATCGCTGGCGTCACGACGAAGCTGTACTGATTGCCGTCGATCGCTTCGATCAGCGCCTGCGCACCAACCTTCACGATATTGTCCCGCTGGCTCGGCCCCGCCACCGGCACCGTGTTCGGCGGCATGCGCGACCCCTTTTTGCGCGAGAGCTGAACGCGCTGCGGCGCGCTCACTCCACAGCCCTCCCGCGAAACGTCTTCCGCCGACCGTACACGCACTCGACCATCTCCTCGGTCAGATGGCCGATGACCTCGTGCGCCTGGGGGCCGTCCTGTCTGAGCTTCATCGTGCCGCGCGCAGGCGTGCCGTCGTGACAGCGCACGCGCGCGTGGTCTTCGTCGCCCGAATGCTTGGCGAGCTTGCCGAAGATCGACTTGAAGCCGCTGTCGGTGTAGGCCTCGCCGGCGCGGTTCGGGAAGAGCCACTTCGAGGCGAGCAACCGGCATCGGCTGAAAGACGATGGCATCGCCAATAAGTGGGCGCGTGGGATTCTGGACAAGGATGGACGCGGTCTCGGCAGCGCGCGTCGAGGTTCAAGGAATGGAACGAGTTGACACGGCGTCAGACCCGGCCCGTTGCGCCGACTTGGAGCCGCAGTCCGTTCGAGCGCGCCGTTCGTGGCGGATGGTCGTGTGTTGACCTTCCGCCGCGAACGGGGTTTCGCGCTCGAACGGACGTGGGTTGCGGCGACCAGGAGGCGCGGCGGGTCGGGTCTGGCGCCGACTCGTCGCATCGCATGACATGCTGAGACTTCAAAGGCGCGGTGCGCTTGCGCGCACCCTACGACAAGCACGGTGCGTTACGCCTGTCGGCTACGGTAACGCACCCTACGCCGCTACGCTCAGGACGAACGGTGGTAGGGCTCGGTGCGCTTGCGCGCACCCTACGGGAAATCCGGCGGCGCTGCCGCGGCCTCGCCGTATACGGCGTAGCGGTTGCGGCCGGCATCCTTCGCGGCGTAGAGCGCCTTGTCGCCGTGGCGCATGAGCGTCGCGGTGTCCGCGCCGTGCTCGGGCGAGATGGCGATGCCCACGCTCGCCGCGATCCTGAGCTCGTGCCCCATCACGTCGAACGGCGCCGACAGCACCGCGTTCACTTTCGCGGCGATGTGCACGGCGTCTTCCCTGCGCGTGATGTCGTCGAGCAGCACCACGAACTCGTCGCCGCCGATGCGCGCGACGGTGTCGCTCGCACGCACGCAGCCCTGCAGGCGCAGCGCGACCATGCACAGGAGCTCGTCCCCGACGCCGTGGCCGTGGCGATCGTTGACCGGCTTGAAGCGGTCGAGGTCCACGCACAGCACCGCGCACGAGCGATGCGCGCGCGCGGCGCGCACCAGCGCGACGTTGCAGCGGTCGATGAGCAGCTTGCGGTTGGGCAGCGAGGTGAGCGGATCGTGGTGCGCGATGTGCTCGAGCTGCGCCTCTTTCGCCTTGAGCGCGGTGATGTCGTTCTGCACCGCCACGTGATTGACCACGCGCCCGTCGCCGTCGCGCACGCTCGCGATGCTCACCATCTGCGGGAACACTTCGCCCGACTTCTTGCGCGACCACATCTCGCCCGCCCACGAGCCGGTCCGGTTCACCGCGTCCGCTACGGCGCGGAAGAAATTGGCGCCGTGATGTCCGCTCGGCTCGTGCAGCAGCTCGCGCGGCGTGCGGCCGAGCGCTTCCTCCGGCGTGTAGCCGGTCATGCGCGTGAACGCGGGATTGACCGACACGAAGCACGCGTCGACATCGACGACGACGAGCCCTTCGCTCATGTGCGCGAACGCCGTGCCGGCGAGACGCAGCTTGTGCGCGGCCTCCTTCTGTCCGGACACGTCGAACGCCTCCGCCGCGAGATAGCGCTCGCCGCCGTCGTGCACCAGGTACGCCGTGACCTCCACGTCGCAGTCGCCGCCCGAGCTGCGCGCGATGCGGCTCTCGAACCGCTCGGCCTCGCCGCGCAGCACCGAGGCGAGGACGCGGTCGGCGTGGCCCCCATCGGTCCACAGGCCGCAGTCCGCGACGGGCCGCGCCAGCACTTCGCCCGCGGGTAGGCCGAGCAGGCGCAGCATCGCCGCGTTCACCGCGACGACCTCGGACGTCGAGACGCGGCCCAGCAGGCGCGGCACGGGGCTGCGCTCGAACTGCGCCCGGAAGAGCTCGGCGCCGGGATGAGGCCGGGAGGCGGAAGGGCGGTCGGTCATGGAAGAAAGAGGGCCGCGCGGCGATGCCGTCGCAGCATTATTTTGCCTTTGTTCCCACAGGCATACATCAGGCCTGCCCCGGCGCCAGTGGACGTTATCCGACCGAGGTGCTACTAATCGAACGGGCTTTCGCGCGAGGGGGCGCGAGGGCGGCGGTGCACGAAACGGAGCCTTGCGTTGAGCGCGACGGGCACGGCGGGTCTCACGATTGCCGACAGGCTGCCTCTGCCGCGGCTCGCCCTGCACGCGCTGCTGGTCTTCGCCGGCTATTACGCCGGCGCCAAGGTGGGCCTCATGCTCACCTTCAGCCCCAATCCGATCTCGGTGCTGTGGCCGCCGAACGCGGTATTGCTCGCGGCGCTGCTGCTCACCGGCGAGCGCGCGTGGCCCGTTCTGCTGCTCGCCGCGCTGCCCGCGCACCTGCTCGCCGAGATCGAAGGCGGGGTGCCGGCGCCCATGGTGCTGTGCTGGTACGTGAGCAACGTGAGCGAGGCGTTGATCGGCGCGGCCTCGGTGCGCTATCTCCTCGGCCGGCGCGTGCTCGTGTTCGGCGGGGTGCGCGAGGTCGGCTGCTTCATGGCGGGCGCGGTCGTGCTCGCGCCTTTCCTCTCGTCGTTCCTCGACTCCGCGTTCGTCATGCTCAACGCGTGGGGCGACAAAGGCTACTGGCAGCTCTGGTACACGCGGTTCTTCTCGAACATGCTGGCGGCGCTCACGCTCGTGCCGTTAATCCTCACCGCCGCGACGCTGCGCTGGTCGGCGCTGCGCGCAGCGGCGCCGGCGCGCATCGCCGAAGGGTTGGCGCTCGCATGCAGCGTGCTCGCGGTCAGCATCGTCGTGTTCGACTTGCATCCTTCCGCCTTCAACGTGCCCGGGGCGCAGCTCTACCTGCCGCTGCCCTTCCTGGTGTGGGCGGCGCTGCGCTTCGGTCCTGTCGCGTCGAGCGTTTCGTTCGCGGCGATCGCCTTCTTCGCGATCTGGGGGGCCGCGCACGGACTGGGGCCTTTCACCACCAGCGCCCCGGAGGAGAACGCGCGCGGCGTCCAGTTCTTCCTGATCTTCGTCGGCGTGACCGTGCTCGCGTACGCCGCGTTCTTGCAGGAGCGCCGGCGCACGGAAGCCGAGCGGCTGCGCGAGCAGGATGCGCTGCGCGAGAGCGAAGCGCGCTTCCGTCTCCTCGCCGACACCGCGCCCACGATGATCTGGATGACCGACGTCGACCGGCTCTGCACGTTCGTCAACAAGGGCTGGCTCGATTTCACCGGGCGCTCGCTCCAGGACGAGCTCGGCAACGGCTGGTACGACGGCGTGCACCCCGACGACCGCGATCGCTGCACCGCCACCTATCGTGCGGCAGTCGACGCGCAGCGCCGCTACCAGCTCGAAGTTCGCCTGCGCGACCGGGAAGGCCGTTATCGCTGGCTCATCGCGAGCGGCGCGCCGCGCTTCGCGGCCGACGGGACGTTCACCGGGTACATCGGCTCGTGCACCGACGTGAGCGAGCACAAGGCCTCGGAGCGCACGCTGCGGCTCGCGATGGACGTGCTGCCGATCGCCATCCTCATGGTGGACGAGGCCGGCCGGATCGGCTTCGCCAACGCGCACGCGGAGAAGCTCTTCGGCTACAGCCAGGACGAGCTGACCGGCGCCTCGGTGGACATGCTGATCGCGGAGCCCGCGGGCTATTCCGCGCAGCGCGACGGCATCTTCGCGCTGCCGCTCGCGCAGGCGATGGGCGCGGGCCGCGGCCATCGCGCGCTGCGCCGGGACGGCAGCGACTTCATCGCGGAGGTCGGGCTGCATCCGATCGGCGGCGCCGACGGGCTGCGGGTGCTGGTGGCGATCGTCGACGCGACCGAGCACTACGAGCTCGAGCGCAGCCGCCGCGAGCTCGCGCACATGACGCGCATCTCGCTCATGGGCGAGCTCGCCGCTTCGATCGCGCACGAGCTCAACCAGCCGCTCACCGCCATCCTCGCCAACGCGCGGGCCGCCCAGCAGTTCATGCGGGCCGACAAGCCCGACGTGGCCGAAGTCTGCGACATACTCGCCGACATCGCGAGCGACGACAACCGCGCGGCGGAGGTGATACGCCGCATGCGCTCGCTCGCCAGGAAAGGCGAGCTCGAGATGGCGCCGCTCGAGCTCTCGACGCTCATCCGGGAAGTCGCGGTGCTGGTGCAGAGCGACGCGATCGTGCGCGGCGTGCGCCTGTCGATGCAGCTCGATGACGATCTGCGGGTGAACGGCGACAGGGTGCAGCTCCAGCAGGTCGTGCTCAACCTGCTGCTCAACGCCTTCGACGCGGTCAAGGACCGCCCGCCGGCGCAACGCCTCGTCACGGTCACGGCGGGAGCCGACGCGAAGGGCGCGCGCGTGACGGTCGCCGACAGCGGCACCGGCGTGCCGGCCGACAAGCTGGACAGCATCTTCGATCCGTTCTTCACGTCCAAGCGCGACGGCATCGGGCTGGGCCTTTCGATCAGCCGCTCCATCATCGAGGCGCACGCCGGCCGCCTGCGTGCGGTGAACAACGCCGATTGCGGGGCGACTTTCGAGTTCGTGCTGCCCGCGTTGCCGGGCGCGCGAGCGTGAGCGAAGTCCCGACGATCGCGATCGTCGACGACGACGCATCGGTGCGGCGCGCGGTGCAGCGGCTGCTGCGAGCGGCCGGCATGCGCGCCCAGACGTTCGCGAGCGGCGACGCGTTCCTGCAGAGCCTGGACGGCGCGGCTGCGCCGCGGCCCGCCTGCGTGATCCTCGACGTGCAGATGCCCGGGCTCACCGGGCTGGACGTCCAGGCGAGGCTCGGCGGGGCGCTGCCGATCATCTTCGTCTCGGCGTACGACGAGGCCCACGCGCGCGACCAGGCGCTCGAGGCCGGGGCGGTGGCGTTCCTGCGCAAGCCGTTCAGCGACCAGCTCCTGATCGAGACGCTGCGCGAGGTGCTGGGCGAGGGCGGCCGCTGACGCCGTATTGGACGAAGGCCCAATTGTTCGCGGCCCGTCACGCGGGTTTCATTGTCGGAGGAAGACCACCGATCCGGGAGATCCCGCGTGGAAAATCAGCGAGCCATGACGATACACTTCTGCGACGGCACCAAGCTCTGCGTCGATTTCCCGCAGCAGACGACCAACGAGGCCGCGGCGCAGCTCAGGTTCGACGACGTGCTGAAGAACCGTCACATCCTGCTTCAGGTCGAAGGAACCCTCTTCCTCGTGCCGTTCGAGAACATCAAGTACGTGCAGTTCCATCCGGCGCCGGACGTCGTGCGCGGCCACACGTACATCACCGGCGCCGTGCTGAGGGAGCCGTCATGAACCGGCCCTTGCTTGCGGCCGCGGCCGCGATCGCGTTCGCGGCGAAGAGGACGCGTACAACCGCGGCGTGCAGGACGGACGCGGCCGCTAGCAAACCCGCTCTCAGGTTCTTTCGCCGGCCGAGCGCTCGCCGCGAGGCAGCGCGACGACATCCGGCGCCTTCGTGCCGGCGTCGAGCGTGCCTTTTTCTTCCAGCGGCGTCTGGTAGGGCAGCGCGATCGCGGCGCCGCTCGCTTCGACGATGTCCATCACGTTGAGCAGCAGCTCTTCCTGAACGCCGAGGAAGTCCGCGTGGTCGCTGGTGCGCACGTAGCCGAACACCTCGAGCTCGATCGCAAAATCGGCGAAACGCACCACGCGCGTCCTCGCCGTCGAGGTTTCGACCCCGGCGTGGGCGGCCAGCATCGTCCTCGTCCGGGCCAGCACTTCGCGCAACTGATCCGCGCGCATGTCGTAACGCAGCCGCACCAGGTGCTTGAACAGGAACTTGTCGCGATGGGACAGGTTGCTGATCGTCATCGAGGCGAGCTGGCCGTTGGGGATCGTGACGAGCACGCGGTCGGCGGTGCGTATGCGCGACGAGCGCAGGCCGATGCTTTCCACCGTGCCCTCGGTGCCGCCGGCGTTGCAGGTGTCGCCCACGTGTATCGGCTTGTCGGTGACGATGGTGACGGTCCCGAAGAGGTTCTCGAGCGTCTTCTGTGCGGCGAACGCGATCGCGATGCCGCCGACGCCGAGGCCGGCGACGGCCGCGGTCACTTCGAAGCCGAGGCTGCGCAGGACGAGGAAGAGCCCCGCGATCCACCACGCACACATGAGCAGCCAGCCCGAGAGCTCGACCGTGGCGATGTTGCCCGGCACGCCGCGCGCGTGCATGCCGAGGATCCTGAGCCGCGTGGCCAGGCGGGTCAGGCGCACCAGCATCCAGGTCACCGCGCCGATGATGAGCACCGTGGATACCGACGCATAGAAGATGCGGCCCGCGACCGTGACGCCTTCCTGGGCGGCCGCGCGCAGCAGCACCCCGAAGAGGAGCAGCCACAGCGGCCAGCCCAGGCGCGCGAGCACGGTCGGGCCGTTCTCCGCGCTCCAGCGCGCGAGCAGTGGGCGCGCGGAGGCCGTGAGGATGCGCATCGCCACCCATGCCACGAGGCAGATCAGCGGGATCAGCAAGAGCTGGTTGATCAGCAGGAAAAGCGGGAAGGAGAGGAACGTCAGCTCGCGGAACCCGTCGGGCCAGATCGCCTCGCCGAACCCGACGTGCAGCCGTTCCGCCGCCTCGGGCACGCCCTGGAGCGTCTCGTGCGAAAACAGCCAGACGGCCGGCGCGTCCGGCCTGGTCTGCCGGCGCAGCACGATATCGAGCGTGCTGTCGTCGTAGGCCGCGGTGCCGACCTTCTCGAGATAGACGTTGAGCTCGTCGTCTAGCCGCCCTTCGGGCACGCGGGAGAGATCCTCCAGGCCGATCTTCAGCCCGCGGTTGAGCACGATCTTCAGCGCGCGGGCGAGGTCTTCCTTCTTCTTCTGCGGCTGCTTGCCTTCGAGGAAGCGCGCGGCGGCTTCGTAGTCGTTGCGCTCGGCCGCGCGCAGGAAACCGATCACGGCGCCGTAAGGGGTCATGCGCCCGAGCGGATCGGTCGCGGCCGGCGCCTTCTCCTCGGCCTTGGCGGGCGGCGCCGGCGGCGCGGCCGCCGCGGCGGCCGGGGGAATGCGCGACAGCGTGAGGATCGCGACGACCGCGGCGACGACGGTGAGCAGCGCGAGCACGCGCCGCCAGTCGACGGTTGCGCGCTTCATGCGCGCGACGCAGCGCTCATCACGACGAGTGCGAGCGCGACGCTGATGACCAAGCTGCGACACCACCCGTTCACCCGTTCACCCGTTCACGCCTTTCGAACGTTCGACGACGACATCACTCCATCGCCCACCCGTGGCTCACGATGAGCGACTGGCCGGTGAGCGCGTTGCTGGGGAAAGCGGCGAAGAACACCGCGGTCTCGGCGACGTCCTCGAGGGTGGTGAACTCGCCGTCGACGGTGTCCTTCAGCATCACGTCGCGGATGACCTCGGCCTCGGTGATGCCGAGCGCCTGCGCCTGCTCGGGGATCTGCTTGTCGACGAGCGGCGTGCGCACGAACCCGGGACAGATCACGTTGGCGCGCACGCGGTGCGCGGCGCCTTCCTTCGCGACGGTCCGGCACAGCCCGAGCAGGCCGTGCTTGGCGGTGACGTACGGCGCCTTGAGCAGCGATGCGAGCTTGGAGTGCACCGAGCCGATGTAGAGGATGCAGCCGCCGCGTCCGCCGGCGTACATGCGCGGCAGGCAGGCACGCGTCGTGAGGAAAGCGCCGTCGAGGTGGATCGCCATCATCTTCTTCCAGTCGGTGAGCGTGAACTCTTCGACCGGATGCACGATCTGTATGCCGGCGTTCGACACGAGGATGTCGACGCCGCCGAAGGCGTCACTCGTCGCAGCGACGCCCGCGTTCACCGCGTCCTCGCTCGCGACGTCCATCGCCAGGCCGATCGCTTTCGCGCCGCCCGCCCGGATCTGGGAAGCGCACGCTTCGGCTGCCTGCGCGTCGAGGTCGGCGATCGCGACGCTCGCGCCCTCGCGCGCGAAGGCGAGCGCGATGCCTTTGCCGATGCCGCTCGCGGCGCCGGTCACGATGGCGGATTTGCCTTGCAGTCTCATGGGCCACCTCCGATGCGGCGCTCGCTCAGGGCCGGGGGCCGCCGTCCGGTGCCGTTGCCGCCGGGGAGAGGGGCTGGCTGCGACGACGGGCGGCGGGCCGGACCGATCTACACGGCGGGTGCGATCACTTCGCGAACTCGATCTGCACGCCGGCGAGCCCGAGGCTCAGGCCCACGCCTTCGGTCTTGGACACGACCTTGAGGAACACGCCTTTGTTGTTCTCGTACTGCGACGCGCCGGCGCCCTTGCCCACGGTCGCGCCGATCGAAGCCGCGGAATAGATGCCCGCGAAATCCTCGACGTTCTTCATGAAGTACACGTCGCCTTTCGCCGTGACTTTGGTGACGCCGACGCCGCCCGCGGTCACCGCCTTGGCCGTGAACGGATACTTCTTGCCGTTGTACGTGAGCACGCCTTTGCCCGAAGCCCCGCCCAGGATCAGCCGGATCTGGTCGGCCTCCACCTCGAACGTGGCGACCGGCTTCGCTTTCGCGATGTCTTCCGCGGTGTAGCGCCCGGTCTTCGGCTGCGCGTCCTGGGCGATCGCCGTGAACGACACGGCGCCGAGTGCGATCAGGCCTGCTGCGGCTGCAGTGAACAACGATTTGCGTAGCGCCATGGTTTTCTCCTTGTGGACAGGTGCCGCGCCGCCCCCGCGCAAGAAAGAGTGCGCGGGCCGCAAGAACACGCAGCAGGTGCAGGGCGGAAAGTAGCGCAGCGCGCGAGGACGCGAGAATTGGACCTTGGTCCAAGTGCGCCGCGACGGTCGGCGCCAGGCGCTCGACGCGGCGTCCATCGCGCCGCATCGCGATGCGACCTTGGTCCAATTGCCGCTCCACCCCCCGGAAACTAACGTCGAATCCGTCCGTCGCACGCCGCGCGTCGGGCGCGCGGCATGCGCACAACAAAGGAGAGGCTCATGAACACGTCATCGCGGGCCGTCGCGGCCCTGTTCTCGTTCGTCGTCTCGATGCTGTCGGCGCCCGCCCTCGCGGCCGGGAACATCGACAGCGAAGCGAAAGCCGCGCTGCAATCGCTGTATCAGAAGACGCCGGCGGCGCGCGCGCTGGGCGACAAGGCGCAGGGCATCCTCGTCTTCCCGAGCGTGGTGAAGGCCGGGCTGATCGTCGGCGCGCAGGGCGGCGACGGCGTGCTCTACAGGAAAGGCAAGCCCGCCGGCTACTTCAACACGAGCGCGGTCTCGTTCGGCTACCAGGCGGGCGCGCAGAAGTTCGGCTACGCGCTGTTCCTGATGAGCGACTCGGCGATGCAGTACCTCGCCAATGCCAACGGCTGGGAGCTCGGCGTCGGCCCGAGCATCGTCGTCGTGGACTCCGGCATCGCCAAGAACCTGTCGACGACGACCGCGCACTCCGATATCTATGCGTTCATCTTCGACCAGAAAGGGTTGATGGCGGGCGCCGGCATCCAGGGCGCGAAGATCTCCAAGACCGGTAATTGACGGCCGGGTGTGTCGCACCGGGACGCGGACAGCATGCGCGCTCATCGCCGCGGCGCTCGCGGTCATCGCGACGCGCTCGCAAGCGCAGGAGCTCGAGCCGCGCGCGTACTCGGCTTCTCCGGTCGGCACGAACTTCGTCGTCGCGGGCTGGACGCGGCTGAGGGGCGAGGTGCTGACGGATCCCGCGCTGCCGATCAAGAACGTGCAGGCGGACATCGACGTCTACGTCGCCGGTTATGCGCGCACGTTCGAGCTCGCGGGGCGTACGGCGAGCGCGGCCGCGGTGCTGCCTTTCGCGCGCGGCGAAGTGAGCGGGGATGTCTTCGACGCGTCGCGGGAAGTCCATCGCTCCGGCATCGGCGACGCGCGCCTGCGCCTGGCGCTCAATCTGTACGGCAACCCGGCGATGACGCCGCGCGAGTTCGCGCAGCGGCCGCCGGGGCTCGTCGTCGGCACGAGCGTGTCGATGGTCGTGCCGACGGGACAGTACGTGCCCGAACGCCTCGTCAACGTCGGCACCCACCGCTGGGCGTTCAAGCCGGAAGTCGGGTTCTCGTATCCCGTCGGCAACTGGTTCTTCGAAGCGTCGGCGGGCGCATGGCTGTACACCGACAACGACAACTTCTTCGGCGGCAAGCATCGAAGCCAGGATCCGCTCTACGTCACGCAGGTGCACGCCGGCTACAACTTCAGGCCCGGCCTGTGGCTCGCGGTGAACGCCGCTCACAACAGCGGCGGGCGCACCACCATCGACGGCGTGGGGAGCAACGACAGGCAGAACAACTCGCGCTACGGGGCGACGCTCTCCGTGCCGTTCACGGCCGGCTGGTCGGCGAAGCTCGCCTGGTCGAAAGGCGCGCAGATCCGCGCGGGCGGTGATTACGACGTGATCGCGGTGGCGCTTCAGTATCGCTGGTTCGACAAATGAACGCAGGGGACATCGAGATGGGCGCGACGCAGCCGGTGGTGGTCACCACCGTGGCGGTGCAGCCGCCTGCCGTGCAGCCGGGCACGCCGCCGCCCGCGGTCGCATCCGATCTGCCGCGCGCGACGATCTCGGTGGTGTTCATGGCGCTGCTCGGCGGCGCGGCGCTGTGGATCCTGAGGCCTTTCGTGCCGGCGATCGTGTGGGCCACGATGATCGTCGTCGCGATGTGGCCGCTCATGCTCAAGGCGCAGGCGAAGCTCGGCGGCAGGCGCTGGGCCGCGGTTTGCGCGATGACCGCGAGCATGCTGCTCGCTTTCGTCGTGCCGTTCTCGCTCGCGCTCACCGTGATCGTGTCGCACTCCGAGGACATCGGCGAATGGGCGGAGTCCTTGCGCGAAGTGCGCGTCCCGGCGGCGCCGACGTGGGTCGCCGAGGTGCCTTTCGTCGGGCCGCGCGTCGCCAAACCGTGGGACGAGCTCTCGGCGGCGAGCCCCGCGGAGCTCGCGGGGCGCCTCGAGCCGCACGCGCGCACCGTGGCGGCGTGGCTGCTCGCGCAGGTCGGCAGCGTCACGCTGCTGATCGGGCAGTTCCTCCTGACGGTGATCGTCGCGGCGATCCTCTTCGCCAAGGGGGAGGAGGCGGCCGCCGGCGTCATCGTGTTCTTCAGGCGGCTCGCGGGAACGCAGGGCGAGAAAGTCGTGCTGCTCGCCGGCAACGCGATACGCGGCGTCGCGCTGGGGGTGGTGCTGACCGCGCTGATCCAGAGCGTGCTCGCGGGCGCGGGTCTCGCGATCGCCGGGCTGCCGTTCCCGGGTCTGCTCACCGCGTTCATGTTCATGCTCGCGGTCGCGCAGATCGGTCCGGGGCCGGTGCTCGTGCCCGCGGTGATCTGGTACTTCTACACCAGCGACGCCACCGTCGCGCCGTTCGTCCTGCTCGCGTGGTGCGTGTTCGTCGGCGTCATCGACAACGTCATTCGCCCGATCCTCATCCAGCGCGGCGGGGACATGCCGCTGCTCATGGTGTTCGCCGGCGTGGTCGGCGGGCTGCTCTCCTTCGGGCTCATCGGTATCTTCCTCGGGCCCGTGGTGCTCGCGGTGGTGTACACGCTGCTCAAGGCGTGGGTCGCCGCCGATCCCCGGATTCGCCCGCCCGAGGCCGCGGCGGCCGCAGCAGCAGGAGAGGACGACAAGCCGTGATCGACGCCGTGCAACCGTGTGTCGTGTATATCGTCGACGACGACGATCTCGTTCGCAAAGGGCTCGCGCGGCTCATGCGCGCCGGCGGCTTCACGCCCAAGCTCTACGCGAGCCCCGAGCGCTTTCTCGAGGAGGTCGGCTCCGAGCCTCGCGCGTGCATCCTGCTCGACATCACGATGCCCAGGATGAGCGGGCTGCAGGTCCAGGCCGAGCTCAAGGCGCGCGGCATCGGCATGCCGGTCATCGCGGTCTCGGCGCGCGACGACGAGGACACGCGGCGGCGCGCGCGCGACCTCGACGCGCGCTGCTTCTTCAGGAAGCCGGTCGACGATCAGGCGCTGCTCGACGCCATCGCGTGGATACTGCAGTCGGACCGCGACACGACGGCGCCGCAGCAGGCGTGCACGGCCGCGCCGGGCGAGGGACGCGCGGGACCGCAGCGCGAAGAGTGCTGAGGCGATCATGAACCGCGACGTGCGGAGCGTGCTGCTCGTTGGGACCAAAGCCCAATAGCGCCTCCCGGGTCTCGCGGCGCACCATCGACGCTCGATCACCGCCAGAGGCGCATTGCGATGAAGAGGACTCTTGTTGCCGCAGCTTTCGTTTCACTGCTCGCTTCGAGCGCGTATGCCGCCGAGGAACCCAAGGCCGCCGCGATCGCGGTCGCCGAGCAGGAAACGGTCGTCGAGCTCGTCAGCCTCGATCGCGAGAAGCGCATCGCCGTCATGAAAGGCCCGAGCGGCGGCACGCTCACCATGAACATTCCCAGGGAAGCGCAGAACCTCGACCGCGTGAAGCCGGGCGACAAGTTCAGGCTGCGCTACATCGAAGGGCTCGCGCTCTCGCTCAACAAGGGCGGCGCCGCTTCGGCGCGCCAGGTGCAGAGCGTCAGCCTCGCGCCCAAGGGCGGCAGGCCCGGCGGCGCCGTCGTCGACACCAAGCAGCTCACCACGGTCGTGACCGCGGTCGACCGCAACACCCGCACGATCGCCGTGCGCGGCCCGCAGACCCAGCCGATCAGCCTCAAGGTATCCGACGAGGTGAAGAGCTTCGACGAGATCGCGGTCGGCGACACCATCGCCGTGGTCTACACCGAAGCGGTCGTGCTCGAGATGATCGGCGAGGTGCGCCCGTAACGCGAGGTCGATCCATGGAAGCACCGAAGCAGCTCGCACAGAGCCGGGACATCGCAGCCAAGGTGTCGCGGCTGCTGGAAAAGCGCGTCAAGATCGCGAACGAGCACTACCAGAAGCGCGTCGAGGAAGCCCAGGGCAAGTACGCCCAGGCGCTCGCGCCCCCGTCGAACCCGACGGAGGCGTGGACGAGCCTGTGGCGCTACGGCGTCGACTTCGCCCAGCGCTCGATCCTGTTCTGGGACACGCTGCGCGAGCGAGGCAACAACTACATCGAGCACGTGCGCGCGGGCTCGCCGCCGGTGCTCTCGTTCGATTACGACATGGTGCTCGACGCGCGCGCCTTCGAGCGGCCCGCGAACTACGCGCTGGTGGCGATCCGGCCGCCGCAGGGCGTGACGGTCGACGGCAAGCGGCGCCCCTACATCATCATCGACCCGCGCGCGGGGCACGGCCCGGGCATCGGCGGCTTCAAGGACGATTCGCAGGTCGGCGTCGCGCTGGCCGCGGGCCATCCGGTGTACTTCGTGATCTTCTTTCCCGAGCCCGAGCCGGGCCAGACGCTGCTCGACGTCACCGAAGCCGAGAAGCGCTTCGTGCGCGAAGTGCGCGAGCGCCATCCGCACAGCCAGAAGCCGGCGATCGTCGGCAACTGTCAGGGCGGATGGGCGGCGATGATGCTCGCCTCCGCCGATCCGGACGACACCGGCCCGCTCGTCATCAACGGCGCGCCGATGTCGTACTGGGGCGGCGCGTGGAGCGAAGGCGAGGGCGACAACCCGATGCGCTATTCGGGCGGCATGCTCGGCGGCTCGTGGCTCGCCTCGCTCACCGCCGACATGGGCAACGGCGTCTTCGACGGCGCGCACCTCGTCCAGAACTTCGAGAACCTGAATCCGGCGAACACCTTCTTCGACAAGTACTACCACGTGTTCGCCAACGTCGACACCGAGCCGCCGCGCTTCCTCGAGTTCGAGCGCTGGTGGGGCGGCTTCTACCTGATGAACCGCGAAGAGATCGAGTGGATCACGCGCAACCTCTTCGTCGGCAACAAGCTGTGGAAAGGCGGCGTGCAGGAAGCGGACGGCCATGCCTTCGACCTGCGCCGGATCAAGACGCCGATCATCCTCTTCGCGTCGATGGGCGACAACATCACCCCGCCGCAGCAGGCGTTCAACTGGGTCGCCGACGTCTACGGCAGCACCGAGGAGATCAAGCGCCGCGGCCAGGTGATCGTCGGGCTGCTGCACGACTCCGTCGGCCACCTGGGCATCTTCGTCTCGGGCAAGGTCGCGAAGAAGGAGCACGCGCAGATCGTCTCGGTGATGCAGTCGATCGAGATGCTGCCGCCGGGCCTCTACGGCATGATGATCGGCGAGGACCGCGGCGCCGACGGCAAGCCCGAATACACCGTCGAATTCCGCGAGCACAGCCTCGAAGAGATCGTCTCGCGCCTCAATCGCCTCCAGCGCAGGGACGAGGCGCCGTTCGAAGCGGTCGCTGCGGTCTCGGATTTCAACCAGCAGGCGTACGAGCTCTTCGGGCGGCCGATCGTCAACGCGATGGCGAACGAGCAGACCGCGAAGATCCTGCGCGAGCTCCACCCGCTGCGCTTCCAGCGCTGGGCGATCTCGGACATGAATCCGTTCTTCCAGTGGATAGGCCGCGCGGCCGAAATGGTGAGGGCGCAGCGCCAGGCGCTGCCGGCGGACGATCCCATGCGCCGCGTCGAGACGCTCAACGCCGAGCTCACGAGCGCATCGCTCGACTACTACCGCGCGGTGCGCGACGCGGTCACCGAGGCGGCGTTCTTCACCACGTACGCCAACGTTTACGAGACGTACCTCGCGGATCAGCACGAAGCCGAAGAGAAGCGCCAAGCGCCCTTTGATCCGCGCAGGCGCGAGATCGACGACGCGCTCTCGCGCATCGCGGAAGGCGGCTACACCGAAGCGTTCGCGCGCATCGCGTACCTGCTGAGCCGCAGGGGCGAGCCGCTGCCGCTGGCGCGTCTCACCATGCGCCAGGAGCTGGCGAAGGAGTACGCGGAGCTCGTTCCGCAGATCTCGCCCGACCAGTGGCGGCGCATCCGCGGCGAGCAGGAAGTCATCGTGAGCAACGCGCAGGATCGGGCGATCGCCACGCTGCCGGAGCTCCTGGACGCCGGCGAGCGCGCGCGTCTGCTGGCGCTGATCGACCGCGTGCTCGGCGACAAGCGCGTCCAGCAGGCCAAACCCACGCCCGAGCAGCTCGCCATGGTCGAGCGCATCCGCCAGGTCCTGAGCGCCGCCGAGCCCGGCATCGAGGTGAGCATCCAACGCATGGAGGGCACGCCGCGTGAGCGCCAGACATGAGAAGTACCAGCGCCTGATCGACTACTGCAAGACCCTGCCGCCGACGCCCACCGCGGTCGCGTTCCCGTGCGACCAGAGCTCGCTCGTGGGCGCGATCGACGCCGCGCGCATCGGGCTCATCGCGCCGACGCTGTTCGGTCCGGAAGCGAGGATCCGCGCGGAGGCTTCGAGGCACGATCTCGACCTCGGCAGCATTCCCGTCGTCGACTGTCCGAGCGCCGACACCGCCGCCGCGGCCGCGGTCGCGTCCGCCAAGGACGGCAGGGCCGAAGCGCTCATGAAAGGCAGCCTGCACACCGACGAGCTGATGGCCGCGGTGGTGAAGCGCGAGACCGGCCTGCGCACCCGCCGGCGCATCAGCCACTGCTTCATCATGGACGTGCCGAACCACGACCAGGTGCTCGTCATCACCGACGCCGCGGTCAACATCTTCCCGACGATGGAAGACAAGATCGACATCATCCAGAACGCGATCGACCTGGTGCACGCCTTGGAAGTGAAGGAGAAGCACGAAGCGCGCGTCGCCATCCTCTCGGCGATGGAGACCGTGAATCCCAAGCTCGCTTCGACCATGGAGGCGGCCGCGCTGTGCAAGATGGCCGACCGCGGCCAGATCACCGGCGGCGTGCTCGACGGGCCGCTCGCGCTCGACAACGCGATCAGCCTCGAAGCGGCGCAGATCAAGAAGATCGATTCGCCCGTCGCCGGCCGCGCCAACGTGCTCGTCGCGCCCAATCTGGAGGCGGGCAACATGCTGGCGAAGGCCCTGTCGTTCCTGGCGGGCGCCGATGCGGCGGGCATCGTGCTGGGCGCACGCGTCCCGATCATCCTCACCAGCCGCGCCGACTCGGTGATGACGCGGCTCGCGTCGTGCGCGGTGGCTGCGCTGGTCGCGAAGTCCAGGCGCGACCGCGCCGCGGCGGCGAAAGCGGCGTGACCCCATGACCGACGCGCTCCTCGTCCTCAACGCCGGCTCGTCGAGCATCAAGTTCTCGGTGTTCGCCCAGGAGGGCGGCGACCCGCGCCTGGTCTTCAAGGGACAGGTCGAAGGCCTCTACACCAATCCGCGCTTCGCGGCCGAGAGCGCCGAAGGCGAGACGCTGGGCGAGCGCAAATGGCCCGAAGGCACCCGGCTCGGCCATGAAGGCGGCGTCGCGCACCTGGTCGAGTTCCTGCGCGGGCACCGCGAGGATTACCGCCTCGTCGCGGTCGGGCATCGCGTCGTCCACGGCGGCGTCGACTTCGCCGAGCCCGTGCGCGTCGACGACGGCATCGTCGCCAGGCTCGACAAGCTGGTGCCGCTCGCGCCGCTGCACCAGCCGCACAACCTCGCGCCCATCCGCACCGTGGCGAAGAACCTGCCGCAGCTGCCGCAGGTCGCGTGCTTCGACACCGCGTTCCATCGCGCGCAGCCCGAGCTCGCGCAGGCGTACGCGCTGCCGCGCGAGATCACGCAGCGCGGGGTGCGCCGCTACGGCTTCCACGGTCTTTCGTACGAATACATCGCCTCGGCGTTGCCGAAGCTCGACCCGCGTGCGGCCGCCGGCCGCGTCGTGGTGGCGCATCTGGGCAACGGCGCGAGCCTGTGCGCGATGGCGGGCGGCCGGAGCGTCGCCTCGACCATGGGCTTTACCGCCGTCGACGGCCTGATGATGGGCACGCGCAGCGGCGCGCTCGATCCCGGGATCATCCTGTATCTCATGGACGAGTGCGGTCTATCCGCACGCGCGGTCGAGAAGATGATCTACCAGGAGTCGGGGCTGCTCGGCGTGTCGGGCATCTCGAGCGACATGCGCACGCTGCTCGCGAGCGACGAGCCGCGCGCCAGGCTCGCGGTCGATCTCTTCGTCTATCGCATCCGGCGCGAGCTCGGCTCGCTCGCCGCGGCCTTGCAGGGTTTGGACGCGATCGTCTTCACCGGCGGCATCGGCGAGCGCTCCGCCGCGATACGCGCGCGCGTCTGCGACGACGCCGCGTGGCTCGGCGTCGAGCTCGACGCCGCGATGAACGAGCAGGGCGGCCCGCGCATCAGCGCAGCGGCCGGCAAGGCCGCATGGGTGGTGCGCACCAACGAAGAGCTGATGATCGCGCGTCATACGCAGGCGGTGCTGGCGGCCTGACGCGGGGGGAGACGCGGCGCCGGGTGCCGCGTGGAGAGGCTGAACATGCAGACGTTAAGTGCTGAAAAAGCGGTCGCCATGATCCCCGACGGCGCGAGCCTCATGGTCGGGGGCTTCATGGGCGTAGGCACGCCGAACTGCCTGATCGACGAGCTCGTGCGGCAGAGGAAGCGCGACCTCACCCTCATCTGCAACGACAACGCGTGGCCCGGCGTCGGTGTCGGCAAGCTGGTCAGCGCCGGCTTGGTGAGGAAGACGATCTCCAGCCACATCGGGCTCAACCCCGAGACCCAGCAGAAGATGATCGCGGGCTCGATCGAAGTCGAGCTCGTGCCGCAGGGCACCTTCGTCGAGCGCATACGCGCCGGCGGCTGCGGGCTGGGCGGGGTGCTGACGCCGACCGGCGTGGGCACCCTCGTCGAGGAGGGCAAGCGCAAGATCGAGATCGGCGGGCGCGAGTACCTCGTCGAGATCGCGCTGCACGCGGACTTCGCCCTGGTGCATGCCATGCTGGCCGACTACCAGGGCAACCTGCGCTACGTATTGACCGCGCGCAACTTCAATCCGGTCATGGCCATGGCGGCCGATCGCGTCATCGCCGAGACCGAGCACATGGTGCCGGTGGGCCTGATCCCGCCGGACGACGTCGTGACGCCCGCGCCGCTGGTCGATTTCGTCGTTTGCCCCACCGCCTGAGGCTCAAGCACATGGACGCACCCGAGCTCATCGCCCGACGCATCGCCCGCGAGCTGAAGAGCGGCATGCTCGTCAACCTCGGCATCGGCATCCCGACGCAGGTCGCGAACTACCTGCCGGCGGGCCTGCAGGTGTATTTCCAGTCGGAGAACGGCCTCATCGGCGGCGGCGCGGTCGCGGACCAGGGCATGATCCAGGCGCGCCTCACCGACGCCGGCGGACGCCCGGTCACCGCGCTGCCCGGCGCGGCCGCATTCGACAGCGCGATGTCGTTCGGGCTCATCCGCGGCGGACACGTCGACATGACCGTGCTCGGCGCGCTGCAGGTCGACCAGGGCGGCCGCCTCGCGAACTGGATGATCCCCGGCAAGATGGTGCCCGGCATGGGCGGCGCGATGGACCTGGTCGCCGGCGCCAAGCGCGTGGTGATCGCGATGCAGCACACCGCCAAGGGCAAGTCGAAGATCGTGGGCCGCTGCACGCTGCCGCTCACCTCGTCGCGGCCGGTGGACCTGGTCGTGACCGAGCTCGCGGTGATCGCGTTTCCGCAAGGGCGCGCGACGCTGCTCGAGACCGCGCCCGGCGTGACGGTGCAGCAGGTGCAGGAGGCGACCGAAGCCGAGCTCGCAGTGCCTGCCAACGTTCCGGAAATGGCGATCTGATCATGGACAGAAAACCCGACAAGACCGACGGCGGCGCGGCGGTCGCCGAGCGCCGAGGGGCGGAGAAGGCGGACGAGAAGCACGGTCTCTCCGGCAAGGAATACGACAAGGCGCTGAAGAAGCTGCACGTCGAGCTCGTCAAGCTTCAGGAATGGGTCAAGCACAAGGGCCTGAAAGTCTGCGTCGTGTTCGAAGGCCGCGACGGCGCCGGCAAGGGCGGCACGATCAAGGCGCTCACCGAGCGCGTGAGCCCGCGCGTGTTCCGCGTCGTCGCGCTGCCCGCGCCGAGCGAGCGCGAGAAGTCGCAGATGTACGCGCAGCGCTACGTCCCGCACTTTCCGGCCGGGGGTGAAGTCGTCATCTTCGACCGCAGCTGGTACAACCGCGCGGGGGTGGAGCGCGTGATGGGTTTCTCCAGCGAAGACCAGGTTCAGCGCTTCCTCAAGGTCGTGCCGCTGATGGAGCAGATGATGGTCAACTCGGGGATCATCCTGCTCAAGTACTGGCTCGAGGTGAGCGCCGAGGAGCAGACGCGGCGGCTCGAATCGCGCATCCACGACGGGCGCAAGGTCTGGAAGCTGTCCCCGATGGACGTGAAGTCCTACGACCGCTGGGACGATTACACCCGTGCGCGCGACGAGATGTTCGCCGCCACCGACACCCCGTGGGCGCCGTGGTACGTCGCGCGCTCCGAGGACAAGAAGCGGGTGCGGCTCAACGTGATCAGCCATCTGCTGGCGCACGTGCCGTACAAGAACGTCCCGACCGGGAAGGTGAAGCTGCCCAGGCGCAAGATCGGACGCTACAAGGCCGTCGACTATCCCTTCAAGTACGTGCCGGAACGCTACTGACGGCGGCGCCGTGCTGCGCTTCGACGTCGTCGCCGGGCTGACCGCGGCGGCGGTCGTCCTGCCGAAGGCGATGGCGTACGCGACCATCGCCGGGCTGCCGGTGGCGGTGGGTCTCTATACCGCTTTCGTTCCCATGGCGCTGTACGCGCTGCTCGGCTCGTCGCGCGTGCTGTCGGTGAGCTCGACCACGACGATCGCGATCCTCACCGGCACGCAGCTCGCGCTCGTCGCGCCCGGCGGCGATCCCGGCAAGCTGATCGGCGCGACGGCGACGCTGACTCTGCTGGTCGGCGCGATCCTGATCGCCGCGAAATTCCTCAAGCTCGGCTTCGTCGCCAACTTCATCTCGGTGCCGGTGCTGACCGGCTTCAAGGCGGGCATCGGCCTCGTGATCGTGCTCGACCAGGTGCCCAAGCTCCTCGGTATCCACATCGCGAAGGCAGGTTTTTTCAGCGATGCGGTGAGCATCGCGCAGCACGTGCCCGAGACCTCGGCGGCGACGCTCGCGGTGGCCGCGGCGACGTTCGTCGTGCTGATCGGCATGGAGCGGCTGTGGCCGCATTCGCCGGCGCCGCTCGTCGCGGTGGGCGGAGGCATTGCGGCCTCGTGGTTTCTCGCGCTCCCCGCCATGGGCGTGTCCACCGTGGGCTTCATCCCGCAGGGCTTGCCTTCGATCACGCTGCCCGACGTGTCGCTCGCCTGGCAGATGCTGCCGGGCGCGCTCGGCATCGCGCTCATGAGCTTCACCGAGACCATCGCCGCGGGGCGGGCGTTCGGCCGCTCCGACGAGCCGCCCGTCAATGCGGGCCGCGAGCTCCTCGCGACCGGTGCGGCCAACGCCGCGGGCGCGCTGTTCGGGGCGATGCCCGCCGGCGGCGGCACGTCGCAGACTGCGGTGGTGCGCGCGGCGGGCGGACGCACGCAGAACGCTTCGCTCGTGAACGCGGGGGCGGCGCTCGCGACGATGCTGTTCGTGGCGCCGCTGCTCGGGCCGCTGCCGCAGGCGACGCTCGCCGCGATCGTCATCGTGTACTCGGTCGGCCTCATCCGTCCCGACGAGTTCCGCGCGATCCGCGACGTGCGCGCCATGGAGTTCCGCTGGGCGCTCGCCGCGTGCGCGGGCGTGCTCGCGTTCGGAACGCTCGAGGGCATCGTGGTCGCGATCGTGATCTCGACGATCGGCCTCGCGAGCCAGCTCGCCCGTCCGCGCGTGTCGGTCATCGTCAGGAAGCGCGGCGCGGACGTGCTGCGCCCGCTCTCGCCGGAGCATCCCGACGACGAGAGCTTCGAGGGCCTGCTGATCCTGCGTCCCGAGGGCCGGCTGTTCTTCCTCAACGCCGAGTACGTGGCGGAGCAGGTGCGCGCGCTGGTCGCGCAGCACAAGCCGTGCGTGCTCGCGTTCGACATGAGCCGCGTGCACGACATCGAGTACTCGGCGCTGCAGGCGCTCATCGAAGCCGACCGCCGCGCGAGCGAGCGCGGCGCGGCGGTGTGGCTCGCCGCGCTCAATCCCGGCGTGCTCGAGGTCGTGCGGCGCGCCGGCTTCGACCGCCAGCTCGGGCGCGACCGACTGTTCTTCAACGCGCGCGCGGTGATCGAGCGCTATCAGGCGATGCGCGCGCAGGGCGGCGCGATGCCGTCCGAGATCATCCTGCAACCGGTGTCCTGAAAAGCCGGCGCGCCGTCGGATGTCGGAAACGCGACGCCGACCTCTGCGACCAAGGTCCAATTTCTTTGGCCCGGTACTGCGCGGACACTGCCTGCAGCAAACCACCGCCAAGGAGGACGTATGTCAGCCGTACTGCAATCCCCCACCGAGAAATGGGAAATCGCATGGCGCGGCTTCGCGCCCGGCACGTGGCAGCACCGCGTCAACGTGCGCGACTTCATCCAGCGCAACTACACCCCGTACGAAGGCGACGACGCTTTCCTCGCACCACCCACCGACCGCACGCGCGCAATATGGGCCCGGCTCGGGCCGCTGCTCGCCAGGGAGCGCGAGAAAGGCGTGCTCGACGTCTCGCAGGTGCCGTCGGGCATAACCGCACACGGTCCCGGCTACATCGACAAGGACAACGAGATCATCGTCGGGCTGCAGACCGACGCGCCGCTGAAGCGCGCGATCATGCCGTTCGGCGGCTGGCGCGTGGTCGCGACGAGCCTGGAGTCGTACGGCTACAAGCCCGACCCCCAGCTCGAGGAGATCTTCACCAAGTACCGCAAGACTCACAACGACGGGGTGTTCGACGTCTACACGCCCGAGATCCGCAGGGCGCGCTCGTCGCACGTCGTGACCGGCCTGCCCGACGCCTACGGCCGCGGCCGCATCATCGGCGACTACCGCCGCGTCGCGCTGTACGGCATCGATTTCCTCGTCGCCGACAAGGAGCGCGAGAAGCGCGAGCTCGACGAGCGGCACTCGACCGAGGACGTCATACGCCTGCGCGAGGAGCTCTCCGAGCAGATCCGGTCGCTCAGGGAGCTCAAGCAGATGGGGTCGAACTACGGCTACGACATTTCGGGGCCGGCGACCAACGCGCGCGAGGCGGTGCAGTGGACGTATTTCGCGTACCTCGCGGCGATCAAGCAGCAGAACGGCGCAGCGATGTCCGCCGGCCGTCTCTCCACGTTCTGGGACATCTACTTCGAGCGCGACCTTTCGGAAGGCCGGCTCACCGAGACCCAGGCGCAGGAGATCATCGACGATCTCGTCATCAAATGGCGCATCGTGCGCTTCCTGCGCGCGCCGGAATACAACCAGCTCTTCTCGGGCGACCCGGTATGGGTGACCGAGACGCTGGGCGGCATGGGCGAGGACGGCCGCACGCTGGTCACCAGGAGCGCGTTTCGGATGCTGCACACGCTGTACAACCTCGGCCCGGCGCCCGAGCCCAACCTGACCGTATTCTGGTCGCCCCGGCTGCCCGAGGGCTTCAAGCGTTTCGCGGTCAAGACCTCGGTCGACACCAGCGCGATCCAGTACGAGTCGGACGACCTGATGCGGCCGAAGTGGGGCGACGACTGCGCGATCGCGTGCTGCGTGTCCGCCATGCGCATCGGCAAGCAGATGCAGTTCTTCGGCGCACGCGTGAACCTGCCCAAGACATTGCTGTACGCGCTCAACGGCGGGCGTGACGAGCTCAGCGGACAGCAGGTCGGACCGAAGCTCGCGCCGGTCGGCGGTGACGTGCTCGATTACGACGAGGTGATGGACCGCCTCGATCCGATGCTCGACTGGCTCGCCAAGGTCTACGTCAACGCGCTCAACTGCATCCATTACATGCACGACAAGTATTGCTACGAGGCGATCGAGATGGCGCTGCACGACCGCGACATCCTGCGCACCATGGCGTGCGGTATCGCGGGTCTCTCGCACGCGGCGGACAGCCTGTCGGCGATCAAGTACGCCAAAGTAAAACCCATACGCGACGAGCGCGGGCTCATGGTCGACTTCGAGATCGAGGGCGATTTCCCGTGCTACGGCAACAACGAGGCGCGCGCGGACGAGATCGCGACCATGCTGGTCTCGACGATGATGAACAAGATCCGCCTGTACCCGACCTACCGGGACGCGGTCCACACCCAGTCGGTGCTGACCATCACGTCGAACGTGGTCTACGGCAAGGGCACCGGCAACACGCCGGACGGCCGCAGACGCGGCGAGCCCTTCTCGCCGGGCGCGAATCCCTCGAACGGCCGCGACACCCACGGCGCGCTCGCCGCGCTCATGTCGGTCGCCAAGATCCCGTACGACGACGCCGAGGACGGCATCTCGCTCACGATCTCGGTCGTGCCGGCGGCGCTGGGCAGCCAGGAAGACCAGCTCCAGCGGGGCGTGGGCGCGCTCGACGCCTACTTCGGCACCGGCGGCTTCCACGTCAACGTCAACGTGCTCAACCGCGAGACGCTGCAGGACGCGATGAAGAACCCGGACAAGTATCCGCAGCTCACGATCCGGGTGTCGGGCTACGCCGTGAACTTCGTGAAGCTCACCAGGGAGCAGCAGCTCGACGTCATCAACCGCACCTTCCACGGACGCATGTAGGGCCATGGCTCAGGCAATCGCGCCCAGCCGCTGGGACTTGCACGTCACCAGGAGCGGCGCGGCGGAGAACCGCAAGGCGGCCGACTACTATGCGATCCATCCCTCGGACGTCGCCGATTTCGAGTACGGCGACGAGCTGACGGGCTACGTGCACTCGTGGGAGGTCGGCAGCACGGTGGACGGCCCGGGGCTGCGCTTCGTCGCTTTCCTCACCGGGTGTCTGCTGCGCTGTCAGTACTGTCACAACCCCGATACCTGGCACAAGCACAACGGCACGCCGGTCACGGTGAGCCGCGCGATGAAGCGCATCGGCCAGTTCGCGAACGTGCTCAAGCTCTCGGGCGGCGGCATCACGATCTCCGGCGGCGAGCCGCAGCTCCAGCACGATTTCGTCGTGCAGATCTACCAGCGCTGCAAGGCGCTGGGGCTGCACACCTGCATGGACACCTCGGGACGGCTCGGCGAGAAGTTCACCGACGAAGATCTCTCGTTCATCGACCTGCATCTGCTCGACATCAAGTCGGGCGATCCCGCGGTCTACGAGAAGGTGACCCGCCAGCCGCTCAAGCCCACGGTCGATTACGCGAAGCGGCTGTCGGCGCTGGGGCGCCCGCTGTGGCTGCGCTACGTGCTCGTGCCGGGGCTCACCGACGGTTACGACAACGTCGAGAAGGTCGCCGACATCGCCGCCGGATTGAAGTCGCTCGAGCGCGTCGAGATCCTGCGCTTTCATCAGATGGGCAAGGACAAGTGGCACAAGCTCGGGCTCGAGTATCCGCTGGAAAACACCGAGCCGCCGGATCGCGAGCTCTCCGAGCGCGTGCGCGGGCAGTTCCGCAGCCGAGGGCTGACCGTCTACTAGAACGAGAAGGAGGACGTATGGAGTTCTTCCAAACGCTGCTCGAGCAGCAGCCCATGCTGGCGCTGTTCTTCACGATCGCGGTCGGCTATCTCGTCGGCGAGATCAACATCAAGGGGTTCTCGCTGGGCGTCGGCGCGGTGCTCTTCGTCGCGATCGCGGTGGGCTGGTTCGCGCCCAAGTCGGCGCCGGCGCCGATGATCGGAACGCTGGGGCTCGCGCTCTTTCTCTATACGGTCGGCGTGCAGTACGGCAAGCAGTTCTTCGTGGGCCTGACGAGCCGCGACGGCGCGCGCGCGAACGTGATGGCCGTGTGCGGCGTGCTGCTCGCCGGGTTCGTGTGCATCGCGTTCGTGAAGTGGTTCGGGATCTCCGAAGGGATCGCCTACGGGCTGTTCGCCGGATCGGGCACCAGCACCGCGACGCTGCAGGCGGCGCTGACCGCGATCGGCAACAAGGATCCGGCCGTCGGCTACTCGGTCTCGTATCCGTTCGGCGTCGCGGGGCCGATCCTGTTCCTGTACGTGGTGTACCTCGTGATGAAGCCCAGGTTCGAGACGACCTCGACCGGCCTCGAGCTGCACGAGATCGAGGTGCACAACCCCGAGTTCATCGGCAAGACCGTCGGCGAGAGCATGCAGGCGCTGCCGGTCGGCATCCAGATCGTCGCTTTGCGCCGCGCGCATCACAATCAGCCGGCGTACGCCAACTCGGTGATCGAGGAAGACGACGTGCTGCTCGCGGCCTCGCCGAGCAAGAAGGCGCTCGCGCTCGCGGCCGAGACGATAGGGCGCGCGGCGCAGGGCCGGTTCTCGAAGGACCGCGGCGATCTCGATTACCTGCGCGTGTTCGCGTCCAGGCCGACGGTGGTGGGACGCCCGCTCTCCGAGCTCCAGCTCCCGGGCGGCAAGGACACGGTCGTCCTGCACGTGCGGCGCGGCGACGCCGACATGCTCCCGACGCCGGACCTGATCCTCGAGTTCGGCGACCGCGTCGGCCTGTTGTCCAACCGCGCGGCGCACTTCCCCGCGCTTCGCAAGTACTTCGGCGACTCGATCAAAGGCACCGCAGAGGTCAGTTATATCTCAGTCGGCCTCGGCATGGCGCTCGGCTTCGCGCTCGGCGCGATCACCATCCCGCTGCCCGGCATCGGCAAGCTCGCGATCGGCATCATCGGCGTGCTGCTGGTCGCGCTGGTCCTCGGCAGGATCGGGCGCACCGGCGGCATCAACTGGACCATGCCGCTGTCGGCGAACAAGGTGCTGTTCAACCTGGGCCTCACGCTGTTCCTCGCCAACGCCGGCATGTCCTCGGGAACCGCGGTGGTTCAGACAGTCGCCCAGACCGGGTTCCTGATGCTCGGACTCGGCGCCCTGGTGCTGTGCGCGCTCGTGCTGCCGGTGCTGATCCTGGGCTTTCTCGTGTTCAGGATGCCGTACGACCAGGTGGCGGGCATTCTCGCCGGCACCACCGGCAATCCCGCGATCCTCGCCTACGGCAACAAGCTCGCGCCCACCGACCGGCCCGACGTCGGCTACGCGATGATCTTCCCGAGCATGACGATCCTGAAGATCCTGTTCGTCAACGTCGCCGCCGCGCTGGTCTGAGCGGCCATGGAGATTCCGCTCAGATCGCTCGAGCAGCTTGCGCCGTTCGCGACGGCCGGCGAGCTGGTGGCGAAAAGGCGCGAGCCGCTCATCTTCGTCGCGCCGCAGGCGAGCGTGCTCGACGCGCTGCAGCTCATGGCCGATAAACACATCGGCTTTCTCGTCGTGCTGGAAAACGGCAAGCTCGCCGGCGTGGTGTCCGAGCGCGACTTCGCGCGCCGCGTGCTGCTCGCCCGCCTGGCGCCTGCCGAGGTGACCGTGCGCGAGATCATGGCCACCCGCGTACATACGGTACCGCCGGCAAGTCGCATCCCGGAGTGCATCGCGGTCATGCACCAGCACGGCGTGCGCCACCTTCCGGTCGCGGTCGACAACCGCGTGGCAGGCGTGCTCTCGGTGCGCGACCTCATGGGCTCGCTGATCGAGCGGCACGAACGCCTGCTGCGGCGCCTCCAGGAAGAGCGTCTCACGCTCCTTTTTCCCGATCCGAGCAGCTACTAGGAGGCCGCGCCCATGAGCCTGCTCGTCGTCGTCCTCGCGCTCGCGCTGCTGATGTACGTGGCCTATCGCGGGCTGTCGGTGATCCTCTTCGCGCCGCTGTGCGCGCTGCTCGCGGTGGTGCTCACCGAGCCGTCGTTCGTCCTGCCGATGATGAGCGGCGTCTTCATGGACAAGCTCGCGGGCTTCGTCAAATCGTACCTGCCGGTGTTCCTGCTCGGAGCCACTTTCGGCAAGGTCATCGAGCTCTCGGGATTCTCCAAGTCGATCGTCTCGGCGGTGATCGCGCTGGTCGGCAAGGAGCGCACGATGCTCTCCATCGTGCTGGTGTGTGCGCTCCTCACCTACGGCGGGGTGTCGCTGTTCGTCGTGGTGTTCGCGGTCTATCCGTTCGCGGCCGAGATGTTCAGGCAGGGCGGCATCCCGAAGCGCCTCATCCCCGGCACCATCGCGCTGGGCGCGTTCACCTTCACCATGGACGCGCTGCCCGGCAGCCCGCAGATCCAGAACATCATCCCGACGACGTTCTTCAAGACCGACACCTGGGCCGCGCCGTGGCTCGGCGTGATCAGCGCGGTGTTCATCCTCGTCACCGGGCTCCTGTATCTCGAGTGGCGGCGGCGCACCGCCGCCGCGGCCGGCGAAGGCTACGGCACCCACCTCGTCAACGAGCCCGAGCCTTACACCGAGGAGAAGCTGCCGAATCCCTGGATCGCGATCTCGCCGCTCCTCATCGTCGGGGTGATGAACAAGGTGTTCACCACGCTGATCCCGCAGCTCTACGGCAAGACGCACGCGACCGAGCTGCCGGGGCTCGCCAAGCCGCTCACGACGCAGATCGATTCGGTGGCGGCGATCTGGGCGGTGGAAGGCGCGCTCCTGCTGGGCATCGTCACCGTGGTCGTGCTGGCGTGGAAGCCGGTGAGCGAGCGCTTCGCCGAAGGCACCAAGACCGCCGTCGCGGGATCGCTGCTCGCGGCGACCAACACCGCCGCCGAATACGGCTTCGGCGGAGTCATCGCGGCCCTGCCCGGGTTCCTCCTCATCGCGGACGGGCTGAAAGCGATCCCCGGCGTGCTGGTCAACGAGGCGGTGACGGTCACCGCGCTGGCCGGCATCACCGGGTCGGCCTCGGGCGGTCTGTCCATCGCGCTCGCGGCGATGTCGGACAGCTTCGTGGCCGGGGCGAACGCCGCCGGGATCCCGCTCGAGGTGCTGCACCGGATCGCGTCGATGGCGAGCGGCGGCATGGATACCCTGCCGCACAACGGCGCGGTCATCACGCTGCTCGCGGTGACCGGGCTCACCCACAAGGTCGCCTACGGCGACATCTTCGTCATCACCCTGATCAAGACGGCGGCGGTGTTCGTCGCGATCGCGGTGTTCTACACCACCGGGATCTATTGACCGCGCAGGTGTCATTGCGAGGCGCGGTAGCGACGAAGCAATCCCGTGACGCACGGAGCGGACGCTCCGAGATCGCCACGGCGCCTGCGGCGCCTCGCGATGACACCCCTTGGACCAAGGTCCAATCGACGTGCCCGAAGGCGGCGGAGAGACTGTCTCGAGGCCAATCACCCGGGCACCGCCATGGAACTCCCGCGTCCGATATTGAAAGGCGCCAAGGCGCTCGTCGTCGGCATCGCCAACCAGAGCTCGATCGCCTACGGCTGCGCCAGCGCGTTCCGCACCCTCGGTGCCGATCTGTGCGTCACGTACCTGAACGAAAAGTCGAAACAGTACGTAGAACCGATCGCGACCGAGCTCGAGGTCGCCGAACGGCTCTTCATGCCGCTCGACGTCACCCGGCCCGGCGAGATGGAAGCGGTGTTCGATCGCATCAGGAGCGAGTGGGGCAAGCTCGACATCCTCGTGCACTCGCTCGCGTTCGCGCCCAGGGAAGACCTGCAGGGCGGCCTGCTCAACTGCTCGGCCGAGGGATTCGGGATCGCGATGGACATCTCGACCCATTCGTTCGTGCGCATGGCGAAGCTCGCGGCGCCGCTGATGACCGACGGCGGCGCGATGCTCGCGATGAGCTACTACGGCGCGAACAAGGTGGTGAACAACTACAACGTGATGGGTCCGGTGAAGGCGGCGCTCGAAGCGTGCTGCCGCTATCTCGCGTACGAGCTCGGACCGCAAGGCATCCGCGTGCACGCGATCTCGCCCGGACCGCTCAAGACGCGGGCCGCCTCGGGACTCAAGGACTTCGAGCTGCTGCTCAACGAAGCCGCGCAGCGCGCTCCGCTCGGCGAGCTCGTCGACATCATGGACGTCGGCTACACCTGCGCGTTCCTCGCCACGCCGCTCGCGAAGCGCCTGACGGGCGAGACGCTGTACGTCGACGGCGGCGTCAACATCATGGCTTGAGGGGGGAACATGGCCCGGCTCTGGATAGGCAACATCGCACCCGAAACCTCCGACGACGAAGTGAAGGCCCTGCTCGTCAAGTACGGCTTCCCCGAATACGACGGCATCGAGCGCGTGGCCGGCGACGGCACCCGTCCGGCGGTGATGGTGACTTTCGCCGGCGCCGACGCGCCGACGCTCGAGAAGTTTCAGGCGCGCATGCAGAACCTGTTCTGGAAGGATCGACGCCTGAACGTGAGCGTGATGTCCGAGTCGCGCTGGTCCTAGGAAGCGCGAGCGATGGGCGTACTCGACTGGCTTCGCCGCGACCGTTCGGGGATGTCGCGAAGCGACGAGGCGCGCGCCGCCGAGAGCATCGAGCGCGTCATCCAGCTCACGAACCCGCGCCTGCGCTTTGCGCGGCGCTACCGCGCGCGCCTCATGCCGGCGGTCCATCTCGCGATCGATTACGCACGCACGCTCGTCGCGGACGTTCCGCCCGCGCGCGACGCGAGCCGCGCCGGCTGGGTGGCGGACCACGCGATGCGCGCGTTCTTCGCCGCGCCCGAAGAGATCGGGCCCGCGTTCAGCCGTTCGCCGGAGCTGCGCGCGTGGTTCGCTTCGAACCCGGGCGCGGACGCCGCGCACGCGGTGCTCAGCATGCAGCTCGTCGAGCGCCGCGTCCTCAATGTCGCGGTCGAAGGCGGCATTCTGAAGCGCGATGTGCCTCAGACCACGGTGAGCTTCAGCGATCACCGCGCACGGATCTGCGCCGGCTCGGAACCCGACCTGCGGCAGGTGATCCAGTGGCGCATCGTGGACCAGCTCGCGCTGCTGGGCATCGGCCTCGCCGCGGAGGACCAGGGCAAGCGCGCCGTTCTCGAGCAGGAGAGGGCGCTCCTGAAGATGCGTGTGAAGCTTCTGGAAGCGCAGGGCGCCGGACTCACCGCGCTCGGTGCGCGCCCACCGGCGACCGGCGCGGACCTCGCGAGATCGTACGCCGACCTCGCGGTGAACGAGGCCAATCTGAAGAGCATCGCCGCCGGTCCCGAGGCGCTCGACTACCAGCTCGAGCGCCTGCGCGACGTGCTCGCCAATCCGCAGGTGCATTTCTTCGTCACGAAGAAGCACATCCGGCTCGACCGCATGAACATCCTCCAGCGGGAGGACGACGCGGCTTTCGAGCCGCTCGAGCTGCAGGTCGCGCGCGTGCCGATGCCCGAGGGGGCGCCCGAGCTGCGCACGTTCGTGCTCGCGCGCTTCGGCCGTTCGGACCTCCTGCCGCCGGGTGCGCTGCTGGCCGACGCGGCGCGCGTGCTGAGCCTCGATCGCTAGCTTCCCTTTCCCTTCGACGCATGAGAAACCAGACCGCACTGGGCCACGCCATGAGATCACTCACTACGATCGCCCCGCTCGCGGCGGCGGCCGCGCTGCTCGCCGCGTGCGGCGGCAAGCCCGAAGCGCCTCCGCCGCGGGTCACCGACGTCACCGCGATGACCGTCAGCGCCCGCGACGTGCCGGTCGACCTGGAGTTCGTCGCGCAGACGCGCAGCACGCGCGAGGTCGAGATCCGCGCGCGCGTCGAAGGCTTTCTCGAGAAGCGCACTTACAAGGAAGGCGACATGGTGAAGCCGGGCCAGGTGCTCTTCCAGATGGACCGCAAGCCTTTCGAGGCGGCGCTGCAGTCGGCGCGCGGCCAGCTCGCGCAGCAGCAGGCGAGGCTGGAAGTGGCGAAAGCCAACCTCGCGCGCATCCGTCCGCTCGCCGCGGAGAACGCGGTCAGCAAGAAGGACCTCGACGACGCCGTCGGCGCCGAGCAGGCGGCCCAGGCCGCGGTCATGTCCGCGCAGGGCCAGGTCGACAACGCGCGCATCAACCTCGGCTACACGACGATCGCCTCGCCGCTGTCGGGCTTGTCGAGCTACGCGCGCAAGCAGGACGGCAGCTACGTCACGCCGGGGCCCGAAGGGCTGCTCACCACCGTGTCGGCGCTGAATCCGATGGAGGTGAACTTCAGCGTCTCCGAGAACGAGATCCTGCGCTGGCGCGAGGAGATCGGCGCGGGCAAGCTGAAATTCCCGCCCAACAACGCGTTCGAAGTCGAGGTGACGCTGGCCGACGGCTCGGTCTATCCGCACAAGGGCCGCATCACCTTCATCGATCCGTCGTTCAACCCGCAGACCGGCACCTTCCTCGTGCGCGCCGAGGTGTCGAATCCCAACGGCATCCTGAAGCCCGGCCAGTTCGTGCGCGCCAAAGGCCGCGGCGCGATGCGGCCGAACGCCATCGTGGTGCCGCAGCGCGCGGTGCTGCAGGGCGCGAAGAGCCACTTCGTGTGGGTCATCGACAAGGAAGGCAAGGCCGAGCAGCGCGTGGTGCAGGCGGGGCAGTGGACCGGCGACGAATGGTTCGTCACCAACGGTCTTGCGCCCGGCGAGCGCATCGTCGTCGACGGCGCGATCCGCGTGAGCCAGGGCGCGCCGCTGAAGATCGGAACGGCCGCGCCCGCCGCGCCGCCCAAGGCCGGAGAGACCGCGCCGCCCGACGGAAAACCCGCGGCGCAATCGACGCCGCCCGCCGCCAGACCCGCGGCGGGACCCACGACGCAGCAGGACAGGCAGCAGAGGGTGGCGCTGCGCATGTCGGTCGAGCTCTCCCTGTCGCGCGAAATGCACGCGGCGAACGCCAACTAGAAGAGAGCGCCTGCGATGAGCATCTCCCACTACTGCATCGACCGGCCGATCTTCGCGTCCGTCATCTCGATCATCATCACGCTGGCGGGCGCGGTGGCGATGTTCAACCTGCCGATCGCGCAGTATCCGGACATCACGCCGCCGCAGATCACGGTGAGCGCGACCTACCCCGGCGCCAACGCCGACGTCGTCACGAACAACGTGGCGGCGCCGATCGAGCAGCAGGTCAACGGCGCCGACCGCATGATCTACATGAACTCGTCGAGCTCTTCGACCGGCGCGATGACGCTCAACGTGTTCTTCGAGATCGGCACCAATCCCGAGCTCGCGCAGGTCGACGTGCAGAACCGCGTCAACCTCGCGATGCCGCAGCTTCCGCAGTCGGTGCAGGCGCAGGGCGTGCAGGTCCAGAAGAAATCGTCGGCGTTCATGATGGTGATCGCGGTGTATTCGCCCGAGAACCGTTACGACGAGACCTACATCGCGAACTACACCAACGTGTTCGTGCTCGACGCACTGAAGCGCATCCCGGGCGCGAACCAGACCGCGATCTTCGGCACGCCCGATTACGCGATGCGCATCTGGCTCAAGCCCGACCGCATGGCCTCGCTCGGCATCACCGCGGCCGACGTGCAGAAAGCGGTGGCCGCGCAGAACGAGCAGTATGCCGTGGGTCGCCTCGGGCAGTCGCCGACCGGCAAGGCGGTGGAGCAGTCGTTCCCGGTCACCACCAAGGGGCGCCTCACCGAGCCCGCGGAGTTCGAGAACATCATCCTGCGCGCGGCGAGCGGCGGGGCGTCGATCGTGCGTCTGAAAGACGTCGGCCGCGCCGAGCTGGGGCAGAAGGATTACTCGCTGCGCGGCACCTACCAGGGCAAGCCCGCGACGCTGCTCGCGGTCTACCAGCAGCCGGGCGCCAACGCGCTCGACGTCGCGACCCAGGTGACCAAAACGCTCGCCGAGCTCAAGAAGTCCTTCCCCGAAGGCATCGAGTACCGGGTCGTGATGGATACGACCAAGTTCACCAAGGCGTCGATCGAAGGCGTCGTGCACACCTTCTTCGAGGCGGTGGTGCTGGTCGTGCTGGTGGTGTATCTCTTCCTGCAGTCGTTCCGCGCGACGCTCATCCCGGTCATCGCGGTGCCGATCTCGATCATCGGCACCTTCGTCGGCATGACGCTGCTCGGGTTCTCGATCAACATGCTGACGCTCTTCGGCATGATCCTCGCCATCGGCATCGTCGTGGACGACGCGATCGTGGTGATCGAGAACGTCGAGCGCAACATGCACGTCTACCACCTCGATCCGGTGACCGCGGCCAAGCGCGCGATGGACGAGGTCGCGGGCCCGGTCGTCGCCATCGTGCTCGTGCTGTGCGCGGTGTTCGTCCCGGTCGCGTTCATCAGCGGCATCACCGGGCAGCTCTACAAGCAGTTCGCGATCACGATCGCGATCTCGGTGGTGATCTCGGGCATCGTCGCGCTGACGCTGTCGCCCGCCCTCGCGGCCATCCTGCTCAAGCCGGCGCACGGCGAGAAGAACCGGTTCTTCCGCTGGTTCGAGGCGTCGTTCGCGCGCATGACCGAAGGCTATTCGGCGGGTGCTGCGTTCGCGATCAGGCGCTCGCTCATCGCCTTGCTGCTTTTTGCCGGCATGATCGCGATCACCGTGCAGCTCATGCGCACGATCCCGACGTCGTTCCTGCCGCCGGAGGACCAGGGCTACCTGCTCGGCGCGGTCATGCTGCCGGACGCGGCGAGCCTCGACCGCACCGCGGCGCTGTCGAAGAACGCGACCGATTACTTCATGAAGGACCCGGCGGTCGAGGGCATCGCGGTCGTCAACGGCTACAGCCTGCTCGACGTGCAGAACAAGAACAACGCGGGCGCGTTCTTCGTGGGCTTCAAGGATTTCGAGGAGCGCTACCACGGCGACAACATCAAGACCCAGAACGCGCCTGCGGTGCTGCGCAAGGCCGCCGCGGAGTTCTCGAAGCTGCGCGAAGGGATCATCGTCCCGGTGAATCCGCCGTCGATCCCCGGCCTCGGCACCACCGGCGGCATGGAGCTGTGGATACAGAGCAAAGGCGAGGGCACGATCGCGCAGCTCGCCGAGGTGACCCGCGAATACGTCGCCAGGGCGCGGCAGCGGCCGGAGTTCTCGGGCATCACCACGACGTTCAACGCGGCTTCGCAGCAGCTCCAGGCCGACGTGGACCGCGAGAAAGCCGAGACGCTGGGCGTGCCGGTCGAGGACGTGTACAACACCATGCAGACGATGTTCGGCTCGCTGTACGTCTCGCAGTTCAACAAGTTCAGCCGGCTGTGGCAGGTGATCGTGCAGGCCGAGCCGTCGTATCGCCTGACGCCGGAAGACCTCGAGCGCGTGTACGTGCGCAGCAAGACCGGTGCGATGATTCCGCTGAAATCGGTGGTGAGGACGAAGTACGTGACGGGCCCGGACCTCGTCACGCGCTTCAACAACTTCCCGGCGGTGAAGATCACCGCGCAGCCGGGCGCGGGGTACAGCTCGGGACAGGCGATCGAGACCCTGGAGAAGGTGGCCGCGGAATCGCTGCCCGCCGGCTACGGCATCGCCTGGCAGGGCGAGGCGTTCGAGGAGAAGAACGCCGGAAGCTCTTCGGCGCTGGTCTTCGTGTTCGGCCTCGTCATGGTCTTCCTCATCCTGGCGGGCCAGTACGAGAAATGGTCGCTGCCGCTCGGCGTGCTGACCGCGGTGCCGTTCGCGATCTTCGGCGCGCTGCTCGGCATCCTGCTGCGCGGGCTGAACAACGACATCTACTTCCAGATCGGTCTCACGACCCTGGTCGGTCTCGCGGCGAAGAACGCGATCCTGATCTTCGAGTTCGCGGTCATCAACCGCGAAGCGGGGCAGAGCCCGTACGAGGCCGCGATGACCGCGGCCAAGGAACGGCTGCGGCCGATCGTGATGACCTCGCTCGCATTCATCCTAGGCTGCGTGCCGCTCGCGATCGCCACCGGCGCGGCGCAGAACAGCCGGCACTCGATCGGCACCGGCGTCATCGGCGGGATGCTCGGCGCGACGGTGATCGCGGTGTTCTTCATCCCCATGTTCTATTACGTGATCGAGTCGTTCTCGTCGCGCTTCGGCGGCAAGAAGCGCGCGCCCGAGGCGCCGCCGGAGTACGCGCACGACGACGGGCAAGCCATGCCGGGCGGCGGCGGTGTCGCGCTGGATGCACCGCACTCGAAGCGCGAGGACCGCGCATGAGCGCCGTGCTGAACAAGGCCCTCGCCGCGTGCCTCCTGGCCGTGGGGATATCGGGCTGCATGCTCGGCCCGAACTACAAGCGGCCCGAGGTGCAGGCGCCGCAGAGCTTCAGGTTCGCCGAAGGCGAAGCCAGGGACCTCGCGAACACCGCGTGGTGGGAGCAGTTCAACGATCCGGCGCTGAACGAGCTCATCCGGACCGCGCTCGCCGAGAACAAGGACGTGAAGATCGCCGCCGCGCGCGTCGAGGAGTTCATGGGGCGCTTCGCGACCACGCGCTCGCAGCTCTTCCCGCAGATCTTCGGCAACGCGTCGGCCACGCGCGAGCAGCTGAGCCGGCGCAGCGGCGTGGGGCAGCTGCCCGGCGTCGATCCGAAAGCGACGATCTACGACGTGAACCTCTCCGCCGCGTGGGAGATCGACGTCTGGGGACGGGTGCGCCGGCTGACCGAGGCGGCGCGCGCCGACCTGCTCGCGAGCGAGGAAGGCCGCCGCGCGACCATACTCACGCTGGTCGCATCGGTCGCGACCGGTTACGTGAGCCTGCTCGACCTCGACCAGCGGCTCGCCACGGTGCGCGCCACCTCGACCAGCCGCGGCGAATCGCTGCGCCTGTTCGACCTGCGCTTCAGGAACGGCGTCATCTCCGAGCTCGAGCTCGCGCAGAACCGCTCCGAATACGAGGACGCGCTGGCGCGCATCCCGCCGATCGAGAGCGCGATCGCGCAGCAGGAGAACGCGCTGTCGGTGCTGCTCGGACGCAACCCCGGTCCGATCGCGCGCGGCACGCCGCTGGGCGCGCTGCCGCTGCCGGGCGTGCCCTCGGGCCTGCCGTCCGACCTGCTCGAACGCCGTCCCGACCTGCGCCAGGCGGAGCAGGAGCTCATCGCCGCCAACGCGCGCATCGGCGCGGCGCGCGCGCTGTATTTCCCGACGATCTCGCTGACCGGAATCTTCGGCAGCGTCAGCGGCCAGCTCTCCAACCTCTTCAGCGGCTCGTCGAAGGCATGGTCCTACACCGGCGGCGCAACGGTGCCGATCTTCACCGCCGGCGGCATCGCGGGGGTGGTCAAGCAGTCCGAGGCGCAGCAGCAGCAGGCGCTCCTCGGCTACCAGAAGACGATCCAGACTTCGTTCCGCGAAGTGGAAGACGCTCTCGTATCGCACCAGAAAGTCCGCGAGCAGCTGGCCGCGCAGGCGCGGCAGGTGGATTCGCTGCGGCGCTACGCGCGGCTCGCGAGGCTGCGCTACGAGGGCGGCTTCACCAGCTACATCGAGGTGCTGGACGCCGAGCGCACGCTGTTCGACGTCGAGCTCGGCTACGTCCAAACCCAGGGGTCGGTGTTCGCGTCGCTGATCGACCTGTACAAAGCGATGGGCGGCGGCTGGGTCGTCACCGCCGAGCGCCTCACTTCCGCCCGATAACAACGCCGCGTGTCGGGCTTTATCCGACATGCAGCCGTCGTATTCTCCTGACGTCGCCACGCGTTGCGGCTGCCGCGCGTATGCGCGACACTGGAGGTGGCTGCGCAAGCGGGGGGAAAAGCATCAGTACAACGACCATGCAGCTTCACGCCGAAAGCGCATCGAGCCGGCTCGCGCGCGGCCGCCATCGGCAGACCGAGCAGGCGGCGATCGAATTCGAGCGCGTGCTCACGCGCATCTCCACGACGTTCGCGGGCGCGCCGTGGCACCGCGTCTACCAGGAAGTCGAGCTCGCGCTGAAGGACGTGCTGCGCTCGAACGCGATCGATCAAGCGTGCATCGTCGAAGTGCTTGCGGGCAACGCGGGCGCTTACCTGCGGCACGTCGCGTGCGTCCCCGGCATGCCGCGGGTCGGCGAGCAGCTCGATTACGCCGCGGCCTTTCCGTGGGCTTACGCGCGCACCGTCGGGCGCGGCGAGGCCGTCGCCTTCGCGCGCATCGAGGACGCTCCGCCGGACGCGCGCACCGACGCCGCCACGATGCGCGAGCTCGGCGTGCGCTCGCTGCTGCACGTGCCGCTGCGCGTCGACGGACGCGTGCGCTTCGTCCTCACCGCGGGCGCGAAGCGGCGGCTCCTCGCGTGGCCGCTGCGCACCGTCAACCGCCTCACCGCGCTGGGCGAGATCTTCGCGCACGCGATCGCGCGCGCGCAGGCGGTCGCCGAGCAGGCGCGCGCCGAGCAGGAGATCGACGAGCTGCGCACCCATCAATGGCACTCGGCGCGCGTCGCGCAGACCGCGCCGCTCGTCGCGTCGCTCGCGCACGAGCTCTGCCAGCCGCTCGCCGCGATCCTGAACAACGCGCAGGCGGGCCTGCGCTTCCTCAACCACCGCGACATCGACGTCGACGAGATCCGCGACATCCTCGCGGACATCGTCGCGTCGAACAAGCGCGCGAACGAGGTCCTCGGCGCGCTGCGCGCGATGCTGCGCAGGCGCGGCACCACGCGCACCACGTTCGACATCGCCGACGCGGTCGGCGACGTGCTCGCCCTGGTGCGCAGCGAGCTCATGACCGAGCAGATCGACGTCGACCTCTCGGCCGCGCCGGAGGCTTATGTCCATGCCGACAAGACCCAGATCGAGCAGGTGCTGCTCAACCTCGTGATGAACTCGATCGACGCGATGCGCGCGCTCGAAGGGGCGCGCCGCCTGAACATCGCGGTCTCGGCGAGCGACAAGACCGGGATCGTCGTCTCGGTGAAAGACACCGGCCGGGGGATACCGGCGGACAGGCAGCCGAAGGTTTTCGAGGCGTTCTGGACCACCAAGCACAAGGGTCTGGGGGTGGGGCTGTCGCTGTGCCGTGCGATCGTCGAATCGTACGGGGGCCGCATCTGGTGCGAGCCGAACGTGCCGCGCGGCGCGGCTTTCCGCTTCAGCCTGCCGTGCACGGCGCGAGCGGAAGACGGCGTGGCGATGTGAACGAAACGAGGCGACCGATGAAAACCGAAATCGAAAAAGGCGTCACCGTCTTCGTCATCGACGACGACGACGACGCGCGCAAAGGCCTGTCCCGCCTGGTGCGCAGCGCGGGCTGGCACGTCGAGGACTTCGGCTCGGCGCAGGCGTTCCTCGAGCGCCTGCCGTATTCGGGCGTCGGCTGCGTCATGCTGGACGTGCAGATGCCGGGCATGACCGGCCCGCAATTGCAGGACCGCATGCTCGAGAGCGGCGTGTCGCTGCCGATCGTGTATCTCACCGGCCACGCCGACGTGCCGATGAGCGTGCACGCCATGAAGCACGGCGCGCTCGACGTGCTGCAGAAGCCGGCGGACGATGCGGCGATCGTGCAGGCGATCGGGGCCGCTCTCGCGCGACACGAGCTCGTCGCCGCCGCCGACCGCGAGCGCAGCGACGTGTACGAACGCATCGCGAGACTGTCGCCGCGCGAGCGCGAGGTGATGGAGTGCGTGATCAGCGGGCGCCTCAACAAGCAGATCGCGGGCGATCTCGGCATCACCGAGAAGACGGTCAAGGCCCACCGCGCACGCGTCATGGAGAAGCTCCAGACGCGCTCGGTCGCCGGGCTGGTGCGCCTGTGCGCGCTCGCGGGCATCGAGCCGCGCGACTTCGGCGTCGCGCGCGCCGAGCCGCGCTACCGCAAGGAAGCGTTCGGGTCCTGCGGTTGATCAACCGCTCCATCGTCGAGGCGCACGACGGGCGGATCTGGGCGTCGAGCGCGACCGCGGCGGGTCTGACGATGCACGTCGAGCTTCCCTCCGCCGCGCGCTCCGGCGCCTCATTCGATGGGACCAAGGTCTAATTGTTCGGCTCCTGTGCGCCGCGTACCGTGACTACGCGCTTTCGACGGATTCGCACAGGAGAGGAACATGAGACTGCGAGCGTGCGTCATCGCCGCGCTGCTCGCCGCGGCCGCGCCTGCGTTCGCGCAGGGCGGTGAGGCGGCGGCCAAGCGTCCCCTCAATTCGGGTTTCCTCGGCGATTACTCGAAGCTGAAGCCGGCGCCCGACCGCGAGGGCGTGGTGTCTTACGTCGACCCGTCGGCGAAGATCGGCGGCTACAACAAGATCCTGTTGAGGCCGGCCGAGGTGTACATCTCGCCGAGCACGTCGTACAAGGGCGTGCAGCCCGACGCGTTGAAGCGCATGACCGACACCTTCCTCGGGTCGTTCAGGAAAGCGCTGACCCCCGGCTACGAGATCGTCACCGCGCCGGGTCCGGACGTCCTCGAAGTCCGCACCGCGATCAGCGGCATCCAGCCGGTGTCCGCACCGATGACGCCGCTCGACGTCCTGCCGGCCAAGGTCGTGTTCAACCTCGGGCGCGCGGCGGCCGGCAAGGCGCCGCAGGTGGTCGAGATGCAGGCCGAGATGGAAGTGCTCGATCCGAGCGGCAAGCGCGTCGCGGCGGCAGTCGCCAATCGCAAGGGTGACAAGACGCTGACACAGGGAGACCAGATCACGTGGGACCACCTGCAGGCGATCAGCGACTACTGGGCCAGGAACTTCAGGCAGCGCCTCGACGAGCTGCGCAAGGCGCCGCAATGACGCGCACGAGGTGCTTTGCGCTGGCGGCGCTGTTGACGGCGACGTGCGCAAGCGCGCAGCAACCCATCGTCTACCCCGCGAAAGGCCAGAGCGCCGCGCAGCTGAACCGCGACGAAGGCGAATGCCACGGCTGGGCGAAGCGCTCCACCGGCATCGATCCGGCGGCGGCGTCGCAGCCGGTCTATCAGGAAACCGGGCCGGCGACGGGCGGCGGCGAGCGCGTGCGCGGCGCGGCCCGCGGCGCGCTGGGGGGTGCTGCGATCGGCGCGATCGCGGGTGACGCAGGGCGCGGCGCCGGCATCGGCGCGGTCGCCGGCACGATGATGGGCGGTCGCGAAGCGCGCCGCAACCAGGCCGCCCGCAACGAGCAGGCGGTCGCGCAACAGCAGCAGACCGTCAACACCTATTACCGCGCCTACGCCGCCTGCATGGAAGGCCGCGGCTACACGATCAAGTAAGGAGCGCGCATGAAGACCTCGATGTACGCCGCCGCGCTCCTCGCGGGCGTGTCGTGCGGCGCCGCGTCCGCGGCAGAGACCGGCCTCACCTCGCGCTTCATCTGCGCGACCGTCGAGGCGATGGACTGCGACGCCGGCACCGCGTGCTTCAAGGGCCGCCCGCAGGACATCGGCGCGCCCGCGTTCATGCGGGTCGATCTCGACGCGAAGACGATCGCCGGGCCGAACCGCACGACGCCCATCGTCTTCATGGACAAGAGCTCCGACGGCGTGCAGGTGCTGCTCCAGGGCACCGAGATCGGTTTCGGCTGGACGATGGCGATCGACATGAAAGCCGGCACGATGGCGACCACCCTGGTGAATCGCGAAGGCGCGTTCGTGCTCTTCGGATCGTGCACGCCGCTCTGAGCGCGCGAGGCGGATGCCGTGAACGATGCCGCCCTCATCGCCTGCCACGAATGCGACCTGCTGCAGCGTGAAATCCCGCTCGCCGAGAAGGCGGCCGCGCGCTGCGCCCGCTGCGGCGCGGTGCTCTATCGCAACCAGCCCGGCGGCGTAGAGCGCGGTCTCGCGTTCGCCGCGGCGGCGGCGATGCTGTTCCTCCTGGCCAACGTGTTCCCGCTGGTGGGCCTGCGCGTCGGCGGCGAGCTCGTGCAGACGACGCTCTTCGGCGCGGCGCGCGCGGTGTATCTCAACGGCATGAAGACGGTCGGCGTGCTCGTGCTCATCACGACGGTGATCGCGCCGCTGATCGAGCTCGCCGCGATCCTGTGGCTGCTCGGACCGCTGCTCACGCGCAAGCGGCCTCCGGCCGGCGCGGCGGTGTTCCGCGCGCTGCGCGCATCGCAGCCGTGGCGCATGGCCGAGGTGATGATGCTCGGCGTGCTCGTCGCCCTGGTGAAGCTCGCGCACCTCGCCGAGATCGTTCCCGGCATCGCGCTGTGGTCGCTCGCGACGCTGGTCGTGCTGACCGCGGCGACGCTGTCGAGCTTCGAGCCGCGCGAGCTGTGGCAGAGACTGGATGCCTCGAGATGAGCGCGACCGGCGCGAGCGCGTACCGGCTCGGCCTCATGGCCTGCCACACCTGCGGCAAGCTCGCGCGGCCCGCGCCGGGCGCTCACGAAGGCTGGTGCCCGCGCTGCGGCGCGTCGATGCACTTCCGCAAGCCGAACAGCATCACGCGCACCTGGGCGCTGCTGATCGCGTCGGTCATCCTCTACATCCCGGCGAACGTGCTGCCGGTGATGGAGTCGAGCTCGATCCTCGGCTCGCAGACCGACACGATCATGAGCGGCGTCGTCTATCTCTGGGTGTCGGGCTCGTGGCCGCTCGCGATCGTGGTGTTCGTCGCGAGCGTGGTGGTGCCGCTCGCCAAGATCATCGCGCTCGCGTTCCTCAACACCTCGGTGCAGATGCGATCGACGTGGCAGCCGGTGCAGCGCACCAGGCTGTACCGCGTCGTCGAGCTCGTCGGCCGCTGGTCGATGCTCGACATCTACGTGATCGCGCTGCTCGTGGCGCTGGTGCAGCTCAAGGCCGTGGCCACCATCAACGCGGGCCCCGCGGCGCTCGCGTTCGCGGCGGTGGTCGTGCTGACGATGGTCGCGGCCATGAGCTTCGACCCGCGCCTCATCTGGGACCCTCTGGAGAACAACGATGGCCGAGCACACGCCTGAGTCCGACAACCTCGACCGCGTCGCGACGGCGCGCGAGCAGCCGAAATCGCGCTGGTCGTTCCAAATCGTCTGGCTGATTCCGATCGTGTCGGCGCTGATCGGCGGCTGGCTCGCGGTCAAGGCGATCATGGAAAGAGGTCCGACGATCACCGTCACGTTCCAGAACGCCGAAGGGCTCGAGGCCGGCAAGACCAAGGTCAAGTACAAGGACGTCGAGATCGGCATGGTGAAGGCGGTGACGCTCGACAAGGACCTCAAGCGTGTCGTCGCCACGGCAGAGCTGGTGAAGGACTTCTCGCCACACCTCGTCGAAGATACGCGCTTCTGGGTGGTGCGGCCGCGCATCTCGGGCGGCACGGTGTCGGGACTGTCGACGCTGCTCTCCGGCTCGTACATCGGCGTGGATACCGGAAAATCGAACAAGCACCGCGCGAGCTTCGCGGGCCTCGAGACGCCGCCCATCGTCACTATCGACACCCCCGGGCGCGAGTTCACGCTCCGCAGCCACAACCTCGCGTCGATCGACAGCGGATCGCCGGTGTTCTTCCGCAAGCTCCAGGCCGGACAGGTGACGAGCTACCAGCTCGACAAGGACGGCAAGGGCGTCACGCTCAAGGTCTTCGTCAACGAGCCTTTCGTGCAGTTCGTCACCACCAACACGCGCTTCTTCAACGCGAGCGGGGTCGACCTCAAGCTCGACGCGAGCGGCATCGAGGTGCAGATGCAGTCGGTGGTGTCGCTGCTGCTCGGCGGCATCGCGTTCGAGACGCCCGACGATAACGGCCGCGTCGTGACCGCGGCGACGACCGAGACGCCGTTCAGGCTCTATCCGAACCGCGCCGAGGCGTTGAAGAACCCCGACACCGACCTCGCGAAGTTCGTGCTGGTCTTCAGCGAATCGGTGCGCGGTCTCGCGCCGGGCGCGCCGGTCGATTTCCGCGGGGTCGTGGTCGGCGAGGTGGTCGCCATCCGCGCCGACATCGATCCGAAGACGGGCCAGATCATCATACCGGTCGACGTCAACATCTACGCCGAGCGCATGCGGCTGCGCAGCCGCATCGCCGCCAAGGCGCCGGAGGCGCGCCAGGCTTTCATCGACCGCCTCGTCGACAAGGGACTGCGCGCGCAGCTTCGCACCGGCAGCCTGCTCACCGGCCAGCTCTACGTGGCGCTCGACTTCTTCCCGCAGGCGAAGAAGGCGCCGATGAACTGGGCGGCCACCCCGACGGTGCTGCCGACGACGCCCGGCGCGCGCCAGGAGCTGCAGCAGGCGATCGCGTCGGTCGCGGCGAAGATCGACCGCCTGCCGCTCGACGAGATCGCGCGCGACGCGCGCACCATGATGGGCAGCGCCGACAAGCTGATCAGACGCGTCGACACCGAGGTCACGCCCGACCTGCGGCAGACGCTGCAGAGCGGCACCAGGCTGCTCCAGCGCGTCGACGTCGAGGTCGTGCCCGAAGCCGGCCAGATGATCGTCGACGCACGCAAGGCGCTGGTCAGCGCCGACCGCATGCTCGCATCGGAGTCGCCGATCCAGCAGGATGCGCGATCGACGATGCGCGAAGTGCAGAAAGCCGCCCACGCGTTCCGCATGCTCGCCGATTACCTCGAGCGCAATCCGAGCGCGCTCCTCATGGGCAAGAAGGAGGACACGCCATGAAGCGGGCCGCACCGTCGATCGTTTTGGCGCTCGTGCTCGCCGCGTGCGGCGCATCGCCCAGGGAATCGTTCTACACGCTCTCCGAAAGCTCGGGCGACGAGCGCGCGTCGCTCGCCTCGCAGGATTACGGCGTCGTCGTGGGGCCGGTGTCGATACCGGACCTCGTCGACCGGCCGCAGTTCGTGCTGCGCATGAGCGGCGGCGAAGTGCGCATCGCCGAGCAGGTGCGCTGGGCCGAGCCGCTCAGGGATTCGATCGCCCGCGCGGTCGCGTCCAACCTCGCTCATCAGCTCGACAACGCGCGCGTCGCGCCGCAGACCACGCGCGATCCCGGTGAGAGCGACTACCAGGTGCTGCTCGACGTACAGCGCTTCGATTCGGTGCTCAGCAAGGCGGCGACCCTCGAGGTGGTCTGGACGCTGAGGCGCGGCCGGACGGGCTCGCCCCAGATAGGACGCACGCGGCTGTCGGAAGTGGTCACCGGTTCGAGCTATCACGACCTCGTCGCGGCGCACACGCGCGCGCTCGGCGAGGTCTCGAAGCGCATCGCGGAGGCGATCCGCATCTCGCGCCAGAACGACCTCGCCGCGGCGCCCGCGGGCGGGCCGCGCTGATCTTCGCCCGCCCGCGAAACGTGATCTCCTGGCGCGACCTGTATCGTCTCGTCAGCTACGCCAGGGCGTCGCTGTGGGTCGTCCCGTTCTTCGCCATCGCGACCGAGATGCTCGTGTCGCGCTTCATCCAGGGCCTGGACGCGAGGCTGGGCTGGACGCTCCTCGGCCTCGCGGTGCCCGGCGCGACCTCCCTCTACCAGACGATCATCACCATGACGCTCTCGTTCATGGTGTTCACCTTCGGCTCGCTGCTGGTGGCGATCCAGGTGGCGAGCGGACAGCTCACGCCGCGCATCATCGCGACCACGCTGCTGCGCGACAACACCGTGCGCTACACCGTCGGCCTGTTCGTGTTCACGCTCCTGTACGCGCTGCGCGCGCTCGACCGCATGGAGTCGACGGTGCAGCAGTTCAGCGTGTTCACCGCCGCGCTGCTCGGTCTGTTCTCGCTGGTGATGTTCCTCTTCCTCATCGATTACGCCGCGCGCCTGCTGCGTCCCGCGAGCATCGTGTGGCGAGTCGGCGAGTCGGGCATCGCGGTGCTGGAAGGGGTCCACGCGCGCGACCTCGGCGCCGCGATCACGCGCACCGACGCGCCGTCGCCGCAGGCGCTCGGCGAGGCCGACGCGGTCGTCACCCACGAAGGCGGCTCGGGGACCGTGCTCGCGGTGAATTACCCGGCCCTCTTCGAGCTGGCGAGCTCGACCGGCGGCACCGTCGAGCTCGTGCCGCACGTCGGCGATTTCCTCGCCGTCGACGAGCCGCTGTTCAGGCTGTACGGCGATGCGCGCGCGCTCGACCCCGAGCCGCTGCGCGAAGCGGTCGCGGTCGGGCCGGAGCGCACGATGGAGCAGGACACGACGTTCTCGTTCCGCATCCTCTGCGACATCGCGCTGAAGGCCCTGTCCAAGGCGATCAACGATCCGACCACCGCGGTGCTCGCGATCGACCAGATCCACCGCCTGCTGCGCGTCGCCGGCGAGCGCCACCTCAAGCACGACCAGATCTCCGACCCGGCCGGCCGCGCGCGCGTGATCGTGCGCACCCCGAACTGGGAGGATTACGTCCATCTCGCCTGCCGCGAGATCCGCATCGCCGGCGCCGAGAACATCCAGATCCCGCGGCGCCTGCGGGCGATGCTCGAGAACCTCGTCCACGCGCTGCCCGAGCGGCGGCACAAGGCGCTGCTCGAAGAGCTCGACCTGCTCGAGCGCAGCGTGCAGGCCGCGTATCGCTTTCCCGAGGACCTCGCGCTCGCGCGCACGCCCGACGCGCAGGGCATGGGCGGCGTGACCACGCTCGAAACCGAGGCCGGCGACGCGCGCGAGCCGCGCCGTCCCGAGCTCGCGAAGAGCGCGTGATGGACGGGCCCGCCATGAACGCCGAGCAGACGCGACTCGAGGAGGCGCGCGCCGGGACCGCGGCCTGGAAGAAGTGGGGGCCTTATCTCAGCGAGCGCCAGTGGGGCACGGTGCGCGAGGATTACAGCGAATCGGGCGACGCGTGGAACTACTTCAGCCACGACCAGGCGCGCTCGCGCGCCTATCGCTGGGGCGAGGACGGGCTCGCCGGCATCTGCGACGACAAGCAGTACCTGTGCTTCGCGCTCGCGCTGTGGAACGGCCGCGACCCGATACTGAAGGAGCGTCTCTTCGGCCTGACGAACAGCGAAGGCAATCACGGCGAGGACGTGAAGGAGTACTACTTCTATCTCGACTCGACGCCGACGCATTCGTACATGAAATACCTGTACAAGTATCCGCAGGCGGCGTATCCGTATTCCGAACTGGTCGAGACCAACCGCCGCCGCGGCCGGGGCGAGTACGAGTACGAGCTTCTCGACACCGGGGTCTTCGACGGCGACCGCTATTTCGACGTCTTCGTCGAATACGCGAAGGCCGCGCCCGACGACATCCTGGTGCGCATCACGGTCGAGAACCGCGGCCCCGAGACCGCCGACCTGCACGTGCTGCCGCACCTGTGGTTCCGCAACACCTGGTCGTGGACGACGCAAGGCTGGAAGCCGCTGCTCGCGCAGCACGGGCGCTGGTGCATCGCTGCGTCGCACCCGGTGCTCGGCGACCGCGTGCTCGAATGCGACGGCGCGCCCGAGCTCCTCTTCACCGGCAACGACACCAACAACCAGCGCATCTTCGGCACGCCGAACGCTTCCCCGTACGTGAAGGACGGCATCGGCGAGTACGTCGTCAACGGGCGCCCCGCCGCGGTGGATCCCGGGCGCAGCGGCACCAAGGCCGCGGCGCATTACGCCCTGTCCGTGCCCGCCGGCGGATCGCGCACGCTGCGCCTGCGCCTGCGCGAGGCGGCGCCGACGGTGAGCTTCGACGAGAGCTTCGACGCGGCGATCGATGCGCGGCGCGCCGAGGCCGACGCGTTCTACGCGGGCGTCATCCCGGGCTCGCTGAGCGACGATGCGCGCAACGTGATGCGCCAGGCGCTCGCCGGCATGCTGTGGTCGAAGCAGTTCTACTACTACGACGTGCATCGCTGGCTCGAAGAGCGCGGGGCGGGCGCCCGCGCCGGCGCTCGCCGCAGCGGACCGCGCAACGAGCGCTGGCCGCATCTCTACAACGCCGACATCATCTCGATGCCGGACAAGTGGGAGTACCCCTGGTACGCGGCGTGGGACCTCGCGTTCCACGTGCTCGCGCTGACGCTGGTCGACGAGGACTTCGGCATGGACCAGCTCGAGCTCATGCTGCGCTCGCAGTACCTGCACCCCAGCGGCCAGATCCCCGCCTACGAATGGAACTTCGGCGACGTCAATCCGCCGGTGCACGCGTGGGCGACGATCTTCACCCACCGCCTGCAGAAGCTGCGTCACGGCACGGCGGACTACGAGTGGCTGGAGCACGCCTTCCACAAGCTGCTCCTGAACTTCACGTGGTGGGTGAACCGCAAGGACCGCGACGGCAGCAACGTCTTCGAAGGCGGTTTTCTCGGTCTCGACAACATCGGCGTGTTCGACCGCAGCGCGCCGCTGCCCACCGGCGGCTATCTCGAGCAGGCGGACGGCACCGCGTGGATGGCGCTGTTCTGCCAGAACATGCTGGAGATCACCGGCGAGCTCGCGCTGGAGCGTCCGGCGTACATCGAGATGATGCTCAAGTTCGCCGAGCACTTCCTGTGGATCGCGAGCTCGATGCTCACGACCGGCGGCGGGACCGGCATGTGGGACGAGGACGACGGCTTCTTCTACGACGTGCTGCGCACGCCCGACGGGCGCGCCGAGCGGCTCAAGGTGCGCTCCATGGTCGGGCTGCTGCCGCTGTGCGCGGCGACGGTGTTCGAAGGCGAAGTGATCCGCAAGTATCCCGGCGTCGGCGAGCGCCTGAGGCGCTTTCTCGAGCGCCGGCACGATCTGCGCGCGTTCATCCACGATCCGGGTCTCACCGGGCACTCGGGCCGCAGGCTCGCTTCCATCCTCGACGAGACCAGGCTGCGGCGCGTGCTCGCGACGATGCTCGACGAGAGCGAGTTCCTGAGCCCCTGCGGCATACGCGCGCTGTCGCGCCGTCACGGCGACCGGCCGTACGTCTTTCGCTGCGGCGGCGAGGAATACACGGTGTCGTACCTGCCCGCCGAATCGGACAGCGGCATGTTCGGCGGCAACTCGAACTGGCGCGGACCGATCTGGATGCCGGTGAACATGCTGATCATCCGCGCGCTGCTGCACTACCACATGTTCTACGGCGACGATTTCACGATCGAGTGTCCCACCGGCTCCGGCCGCCGGATGACGCTCTACCAGGTCGCCGGGGAGATCGGCCGCAGGCTCGCCGCGATCTTCCTGCGCGGCGAGGACGGCCGCCGGCCGGTGTACGGCGGCATGGAGAAGTTCCAGAGCGACCCGCACTGGCGCGACCTCATCCTCTTCCACGAATACTTCCACGGCGACAACGGCGCGGGACTCGGCGCGAGCCACCAGACCGGCTGGACCGGCATCGTCGCGCGCATCCTGCACCTGTTCGCGACGTCCACGGGCGAGCAGTTCCTGAAGGTCGGCAAGACCCCACCCATCGTCGACCGCGAAGCGGCGTAAACGGAGAAAGCGACATGAACACACGTGCGATGTTTCTCGCCGGCTGCATGCTCCTCACCTCGGCGGCGCCGGTCCTCGCGGCCGAGAAGGGCGCGCTCGATCGCATCCGGGAGCGCGGAGCGATCAACCTCGGCTACATGCAGGACGCGGTGCCGTTCTCCTTCCTCGGCGCGGACAAGCAGGCGCAGGGCTATTCGGTCGAGCTGTGCCGCGAGGTCGCGCGCGGCATACGCGAGCAGCTCAAGCTGGACAAGCTCGAGGCGCGCTGGGTGCCGATCACGATCGACGAGCGCATCGAATCGGTGAAAAGCGGCAAGGTCGACATCGAGTGCAGCACGACGACGTGGACCCTCTCGCGCAACGCCGCGGTGGACTTCAGCCTCATCACCTTCGTCGACGGCGGCAGCATCCTTGCAAAAGCGGCCGGAAACCCGATGTCGCGCTTCCAGGACTTCGACGGGCGCAAGGTCGCGGTGATCGCGGGCACCACGACCGAGAAGGTGCTGCGCGCGTCGCTCGCGCAGCGCAAGATGAAGTCCGAGGTGATCACCGTGCCGACGCGAGGCGCCGGCCTCAAGCTCCTCGAAGACGCGCGCGTCGACGGCTTCGCGGCCGATCGCACCACGCTGATCGGCATCGCCGCGACCACGCCGGGCAAGGGTTCGTTCGTCCTGCTCGACGAGGATTTCTCGGTCGAGCCTTACGCGCTCGCGCTGCCGCGCGGCGACCCCGAGTTCAGGCTCGCGGTGAACCGCGTGCTCGCGCGCCTCTACCGCGACGGCGACATCGTGCGCATCTACAACCGCTGGCTCGGCAGCCTCGGGCCGCCGAGCGTGCTGCTGTCCGCGACGTACTACATCCAGGGCTTGAGCGAGTGAGCGGGGCGGCGATGAACCGCCCGGCGTTCGCGATCGCCGCTCTGCTCGCCGCAACGGCGGCAGGGGCGCAGGCGCCGAGCTATTCGACGCTGACCTTGCCCGATTTCAGGCAGCCCTTCCCGGTGAAGACGCTCGCGACGGGCGAGAAGTGCGCCGACTGCGGCCGCGTGCAGTCGGTGCGCGAAGTGGCGACCGAGCGCAAGGCCGCGGTGCCGACGACTTTCCAGGGCAGCTCGCGCGGCATCGGCGAGACCCATCTCGTCGGCGCGGTGCTCTACCTGCCGCTGTCGACGCGGGCCGACGACAAGCCGTTCCTCGGCGGCGTCGGCACGCCGGAGATGCGCCAGCGCTTCGGCGAGTCCACCTACGCGGTGACGGTGAAGCTCGACGACGCCACCACGCGCGTCGTCCATCGCCCCGACGGCAGCCGCTTCAACGTCGGAGACCGGGTGCGCATACTGGGCGCGAACGACATGGAGCTCGTGGTCGATTGAAAGCGCTGAGCGAAAACCCGCGCTACGCGTGGGCGCTGGAAAAGCGCTGCCTGCTGCTGCTCGTCGCGGTGCTGGTCCTGATGGTCGCCACGCCGATCCTGACCTTCGTCGACCACGGACGCTCGCTGCTCGGGTTGCTCAACGTGCTGGTCTTCGCGACCGGGATCTCCGCCGTCGCACGCTCGACGGTGTCGATATCCGCCGCGGTGGCGCTCGGCGCGGCCGCGCTGTTCTTCCAGACGCTCGCGATCCAGTCCCAGACCGAAGCGCACTTCGCGCTGTCGTGGAGCGTGGCCGCGGCGTTCTACGCGTACACGATCGCGCACCTCCTGCACTACGTGCTGCACCGGGACACGATGACGGCCGACAAGCTCTACGGCGCGGTCGCCGCCTATCTCATGATCGGGCTGATGTGGGCGTTCGTGTACGGCGTCGCGCAGTACTTCGACCCGGAGAGCTACGCCTACCACGGCGCGCCGAAGCGGCTCGACATCGCCGAGCTCGTCTTCTTCAGCTTCGCCGTGCTGACGACCGCCGGCTTCGGAGACATCACGCCCGTCGCGATACAGGCGCGCTTCCTGACGATCTTCGAGGCGGTGACCGGCGTGATGTACGTGGCCATACTCATCGCGCGCCTGACGGGGGTCTATCCGCACGAACCGCGGCGGTGATTTTCGGCTGCCGTCCATCATGGGGCGTGTTAGTCCTACTGTGTCATTGCGAGGAGCCGCGCGCGCGGCGACGAAGCAATCCCGAGGCGCTCGGGACGGCTCGTGCGCCACGAGATCGCCACGGCTCGCTGTGCGAGCCTCGCGATGACACAGTACGATTAGCCGCGACAGCGCCGTAACGCACCGCGCCTGAGCCGTTCGTCCTGAGCGTAGCGCAGCGAAGTCAAAGGGCGAACGCCGTCATCCGGACGCGTCGAGGCGATCGCGCACCAGCCCCGTCATCCCGGATGCCTCGAAAGCGTGATCGCGGCACCACCCCCGTCATCCCGGGCGCGTCGCGACAGCGCACGCGATCCGGGATCCATCTCGACGTTGAAGCCCTTCGAATCGGCAGGACTGACGCGTCTGCTGTTGCTCCCATGACGCGCGGCTTCGAGCCGGCCCGTCGAAAATGTGCGACCATCTTCGCGCGGTTACAGCATCCCGACTTGGCGTTCGGCGAGAGTGGAGGGTGAGTGCAAGCACAAAACCCCGTCTATCGGGTTGCAAGTCTCTGGATACGCCCGGGCTCCATCGCTGCATTCGAGGCCTACGAGCGCAAGGCCGCGCGCATCATGCGCAAGTACGGCGGTTCGATCGAGAAGGCCGTCCGCATCGGCGAGGAGGGCGGGTCGGAGCATCCGTTCGAGATCCACGTCGTCAGCTTTCCCGATCAGGACCGATTCGCCGCCTATCGCGCCGATCCGGAGGTCGCCGCTCTTGCACCCGAGCGTGAAGCGGTCATACTCAAGACGATCGTGGTCTCCGGCATCGGCGGCCCGTCATATGCCGCCTGACAAGTCCATGCGCCGCGGTAGCGCACTCCGAAGGAAGCCTGCATGGCCGATACGCTGAAGCTCATCCGATACGAAGCCGCCGACGCCGTGGCATTCGGACCGCTGTCCGAGTACCGCGCGCTCGTGAACGACGACCATTCCGATCTTGCGATTCGAACCGGGATACAGACTTGCCGACCCGGCTACGAAACCAGGCCGCACTGGCATCCGTACGTCGAGATACTGCACATCCTCGAAGGCGAAGCGCAGGCGTGGGAAGTCGGTCGTGAGCACCTCGGGACGGTGCTCCGGGCGGGCGACACGCTCGTCATACCGGCGCGCACGTGGCACGCGTTCCGCGTCGCGGGCGAGCGCACGCTGCGGCTGCTGGGGACACACCTGTCGAGCCAGCGCACCGTCCACTACGACGACGGGTCGACCTCCCTCGGAGTGAAAGCACCGTCGCGCCCCCTAGGATGAAAGCGGCGCGTTACGGCTAACCCCGGGTGTTAAAGGAAAGGAGGTTCAAGGAGGGAAACCTTGGTTTCCCTCCTTGGCGTAACCGGCCAGAGCGAGCGTAGCGAGCGGCGGTGCAGGCGCGAAGCGCCTGCCTACCGCCACATGTAGCCGACCCCGATCCCGCCGATCACCTGCGTCTTGTCGCCCTGCTGCGAGACGACCGGGCTGTCCTTGGGATCGCCGGCGATCTGCGAGATGCGCACGCCCGCCGCGCCCATCCAGTTGCGGCTGAAGTACATCACGCCGCCGAGGGTGACGAAGTATTCGTTGATGCCGCTGCCGGCGTTGAACAGCGGCAGCCCCGACGTGCCGACGTTCTGCGGCGTCACGCTGAAGTAATGGCCGTTGTACTTGCTGTCGCCGTAGATCAGGCCGGCGCCGATGTGCAGGTCGATGCTGCGCGAGACCTGCTGCCAGTAGCGCGCGTTCAATCGCGCGCGGAAGCCGTCCGATTCGCCGCCGGCGTCCCACAGCAGCGTCGCGCCGAGGATGAAGCGGTTGCGCGGGTTGCCGCGGTCCGACCACACGATCTCGCCGAAGACCCCGGCCTCGACCGTGCCGTCGATCGGCACCATCTGTCTCACCAGCGGATCGTCGACGTCGTCGTCGCGGCCGAAGTGGTAGTTGATCACCGGGCCGAACCTGAAACCCTTGTTGTCGAGCACGTTGAGCGAGAGCTCGGTCACGTTGAGCTGGATGTAGCGCTCGGTGCCCTGGAAGGTGTAGCGGCCGAAAGGCGCGATGGCGCTGGTCTTGTCGTCCGAACCCTTGTAGTCCGGCGCGAAACCCAGGCCGACGCCGAAGATCGCTGGGATCGTGTCGAGCTCGAGGAACGCCTGGGCGGACGCGTCGAGGCTGACCAGCGCGAGCGCGGCCGCGATCGCCGCCTTCGTGAACGGTTTCTTCATGTCGTCTGCCTTTCGTAAACGAGCGTTGCGGACGCCGGAATCATTTCCCATGCACTCGAAGCCGCAAATTGGACCTTGGTCCCATCAGCGCGTCTCCAGACCGGGAAGAGCGTCGAGTCGCGCCTCGATCCTGGCGACCATGCGGCGGTAGAGCGCGGCGCCGACGCCGCCGTAGTCGCGGCGGAACTGCTCGGTGGTCAGGTTCTCGGGCAGGTCGTGCACCGCGGGGAAGAAGTCGCCCGCCGAGAAACCGCGGGCGAGCCGTGCCTGGAGCGCACGGGCGGACGCCTCCGAGCGCGTCGCCGCGCCCGCGAAGCGCACGCCCGCGCGATCGGCGGCCAGGTCGGCGAAGGAGAAGCCGCTGCCGTGCGTGAGCGCGTCGAGCTCTTCCTTCATGAGGCCGGCGGCATCGGCGGCGATCGGGTGCCGCAGCACCGCGAGCGCCGCGCTCAGGGTGTAGTGCCTGGCCCAGTCTTCGCGGCCGTTCAGGGTGACGCCTTCCCGCAGCGCGGCGATCGACCGCATCAGCTTGGGGTCGAGCGTGATCCCGACGAGGCGCGCGGCGCGCTCGTCGCCCAGCGCGATGCCCAGCGCGAGCAGCGCGGCGCGGTTGTGCTCGACCGGGTCGGCGTTATCGCGCGGCGGCGCGAAGGCCGCTTCCACGAGCGCGGCGAAGCGCGCGTCGCCCGACGCTTGCGACGTGTCCGCCGCGGCCAGCCGCCGAAGCTGGACCTCGGTGGCTCGCGCGAGCGCGGCCGACGGCGCCGAGATCCACACCCACAGGCCCGCCGCGGCGAGCAGCGCGGCCGCCGCGAGCGCGGTCTTCCATGCGTGATAGCGAAAACCGAGTCCGAAACCCACGCCGGCGATCACGGCGGCGACCGGCACGATGGCGTTCGCGGCCATGGGCAGGTGGCCGAGCTTGAACGAGCGCACCGCGATCGCGAGCGCCACGACGATCCACGGCATCACGGCGATCCGCAGCAGTTGCCGGCGCGGGCTGCGCGCGCGCTCCAGCGTGAAGGTCGCGAGCATGCCCGCCGAGCCGTAGAAGAGACCATGGATGCCGAGCGCGGCGACGAGGTAGGCGAGCTTGGGCGTCCCGCCGAGCGCCGACTGCACCAGCTCGATCGCGCGTTCCGGCGGGAGCAGCGGCGCGGGCGTGACGACGAGCGCGAGCAGCACCAGCGCCGCGGCGCCCGTCCGCGTCGCGAAGCTGTAAACGCCGGCCGTCGTGGTCGCCGCGGTGCTCATCGCGTCGCACGATGGGACTCCGATGCGCAGCCGCGGGCCATTGGACCATCGTCCAATTGGCCGCGCGAGCACGCCCGTCCTATAAGCGGACCACGACCATGCGCATGACCCACGCCATCAAAGCGTCCCCGCTCGTCGTCGCGCTCGCCTGCGGCCTGGCGGCCGGCTACGCGAGCGCGCAGCCGGCGCCGGCCGCCAGGCCCGCACCCACCGCGTCCGAAGCGCGGGCGCGCGAGGTGCTCGCGGGGATGGGACGGTTCGTCGCCGGCGTGCAGAGCTTCAGCGTGAAAGTGCAGGCAGCGTTCGACACCGTCCAGCGCTCGGGCGAGAAGATCGAGTTCGGCGAAGCGCGCACGATCACCCTGTCGCGTCCCGACCGCCTGCGCGTCGAGAGCGAGCGCAGCGACGGCCGCCGCGTCACCACGGTGTTCGACGGTAAAGAGATCGTGCTCGTCGACGCCACGGCGAACGTCTATGCGACCGCCGCCCAGCGCGGCGGCATCGACGACGCGGTGAAGTACTTCGTGGGCGATCTCGGCATGCGCCTGCCGCTGGCGCTGCTCCTCGTCTCCACGCTGCCCGACGAGCTCGATTCGCGCGTGCGCTCGATCCGCTACGTCGAGCGCACCAGCCTCTACGGCGCGCCGGCGCACCATCTCGCCGCGCGCACCGCGACCACCGACGTGCAGATATGGATCGCAGACGGCGACCAGCCGTTCCCGCAGCGCGTCGTCATCACCTATCGAACCGCCGCGGGCCGGCCGCAATACCGGGCGATGCTCACCGACTGGAATGTCGCACCCGGCGCGGGCGACGCGACGTTCAGCCTGAAGCCGCCCGCGGGCGCGCAGAAGGTCGCGTTCGCGGCGCAGTTGCCGCGGCTTGCGACCGGGGCGCGCATGAAGCGCGCCGGAGCGGTCAAGTGAAGCTGCGTGCCATCGCCTTCGCGTCGTGCGCGTGTGCGTTTGCCATGACGATCGCGCTCGACGTCGATGCGGCGCGAGGCGGAGGCGGTGGCGGGCGCGGCGGCGGCGGTTTCGGCGGCGGGGGATTCGCGCGCGGCGGCGTCGCGGGCTCCGGGGCGTTCGCCGGATCGCGGCTGGGGCCGTCGCAGATGCCCGCGCCGCGCGTCGAGCGTCCGGCCGCGCCGGTTGCGGACCGCCCCGGTCTGTCCGGCGATCGCGTGCAGAACCTGCCCGCGGATCCCAACCGCGGCGACCGGATACAGAACCTGCCGCAGAACCCGAACCGCGGCGATTCGAGCCCGCCGGTGCCGAGCCATCCCGACTGCCGGAGCAACTGCTGGGACGCGGAAGACGCCGCGAAAGCGGCGATCGCGATCGGCGCGGCGCGGGCGGCGTCCGCCGCCGCGACCTCGAGCGTGCTCACGGCTGCCCCGTGCGACGTGGCGCCGGTGCCCTACGACGGCGTGCCGTATTACCACTGCACGGGCACGTGGTACGCGCCCGGCTACGCCGGCGAAGGCGTGGTGTACCAGCCCGTTCCGCCGCCGCCGGGTCATTGACGCCGACACAGGCCGCCGTCGTATTGGACCATCGTCCAATGGTGGCGGCGCGACGCGCTACCTAGGATGGACTGTGACCGCATGTCGTGGAGATTCCCCCTGTGAAACTGATCGCGCGCCTGCTGCTCGTCGTCGTCGCCGTCGCCGCGTTCGTGCCGCGCGCGATGTCCCAGGAGGCCAAGCCGTTCGCCAAGGAAGAGCTCGAGCAGCTCGTCGCGCCGATCGCGCTGTATCCCGACGCGCTGATCGCGCAGATCCTGATGGCCTCGACGTATCCCCTCGAAGTCGTCGAAGCGGCGCGCTGGTCCAAAGCCAATCCCAAGGTCACGGGCAAGGCGCTCGAGGACGCGATGCAGCAGCAGTCGTGGGACGCGTCGGTCAAGTCGCTGACCGCCTTCCCGCAGGTGCTCGAGAGCATGAACGCCAAGCTCGACTGGACGCAGAAGCTCGGCGATGCGTTCCTCGGACAGCAGAAGGAAGTGCTCGCGGCGGTGCAGGCGCTGCGCGCCCGGGCCGACGCCGCGGGCAACCTGAAGACGACCAAGGAGCAGGTCGTCAAGAAGGAGCAGCAGGTCATCGTCATCGAGCCCGCCAATCCCGAGGTCGTGTACGTGCCGAGCTACAACCCGACCGTGGTTTACGGCGCATGGCCGTATCCGGCGTATCCGCCGGCGTACTACTACCCGCCCGGTTACGTCTACCCGCCCGGCGCCGCGCTCTTCAGCTTCGGCGTCGGCATGGCGGTCGGCGCCGCGATCTGGGGCAACTGCGACTGGAACGGCGGCAGCGTCAACATCAACAACACCAACAACTTCAACAATTTCAACCGCACCAACATCGGCAGCGGCGACCGCAACTGGCAGCACCGTCCCGAGCATCGCAAAGGGGTGGGTTATCGCGACAACGCATCGCGTGAGCGCTTCGGCCGCGGCCAGCAGGCGGGTGTGGCGAATCGTGAGGCGTTCCGCGGCCGCGCCGAGCAGGGCCGGCGTGACATCGGAGCCGGCGCCGCCGATCGCATGAAAGGCGGCGGTATCGGTGACCGCGGCGGCATCGGCGATCGCGGCGGTATCGGCGATCGTGGCGGCGGCATCGGCGACCGTGGCGGTATTGGCGACCGTGGAGGCATCGGCGACCGCGGCGGCGTCGGCGACCGCGGCGGGTTCGGCGACCGCGGCGGCGGGATGCGGAACACGGGCGGTGGCGGCGGCTTCCAGGGGCTCGGCGGCGGCGGCGCGCAGACGCGCGACTTCAGCAGCCGCGGCGCGGCGAGCCGCGGCTCGTTCGGCGGCGGCGGCGGTGCTCGCGCCGGAGGCGGTGGCGGCGGCGGACGCGGCGGCGGTGGCGGCGGGCGAGGCGGCGGGGGAGGACGGCGATGAACGCACTGCGCGCTGACACGCTCACTTCGACGAGGCTTTCCATGACGCATGCGATCTATCGATTCCTGGTGACGTTCGTCGCGGCGCTCGCGCTCGTCGCGGCGGCGCCGGCGCCGACGTTCGCGGCGGAGAAGAGCACGCAGACGACGTTCAAGAGCGCCGAGCAGGCGATGGAAGCGATCGCCGCCGCGCTCGCCAAGGACGACATGAAGACGCTGCGGGCGATGCTCGGTCCCGACGGCGAAGCGATCCTGAACTCCGGCGACCCGGTCGAGGACAAGGAGACGCGCCAGCGCTTCACCACCGCGTACAACGAAGCGCACAAGATCGACCTGAAAGGCAACACCGCGTGGATCGTCGTCGGCAAGGACGACTGGCCGATGCCGATCCCGGTCGTCCAGGGCAAGGACGGCTGGCGCTTCGACACCAAGGCGGGCAGGGAAGAGCTGCTCAACCGCCGCGTCGGGCGCAACGAGCTCAATACCATGCAGGCGGTGCTCGCCTACATCGACGCCCAGAACGAGTACTACGTGCGCAACCCGGAGAACGCGCCGCTCCTGCACTACGCGCAGAAGTTCGTGAGCACCAAGGGCAAGCGTGACGGGTTGTACTTCCCGACCAGGGCGGGCGAGAAGGTGAGCCCGTTAGGGCCGCTCTTCGACGCGCGGCACGCCGCGGGTGCGATCCAGGAAGACCACGGCGGCAAGCCGGGGCCGTATCACGGCTACCTGTTCAGGATACTCAAAGGGCAGGGCAAGGCCGCGCCCGGCGGCGCCTACGACTACGTCGTGCGCGGCAAGATGATCGGCGGCTTTGCGGTGATCGCGTATCCCGCCACCTACGGCAACTCGGGCGTGATGACGTTCATCGCGAATCAGGACGGCGTGATCTACGAGAAGGACCTCGGCGCCGACACCGCCAGGCTCGCGCAGAAGATCGCGCGCTTCGATCCGGACCGCACCTGGAAGAAGCGCGACAAATGAACGCGCGGCTCGCACGCATGGCGCTGCTCGCCGTCTGGCCGGCGGGCGCGCTCGCGGCCGATTCGGGCGGGCGCACACTTCGATGCCTGCGAATTGCTCCGACCGCACCGTGAACTGCGTGCTCGACGACGGCGCGCCCACGGTGCAGCAGGCGGCGCCCATCGACACCTACCCGGTTCCGATGCGCGACGGCCCGCCGCGCCCGTCGCAGCTCCCGTCCGGGCCCGGCGCGGACCGTCCGCCCGCGGACGGCGATACCGGGCCGGCGCGGGGCAGGCGGCGCTGACGCGCTTCGCGGCGTCAGTGTCCGGCTGCGCGGAGCGCCGTTCCGGCGAAGCTCGTCGATGACACGCACCGCGATGATGACGGTCAACGCAGCGACGGGCCTGCTGCCGGCGATCGCCGCGGCGGGCGGCGACCCCGACGCGGTCCTGCGCGCGGCACGCCTCGACCGCGCCACGCTCGAGCGCGTCGACGCGCTGATACCGAGCAGCGCGTTCGCGCGCCTGCTCGATCAGGCCGCGCGCTCCACCGGTGACGAGTGCTTCGGGCTGCACTTCGGCGAGCGCTTCGACGCGCGAGACCTCGGGCTGCTCGCGTACGTGGTGCTCAATTCGCCGACCGTCGCGGCCGCGATGTACAACATCGGCCGTTACGTGCATCTGCACAACAGCGGCCTGCGCATGTCGTTCGGCACCGAAGGCCGTCGCGCGTGCCTGCGCTATCGCGTGAGCGACGGACCGCAGCATGAAGTGCGCCAGCAGAACGAGTACAGCATGGCGGTGCTGTGGCTGACGCTGCGCGGCATCACCGAAGGCGACTGGGCGCCGGCCGCCGTCGAGTTCGCGCACGACACGCCCGGGCCGTGCCGCTACGAGCGTGTCTTCGGCTGCGCCGCGCGCTTCAGCTGTCCTTCCAACGCGCTCGTGCTGGAGCACGATTTCGTCGAGAGGCGCGTGCGCGCCGCGGACCACAAGCTCTACCGCGCGCTGCGGCGGCAGTTCGACCGCCTGCTCGCGCGCTTCCCGCGGCGCGACGACATGCTCGATACCGTGAGGCGCGCCATCGGCGAGTCGCTGGAGAGCGGCGACGCCAGGCTCGAAAGCGTCGCCGCGAAGCTCGCGACCAGCCCGCGCACGCTGGAGCGCCGTCTGAAGGAGCACGGCATCTCGTACCGCGAGCTCGTGAGCGAGACGCGCAGGCACTACGCGGTCGGCTACCTCCAGGACGCGAAGCACACGGTCACCGAGATCGCTTTCCGCCTGGGCTATTCCGAAGTGAGCGCGTTCAACCGCGCGTTCAAGCGCTGGACCGGCGGGACGCCGGTTGCGTACCGGCAGAGCGCGCTCGCACGCGCCGCCGGCGAGCGCGCGCCGGAGCTCACGCGTCCTGCCGCGGCACCGTGAAGTAGAAGGTCGCGCCCGGGCCCGCGTTGTTCGCGGCCCACAGCGTGCCGCCGTGCGCCCGGATGATCGAGCGGCAGATCGAAAGCCCCATGCCGAGGCCTTCGCGCTTGGTCGTATAGAACGGCTCGAAGATCCTGTCTTCCTCGCCTGCGTCGAGCCCTGGACCGCGATCGCAGACCGCGACCCTGTCGACGCCGTTTTCGTGGTCTGCGCGCAGGGCGATCAGGCGCTCGCCTTCGGGGCGTTCGGCGATCGCGTCGAACGCGTTCATGACCAGGTTCAGCACCACCTGCTGGAGCTGCACCCGGTCGCCGAGAACCGGCGGCAGCCCGCTCTCGATGTCGAGCGTTATGCGGATGTCCTGCATCACCGCGTCGCTGTGCACGAGCGCGGCGACCTCGCGCACGACTTCGCCGAGGTCGACGGCGGTGAGCTCGGGCTCGTTCTCCTTCCTCACGAGCCGCCTCATCTGGCGGATGACCTCGGCGGCGCGGGCGGTCGCCTCGACGACGTCGTCGAGTATGTCGCGGATCTCGTCACGGTCGAAGGCGTCGTTCTCCATGAAGCGCTGCGCGGCGCGCGCGTTGCTGAGGATCGCGGTCAGCGGCTGGTTCAGCTCGTGGGCGAGGGAGGCGGCGAGCTCGCCCATGAGCGACACGCGCGCGACGTGCGCGAGCTGCGCGCGCTGCTCCATGAGCTCGCGCTCGGTGTTCTTGCGCTCGGTGATGTCGGCCGCGGCGCCGATCACCTGGTCGGCGCGTCCGTCGAGGCCGACGAGCGGCCGCTTCATCGTCTGCAGCCAGCGCACGTTGCCTCGCGCGTCGGTCAGCTTCTCCTCGGGTATGAAGCGTTCCTGCACGTTGTCCATCACCTCGAGATCGATCTTGCGGAAGAACTCGACTTCCTCGGGGTTGCGATTGAGGTCCGCGTCGGTCTTGCCGATGAGATCGTCGGGCTGCAGGCCGAAGACGTCGGCGATGGCGCGGTTGGCGAGGGTGAAGCGGCCCGCGCGATCCTTGGCGAAGATCAGGTTGGGCGTGGTATCGATGACCTGTCGCAGGAAGGCGCGCTGCTTCTCCAGCGATTGCTCGGCGAGCTTGAGCTCGGTCACGTCGACGCACGTGCCGATGTAGCCGAGAAACGTGCCGTCGGGATTGTAGTGAGGCGCGCCGTGGTCGAGGATGTTGCGATACTCGCCGTCGTGCCGGCGCAGCCGGTAGTCGAGCGTGAATGGGCGCAGTGCGCCGAAGGCGCGGTGGTAAGTGTCGATGACGCGCCCGACGTCGGCGCGATGAATGCTTTCGCTCCAGCCGTCGCCGAGCTCCCGCTCGAGCGAGCGTCCGGTGAAGCGCAGCCAGCCGTTGTTGACGAAGGTGCAGCGCGCATCGGGTCCCGACAACCAGATCATGACCGGCGACGTGTCTGCGATCGTGCGGAAGCGCGCCTCGCTCTCGCGCAACTGCTCCTCGGCGTACTTGCGCTGGGTGATGTCCAGGACCACACCCATCCTGAGCGACTCGCGCCCCGGCGCGCCGGCGACGGTGCGCCCTTTGGTCAGTACCCAGCGCTCCGCGCCGCTGGGCAGGCGGATACAGTACTCCGATTCGAAAGGCAGGCCCTCGGCTTGGGCGAGTTCGACTTCTGCCTCGACGCGGGCGCGGTCGTCCGGATGTATGCGACGAACGATGTCGGCGAAGGCGACTTCGTCGTCGGCACCGAAGCCGAACATCGCGCGCAGCGGCGCATTCATCCAGAGCGTGTCGCCCGCGAGGTCGCGCGACCACAGGCCGAGCTCGCCGGCTTCCGTCGCGAGCGCCATCAGGTCCTGGCTCTCCTGCAGCGCCCGCTGCGCGCGGCGGCGGTGGCGCCGCTCGGCGAAGAGCGCCGCGATCATCGCCGTCTGGATCAGTATGACGACCAGCGCGCCGGCGATGTGCCAGCGGTACTCCTCCCACGCCGACGGCTGCCGATAGCGCACGACGCTGTCGGCCGGCAGCGCGCTCTCCGCGATCCCCCAGCGCTTCAACGCGCGCGCGTCGAACATGGGCACGGTATCGGTGCGTATCTCGAACGGTATGTCGGACGGCGCCGCACCGGCGAGCATGTGCAGCGCGAGCTCGCCGGCGCGCCGGCCGAACGCTTCGGCGCTCGCGAGCGATCCGCCCAATACACCGGTGCCCAGATGGGTGTCGGTCGTGGTATATACCGGCACGCTCGCATTGCGCCCGAGCCATTGCGCGACTTCGGAGGAGATGAAGGCGTGGCCCGCGGCATCGCGAAAGAGCCGCGTGTACAGGATCGCCGTTCCCCGCGAGAGCTTCTGCACGCGGCTGCGCAGCTCGTCCATGGCGAGGCCATCCCATACTTCGACGTTCACGCGTTGCGTGTAGCGCCTGGCGGCGCTCGTCGCGAGGTCGAGCATCTCGCGGTCGATCGGCGCGGTGCCGCCGATGATCACGATGCGCTCCAGCCCGGGCTGGAGGCGCAGCATCAGGTCGAGCGTGGCGCCGGGATTCATGCGCTGCGCGAATCCGGTCACGTTCGTGCCGAACGCGCGCCGCGCGAAGCTCTCTTCGGTATAGCCGGCGACGATGACGGGTTTGCCGGGAAAGATGTCCTCGAGCACCCTGGCGGTGACGCCCAGGTTGCCGACGAAGACCAGCATGACGAGATCGGGCGGGTTCCCGGCGTATTTCGCCGTGAGGTACTCGCCGAACACCTGCCGCGTGCGCTCGGCGGGGAACCGGATGACGTCGAGGTTCTCGGCGTAGATCTCGATGCGCGGGGCGCCCGGCGCCCGGAGCGCGCCGAGGATCTGCTGGTCGACCAGGATGAAACCCGGCGCGAGCCGGCTGCCGGTGGAGATGAGCAGCACGCGCTTGGTCGCGGCTTCCTGGGCGTGGAGGTTCGCAGCGAGCGCGCTCAGCACGAGGAGGAGCGCGGCGATCCAGGATCCGCGTTTCATGCGGTTCAGCATAACGCGCTTCGCCGCAGCTGTCCGAATACGGCTTACGTTCTGCGGAGTTGCATTGCAGCAGCGCCGGCGACAGCACCGAGGGCCCACAGGCCGTCGGGGTGCTTCAGGTCAATCGATCCAGTGCAAGCTCGCCCCGGCGAGTGATCTTCAGCACGGGGCCTTTGCCGGTCGCAGCCACGAAGCCGCCTTTGAGCAGTTTCGCGGCTGTGGCGGGCGGCATGTCCATGACGCCGGCGGTTCGCGCGGCAAGGCGCAGCCACGGTATGTCGGCGATGGTCAGCGCCGGTAAATGCGACACGTTTGCCCTCCGATCAGGAGGTGCGACGGCGCGCCATGGCGCCCGGCGGCGGCGCACCAGTGCGCTCGTCCTTGTGCCGGAACGAGATCCTTCCCTTCGACAAGTCGTAAGGCGACATTTCGAGCGTCACACGGTCGCCGGCGAGCACGCGGATGCGGTGCTTGCGCATCTTCCCGGATGCATAAGCGGTGATTTGCGGCCCGTTCTCTATCTGCACGCGAAACACCGCGTTCGGCAGCACTTCGTTGACCACCCCTTGCAATTCGACCATTTCTTCTTTCGGCATATCGCTCCTGAAAAATGAAAAGGCCGGGTCGCACCCGGCCTCCGAGCCGAAGCGGCTCGGTCGAGCCGCCTGGATGTTGCAATGACGAACTGCCGGACAATAGGCCCCCGGCGTGCCGCGGTCAAGGTACATCTGCCGCCGGATTCGCGCACGTTGTGCTCGACTTCGTATGTAAACCTTACGCGAGCGCGTAGGGAGAACGGGTCCTCCTAGAGGCGTGAGGATGACGCGGTTCGCGCTTTTCGAGATCTACGGCATCGTCGATGCCGGCCAGGACGCTGCGGAAGGGCTGTACGGCGACTCCCTGAGAGTCGCCGTAATGCCGTAGAGGTCTAGGACCGCGGCGACGTGTGCCACGCGCCCTCGGCATAACCGTAGCGCCGGGCGTCGGCGATGCATTCGGCACGCGAGTCGAAGCGGATCGCCGAGTGCACGATCACATGGCCGTTGCGCGCGGTGACGCCCCAGCGCCAGCGGCCGTTCGCATCCTCGGAGAACGCCCAGTTGAGATCGTCGGCGGGTGGGGACGTCATGCGCCCACCGCCGTCCTGAGACTGAAAAGCTGCTGTCATATGCACGTTACAGACCCGTTCGGGCGCGGTTTACTTACAGCGGGCGCTATTCCGGTTTCGTCCGGGACCGCAGGAGCAGCTTCTCGATGCGCCTCGCCGCGTCCGGCGAGCTCGCGACCACGATGAAGCCTCCCGTCGCGGCCGCGTTCATGAGACCCACCATCCGCTGATCGGCGACGAGCACGCGCTGCACCGCCGGCAGATCCGGCGCGAGGATGACGTCCGCCTGCGTGACGTCCGAGGTCACGACGATGTGCTGGCAGCGCACCCCGTCGCCGAGCCGGCACTCGCCGACGTACTCCGCGCGCGCGTCGCTGGGAATCCCGAGGCCGACACGGCGCAGCTCGTCGCCGACGGGGCGGCGCGGCGCGGGCGGTCCCACGCGCTGGTGCTCGCGGACGACTTCCGCGATGGCCGCGACCGCCGGATGCTTCGCGCTGAGCGTATACAGCGCCGGCGGCGGCCGGTAGAGCTGCAGCGCGAGTAGGCCCGACGCCAGCACCAGCGCGGCGGCCGTGAGCGCGGTTCTTTTCCGGCGCCGCTGCCGCCACGCGTGCGCGAGCAGCAGCCGGTCCGCGAGCGAATCGGGCGGGGCGATCAGCAGCGCCGTTTCCAGCGCCGCGTCGAGCTCGGAGGCCGCGGCGGCGACGCGGGTGCACTTGACGCAGCGATCGATGTGCATGCGGTCGATCGCGCTGCGCTCTCGCGGCGCGGCCAGCAACATGCGTTCGATCTCCAGACAGCCCATCGTGCGGATGCGTACGTGCCCTCCACACGGTGAGACCTGCGCGCGCCGCGAATCCTTACCGCCTGCCGCATGTCATTGCAGATGGATCTGTCCGACCCGGATGACATCGCCGTATTTCGCCATCTCGCGCCTGACCTGCGCGAGAAGCTCCGCGGGCGAGCTCGCGACCGCGTCGAGGCCTTCGCGCGTCATGAATTCCCTGACGCGCGGCGTCGCCACCGCCTTTTTGATCTCGGCGTTGATCTTCTGCACGATCTGCGGCGGCGTGCCCTTGCGCACGAACATCGCGTACCAGTTGTCCGCCTCGAACCCCGGATAGAAGGTGTTCATGGTCGGCAGTCCCGGGAAGGCGGAGGACGGCTTCGCGGTGGTCACCGCGAGTCCTCGCACCTGCTTGTTGCGCACGAAGCTCGCCGCAGACGGACCGGTCGCGAAGAGGTAGTCGGTCTCGCCCGCGACCACCGACTTGACCGCCGGTCCGCCGCCCTTGAACGGTACGATGGTCACGTCCAGCCCCGCTTTCTGCTTGAGCATCTCGGCCGCGAGATGGCTCGTGCTCCCCGGCGTGTTCACCGCGCAGTTCAGCAGGTTCGGCTGCTTCTTCGCGAGCGCGACGAGATCCGGTACCGTCTTTGCCGGCACGCTCGGGTGCGTGATCAGCACCAGCGGCGCGGAAGTGATCCAGCTCACCGGCTCGAGGTCCTGCAGCGGATCGACGTTCCAGCGTCTGCCGTACAGCGTCGGGTTGATCGCGAGGGTCGCGGTGGTGAAGAGGATGGTGTAGCCGTCCGCCGGCGCTTCGATCGCCGCCTGCGCGCCGATGAGCCCGCTCGCGCCGGGCTTGTTATCGACGATGAAAGTTTGCTTCATGCTGCGGCCGAACGCGTCGGCGATGACGCGCGCCTGGATGTCGGTGCCGCCGCTCGGGCTGAACGGCACGATGATGTGCACCGGGTTCTCGGGGTACTGGGCTGCGTGCGCGGTCGCCGCGCACAGCACGCCCGCGGCAAGCGCTGCGTAAGCTCCTCGGACTTTCATCGTTTCTCCTCGTCTCGTTGTCCGGCCCGATACGGCCGGTGAGCGTGAGAGTCCGGGGTGTGGACGAAAGATTCGCGACACGCAGCGCACGCGAGAAAAATATGTCGGGAGCGGGGACCACGGTGTGCGCTCGGCCATCGTCCGGTCGATCCTGCTACGATCGCCGCAGGCACACTTCAGCATCGGCCGCCTCGACATGGAGCGAAGCAGCGCACCGCCTGTACGGGCCGCAACCGGCAACCGCTACGACCGCAGCGAATGGGCGGGCGCGTTCGGCGACCTGGGAACGCTGATTCCGTTCGTGGTCGCGTACACCGCGCTCGGCAGCCTCGATCCGGTCGGCATCTTTCTGGGCTTCGGTGTCGCGCTGTGCATCGCCGGTGCGTACTACCGCACGCCGTTCCCGGTGCAGCCGATGAAAGCGATCGGCGCGGCGGCGGCGACGCAGGCGGGCGTCACCGCGGGGACGATCTATGCGGCCGGTCTCATCACCGGCCTCGTCTGGCTGGTGCTCGGTCTCTCGGGCGCGGCGCGCCGCGTGGCCGCGCTGCTTCCGCGTCCCGTCGCGGTGGGCATCGTGCTCGGACTGGGCCTGGGCTTCATGCTCGAAGGCCTGCGTGCGATGGCCTCGCACTGGGTGTTCGCCGCGATCGCGCTGCCGGTGACGCTGCTGCTGATCGACAGCCGGCGCTTTCCGGTCATGTTCGTGCTGCTCGCGGGCGGGGCGGCGTATCAGCTCGCGGTCTCCCCCGAGCTGCTCGCGCAGCTGCGCAGCGTCGACCCGCAGCTGCGGCTGCCCGAATTCACATGGCCGGCGATCGGCCTGCACGAGCTCGGCGTCGCCGCCCTGATGCTCGCCTTACCCCAGGTGCCGCTCACGCTCGGCAACGCGGTCGTCGCGATCGTCGACGAGAACAACAGGCTGTTTCCGCATCGCCCCGTGACCGAGCGGCAGGTGGCGATCTCCACCGGACTCATGAACATCGGCGCCTCGGCGATCGGCGGCGTGCCGATGTGTCACGGCGCCGGCGGCATGGCCGGCCACGTGCGCTTCGGCGCCGCGACGGGAGGCGCGCCGATCATCCTCGGCGCGATCCTGATCGCGGCGGCCTTGTTCTTCGGCGCATCGATCATGACCGTGCTGAAAGTATTCCCGCAGCCGCTGCTCGGGGTGATCCTGTTCCTCGCGGGCTCGCAGCTGGCGCTCGGATCGTGCGATTTCTCGA
>DATAJS010000031.1:300000-416641 GCA_036262035.1 Burkholderiales bacterium | reverse complement strand
ATCGATCGAGCTGCCGAAGGGCACGGAGATGGTGATGCCCGGGGACAACGTGTCGATCGAAGTGACGCTGATCCAGCCGATCGCGATGGAAGAGGGGCTGCGTTTCGCGATTCGCGAAGGCGGCAGAACCGTCGGCGCCGGTGTCGTAGCGAAAATTATTGAGTGAAACGTGATGCGGCTTCGCCGCTTGTGAAACGTGAAACGTAAACCGGCTCACGTCTCACGTTTCACGTTTCACATTTCACGTTTCACGGGGTCTAGATAATGGCAGTCAAAAGTCAGAAAATCCGCATCCGCCTGAAGGCGTTCGATTACCGGCTGATCGATCAGTCGGCGCTCGAGATCGTCGACACGGCGAAGCGCACCGGAGCGGTGGTCAAGGGCCCCGTTCCGCTGCCCACGCGCAAGCAGCGCTTCGACCTCCTGCGCTCGCCGCACGTCAACAAGACGTCGCGCGACCAGCTCGAGATCCGCACGCACCTGCGCCTGATGGACATCATCGATCCCACCGACAAGACGGTCGACGCGCTGATGAAGCTCGACCTTCCCGCGGGCGTGGACGTAGAGATCAAGCTGTAAGCGCGTGAAAAGTGAAACGTGAAATGTGAAACGTAGAGAAGATCCGACGTTTCACGTTTCACAAGCGACGAAGTCGCCTCACGTTTCACGGCAGTAAACAAGTCGTCGGCCAATTGAAGTCGGCGCCAGGTCCGCGAGGACCTGTAACCCCGGAAAGGGACGTAAGATGAGCTTAGGACTTGTTGGCCGCAAGGTCGGCATGACCCGCGTGTTCACCGACGATGGCGATTCCATCCCGGTGACCGTTGTGGACGTGTCGAACAACCGCGTCACCCAGATCAAGACCGCCGAGGCCGACGGCTACGCAGCCGTGCAGGTCGCTTTCGGCAAGCGCCGCGCGAACCGCGTCGGCAAACCCCAGGCAGGCCATTTCGCGAAAGCCGGCGTCGAAGCCGGGCGCGTCCTTCGCGAGTTCCGTATCACCGCGGAAGAGGCTGCGAACCTGAAAGCCGGCGGCACCGTTGCTGCCGCCGACGTCTTCCAGCCCGGTCAGAAGGTCGACGTCTCCGGCGTCTCGCAGGGCAAGGGCTTCTCGGGCGTCATCAAGCGCCACAATTTTTCGTCGAACCGCGCGAGCCACGGTAACTCGGTCTCGCACAACAAGCCGGGCTCGATCTCGATGGCGCAGGACCCGGGCCGCGTCTTCCCGGGCAAGAAGATGCCCGGCCACTACGGCGCGGCCAGCCGCACGGTGCAGAACCTCGAGATCGTGCGCGTCGACGCCGAGCGTCAGCTCCTCCTCATTCGCGGCGCCGTTCCCGGCTCGCGCGGCGGCGACCTGATGGTGCGCCCTGCGGTGCGGGCGCAGAGGGTCGCGAAACCCGCCCCGGCCAAGGCCGCGGGCAAGGGCAAATAAAGGGGGCTGAATGGAACTCAAGATCATCAACGAGCAAGGCCAGTCGACCTCTTCGGTGAACGCTTCGGACGCGGCTTTCGGCCGCGAGTACAACGAAGCGCTCGTGCACCAGGTGGTGACGGCCTTCATGGCCAACGGGCGTCAGGGCACCCGCTCGCAGAAGGATCGCGGCGAAGTCAGGCACTCGACCAAGAAGCCGTGGAACCAGAAAGGAACCGGCCGCGCGCGCGCCGGTATGACGTCCAGCCCGCTGTGGCGTGGCGGCGGTCGCATTTTCCCGAATCGGCCGGACGAGAATTTCAGCCATAAGCTCAACCGCAAGATGTACCGCGCGGGCCTTTCGTCGATCTTCTCGCAGCTCGCGCGCGAAGAGCGTCTGGCGGTCGTCGAGAGCTTCACGCTCGAGGCGCCGAAGACCAAGCTGCTCGCCCAGAAGCTCAAGGGCATGGGGCTCGCCAGCGTCCTCATCATCACCGACGCGCTCGACGAGAACCTCGGGCTGGCGTCCCGCAATCTGCCATTCGTCGACGTCGTGTCGGTGGCCGGAGCCGATCCGGTCAGTCTGATCCGCGCCGACCACGTGATCGTGACCCGCGGCGCCGTGGCCAAGATCGAGGAGATGTTCGCATGAGCCAGGCAACCACCACTTTCGGCAAGCGCGAAGAGCGCCTGATGCAGGTGCTGCTCGCTCCGGTGATCTCGGAGAAGAGCACCATGGTCGGCGAGAAGCGCAACCAGTACGTGTTTCGCGTGTGCAGCGACGCGACCAAGCCGGAGATCAAGGCGGCGGTCGAGATGATGTTCAGCACGCAGGTGAAGTCGGTCAGCATCGTCAACGTGCGCGGCAAGGAAAAGCGCGCGGGCCGCTTCATGGGTCGCCGCAACAACTGGAAGAAGGCTTACGTCGCGCTGGCCCAAGGCCAGGAGATCACCTTCGCTGAAGGGGAGAACAAGTAATGCTCATCAAAGTCAAACCGACCTCCCCAGGCCGGCGCCAGCTCGTCAAGGTCGTAACGAAGGACCTGCACAAGGGCAAGCCCCACGCCGCGCTCGTCGAGAGCGAATCGAAGAGCGCCGGCCGCAACACGCACGGCCGCGTCACGATGCGCCACAAGGGCGGCGGTCACAAGCAGCACTACCGCATCATCGATTTCAAGCGCAACAAGGACGGCGTCCCGGCGAAGGTCGAGCGCATCGAGTACGACCCGAACCGCAGCGCGCATCTGGCGCTGCTGCTCTACGCCGACGGCGAGCGCCGTTACGTGATCGCGCAGAAAGGCGTGGTCGCGGGCGCGCAGCTCATGTCCGGCTCGGAAGCCCCGATCAAGGCCGGCAACACGCTGCCGCTGCGGAACATCCCCGTCGGCACGACGATCTGCTGCATCGAGATGATGCCGGGCAAGGGCGCGCAGCTCGCGCGCGCGGCCGGCACCGGCGTGCAGCTCCTCGCGCGTGAAGGCGAATACGCTCAGCTTCGCCTGCGCTCCGGCGAGATCCGCCGCGTGCACATCAACTGCCGCGCGACGATCGGCGAAGTGGGCAACGAAGAGCATTCGCTGGAATCGATCGGCAAGGCGGGCCGCGTGCGCTGGCGCGGCGTGCGTCCGACCGTTCGCGGTGTCGCGATGAACCCGATCGACCACCCGCACGGCGGCGGCGAAGGCCGCACTTCGGCAGGCCGGCATCCGGTGAGCCCGTGGGGCGTGCTCACCAAGGGTTACAAGACTCGCAAGAACAAGCGCACCGACAGCATGATCGTGCGCCGTCGCAACGCGAAGAGCGCGGGGTAAAGACACATGGCACGTTCAGTCAAAAAAGGTCCGTTCGTCGATCACCACCTGCTGGACAAGGTCGAGGCCGCACGCGCGGCTTCGGACAAGCGTCCGATCAAGACGTGGTCGCGCCGCTCCACGATCCTGCCGGATTTCGTCGGCCTGACGATCGCGGTCCACAACGGCAAGCAGCACATCCCGGTGTACGTCACCGAAAACATGGTCGGCCACAAGCTCGGCGAGTTCTCGCACACCCGCACCTTCAAGGGTCACTCGAAGGCGGGCGGCGCGGGCGACAAAAAAGCCAGCCCCGCCAGGTAAGGACACGACATGGATACCAACGCAAAACTCTGGGGTGTACGGCTGTCGGCGCAGAAAGGCCGGCTGGTCGCGGACCAGATCCGCGGCAAATCGGTCGAGAACGCGCTCAACATCCTTCAGTTCAGCCCGAAGAAGGCCGGCGCCATTATTCGTAAAGTGCTCGAGTCGGCGATCGCCAACGCCGAGCACAACGCGGGCGCGGACATCGACGAGCTGAAAGTGACGCATATCTGCATCGAGAAGGGGCCGGTGCTCAAGCGCTTTCAGGCGCGCGCCAAAGGCCGTGGCAACCGCATTCTCAAGCCCACGTGCCACATCTTCTTAACCGTCGGCGACGGGAGGAATTAATTTATGGGTCAGAAGATACATCCGACCGGGTTCCGCCTGGCGCTGAACAAGAACTGGGCTTCGCGCTGGTACGCGAACAACAAGGGCTTCGCGGGCATGCTGCTCGAGGACGTCAAGGTTCGCGACTACCTCAAGGAGAAGCTCGGCCACGCCGCGGTCTCGCGCGTGGTGATCGAGCGCCCCGCGAAGAACGCGCGCATCACGATCTTCTCGGCGCGTCCCGGCGTGGTCATCGGCAAGAAGGGCGAGGACATCGAGTCGCTCAAGACGCAGCTCCAGAGGATGCTCGGCGTGCCCGTGCACGTGAACATCGAGGAAGTGCGCAAGCCCGAGCTCGACGCCCAGCTCATCGCCGATTCGATCTCGCAGCAGCTCCAGAAGCGGATCATGTTCCGCCGCGCGATGAAGCGCGCGATCACCAACGCCATGCGTCTCGGCGCGCAAGGCATCAAGATCATGAGCGCCGGCCGCCTGAACGGCATCGAGATCGCCCGCACCGAGTGGTATCGCGAAGGCCGCGTGCCTCTCCACACGCTGCGCGCCGACATCGATTACGGTTTTTCGGAAGCCAAGACCACCTACGGCGTCATCGGCATCAAGGTGTGGGTCTTCAAGGGCGAGATCATGAAGCAGGGCGAGACCAACCCGCTCGCGCCGCAGGCCCCGACCCCCGAACCCGAGCAGCCGCGCGAGCGCAAGCCCCGCGGCAGGACCCCCGGCAGAACAGGAGCAAGACGTGCTACAGCCAGCCAGACGTAAATACCGCAAGGAGCAGAAGGGCCGGAACACCGGCAAGGCGACTCGCGGCAACAAGGTGAGCTTCGGCGAATTCGGCCTGAAGGCCGTCGGCCGCGGCCGCCTCACGGCCCGCCAGATCGAGGCCGCGCGTCGTGCCATGACCCGGCACATCAAGCGCGGCGGCCGCATCTGGATCCGCATCTTCCCGGACAAGCCGATCTCGCAGAAACCCGCGGAAGTCCGGATGGGTAACGGCAAGGGCAATCCGGAGTACTGGGTCGCCGAGATCCAGCCCGGCAAGATGCTCTACGAGATGGACGGCGTCGACGAGGTGACGGCGAAAGAGGCTTTCCGCCTCGCGTCGGCGAAGCTGCCGATCCAGACGACCTTCGTGCAGCGCATGGTGGGAGCGTAAGGATGAAAGCGAGCGAATTGAGGGGCAAGTCGAGCGACGAGCTCAACCAGGAGCTGCAGTCGCTGCTGCGCGCGCAGTTCTCGCTGCGCATGCAGAAGGCGACCCAGCAGCTCTCGAATATCAGTCAGATCCGGAAGGTGCGCCGCGACATCGCGCGCGTGCGCACGCTCCTGAACGAGAAAGCGAAGGCCTAAGGCATGAGCGAACAGACGACCCCGGAAGCCGCCAAGCCGGCGGCCAACAAGCGCACCCTCCACGGGCGTGTGGTCAGCGACAAGATGCAGAAGACCGTCACGGTCCTCGTCGAGCGGCGCATGAAGCACCCGCTCTACGGCAAGTACGTGACGTTCTCCAAGAAGTACCACGCCCACGACGAGAACGGCGATTACCACCAGGGCGACCTGGTGGAGATCGAGGAGTGCCGTCCGCTCTCCAAGACCAAGGCCTGGAAGGTGACCAAGCTCCTGGAGAAAGCCCGCATCGTTTAAGGCGGGAGACCCGATTCCATTGCGGAATCGGGTCGATGGTTCTATAATATTCGGCTTTCCACGCCCGCCCCATCTCCCCCGGGGCCGGCGACCTGACCCGGACGGGCTCCAATACTGGTTTGCGCCGTAGTGAGAACTGCGGCGAGCTAAGTTGGGGAAGCAGCAGCAAATACGCAGCAACAGCAGCGAGACAAGACGATGATACAAATGCAGTCCATTCTGGACGTGGCTGACAATACGGGCGCCCGCGAGGTGATGTGCATCAAGGTGCTCGGCGGGTCCAAGCGTCGTTACGCCGGCATCGGCGATGTCATCAAGGTCAGCGTGAAGGATGCGGCCCCGCGCGGTCGCGTCAAGAAGGGCGAGGTCTACAACGCCGTCGTCGTGCGCACCGCGAAAGGTGTCCGCCGCGCCGACGGCTCGCTCGTCAAGTTCGATTCCAACGCGGCGGTGCTGCTCAACGCCAAGCTCGAGCCGATCGGCACCCGCATCTTCGGGCCGGTCACCCGCGAACTGCGGACCGAGCGCTTCATGAAGATCGTGTCGCTCGCGCCGGAAGTGCTGTAAGGGAAACCAGGAAATGAAAAAGATCAGGAAAGGCGACGACGTCGTCGTCACCACGGGCCGGGATCGCGGCAAGCGCGGCACGGTGCTGCGCGTCGTCGACGCCGAGCACGTGATCGTCGAGGGCGCGAACCGCGTGAAGAAGCACCAGCGGCCGAACCCGATGAAGGGTCTCACCGGCGGTATCGTCGAAAAGGAAATGCCGCTGCACGTCTCGAACGTGGCGTTGTGGAACCCGGGCACGAAGAAAGCCGACCGCGTCGGCGTTCGGACGCTCGAGGACGGCAAGCGCGTTCGGTTCTTCAAGTCCAACGGCGAGGTTGTGGACGTATAAGGGTTGACGTATGAGCGAGAAAGACAGCAAGGACAAGAAAGCCAAGGCGCCCGCGAAATCGGGCGGCGGCAAGCAGCCCGCGGGCGGTGAAGCCAAGCAGCCCAAGAAGGGCAAGGGCGCGCCCGAGCAGAAGGCCGCCGACGCCGCGGTCGACGAGCGTCCTTCCGGTCCGAAGGAGCCCGCGCGCCTGCAGACCTACTACCGCGAGACGGTCATGAAGGACCTCACGCAGCAGTTCGGCTACAAGAGCGTGATGGAAGTGCCGCGCATCGAGAAGATCGTGATCAACATGGGCGTTGGCGAAGCCGTCGCGGACAAGAAGATCATGGACAACGCGGTCGCCGACATGCAGAAGATCGTCGGTCAGAAGCCGCTCGTCACCAAGTCGCGCAAGTCGGTCGCGAACTTCAAGATCCGCGAAGGCTACCCGGTCGGCGCCAAGGCGACGCTGCGCGGCGCGCGGATGTACGAGTTCCTCGACCGTCTGGTCAACATCGCGCTGCCCCGCGTCCGCGACTTTCGCGGCATCTCGGCGCGCTCGTTCGACGGCCGCGGCAACTACAACATGGGCGTGAAGGAACAGATCATCTTTCCCGAGATCGAGTACGACAAGATCGACGCGATCCGCGGGATGAACATCACCATCACGACCACCGCGAAGACCGACGCAGAAGGCAAGGCGCTGCTTGCGGCTTTCAAATTCCCGTTCAGGAGCTGACGCATTCATGGCAAAGACGTCATTAGTCAACCGCAACGAGAAGCGCCGCGACGCGGTGAAGAAGTACGCCGCGAAGCGTGCGGAGCTCCTCGCGATCGCGAACGACCCGAAGGTCGCCCAGGAGGAGCGATACGAAGCTCGCCTGAAGCTGCAGAAGCTTCCGCGCGACTCGTCGCCGGTCCGCGTGCGCAACCGCTGCGCGCTCACCGGCCGTCCGCGCGGCACCTTCCGCAAGTTCGGCATGGCGCGCAACAAGCTGCGCGAGATCGCGATGCGCGGCGAGATTCCGGGCGTCATCAAGGCGAGCTGGTGAGAGGTCAGGAGAGAACTGCATGAGTATGAGTGACCCCATCTCCGACATGCTCACGCGCATCCGCAATGCGCAGCTGTCGGAAAAACAGTCGGTGGCAATGCCGGCTTCGAAGCTGAAGTCCTCGATCGCCCAGGTCCTGAAGGACGAGGGCTACATCGACGACTACGCCGTGCGCGACCAGAGCGGCAAGCGCGAGCTCGAGATCAGCCTGAAGTACTACGCGGGCCGCCCCGTGATCGAGAAGATCGAGCGCGTGAGCCGTCCCGGCCTTCGCATCTACAAGGGCACCAAGGAGATCCCGCAGGTCATGAACGGCCTCGGCGTCGCCATCGTGTCCACGTCGAAAGGCGTGATGACCGATCGCAAGGCGCGGGGTCTCGGCGTCGGCGGCGAAGTGCTGTGCATCGTCGCGTGAGAGAGAGCGAATCATGTCCCGTATAGCGAATTACCCGGTCGACATTCCCGAGAAGGTCGAGATCAAGGTCGACTACGACAGGATCTCGGTGAAGGGGCCGCTCGGCACGCTGACGCAGGCGGTCTCGCCCAAGGTGAAGATCGAGCGCGTCGACAACCGCCTCGAGTTCAAAGTGAACGACAACTCGCGCCAGGCGAACGCGCTCTCGGGCACGACTCGCGCGATCGTCGCGAACATGGTCCAGGGCGTCACCAAGGGCTTCGAGAAGAAGCTCACGCTGGTCGGCGTCGGCTACCGCGCGCAGGCGCAGGGCGACAAGCTCAACCTCACGCTCGGTTACTCGCATCCGGTGGTGCACCAGCTTCCGCAGGGCGTCAAGGCCGAGACACCGACGCAGACCGAAATCCTCATCAAGGGCACCGATAAGCAGGTCGTCGGCCAGGTGGCCGCCGAAGTGCGCGCGTACCGCGCTCCCGAGCCTTACAAGGGCAAGGGCGTGCGCTACGCCGACGAGCGGATCGTGCTCAAGGAAACGAAGAAGAAGTAAGGCGCATAGACTATGAGCGACAAGATCGAATCGCGCGTCCGGCGCGCCAAGGCAACCCGCGCCAAGATCCGCCAGCAGCGAGCCGTGCGGCTCACGGTGCACCGTTCGAACGCGCACATCTACGCGCAGGTGATCGACGCCACCGCGTCGAAGGTGCTCGCGAGCGCGTCGACCGCGGAGAAGGAGCTGCGCGCCTCCGTGAAGAACGGCGGCAACGTCTCGGCGGCAGCCGAGATCGGCAAGCGCATCGCAGAGCGCGCGAAAGCGGCCGGCATCACCGAGGTCGCGTTCGACCGCTCGGGTTACAAATTCCATGGCCGCGTGAAAGCGCTGGCCGAAGCCGCGCGTGAAGCCGGCCTGAAGTTTTAAGCGGACCCCCCATGGCGAAAATTCAAGCAGGTAAGATGCAAACCGGCGAAGAGCGCTCCGACGGTCTTCGCGAGAAGATGGTCGCGGTCAACCGCGTCACCAAGGTGGTGAAGGGCGGCCGTGTGCTCGGCTTCGCGGCGCTCGCGGTGGTCGGCGACGGCGACGGCGGTATAGGCATGGGCAAGGGCAAGGCGCGTGAAGTGCCGGTCGCGGTGCAGAAGGCGATGGAAGAAGCGCGCCGCAAGATGGTCAAGGTCTCGCTGAAGAACGGCACGCTGCAGCACCAGGTGGTCGGCCGTCACGGCGCGGCGCGCGTCTACATGCAGCCGGCTTCCGAAGGTACGGGCATCATCGCCGGCGGTCCGGTGCGCGCGGTGCTCGAAGTGATGGGCGTCACCAACATCCTCTCGAAGTGCCTGGGCTCCACCAACCCGTACAACGTCGTGCGCGCGACGATCAACGGGCTCACCGCGATGAACACGCCGGCCGCGATCGCCGCCAAGCGCGGCAAGTCGGTCGAAGAAATCACGGGGTAATCATGGCCGAAGGCAAGAAGATCAAAGTCACGCTGGTGAAGAGTCTCATCGGCACCAAGCCCGAGCATCGACAGTGCGTGCGCGGCCTCGGCCTGCGCCGCCGCATGAGCAGCGCCGAAGTGCTCGACACGCCGGCGAACCGCGGCATGATCAACAAGGTTTCCTACCTCCTAAAGGTGGAAGGCTAAGAAGATGGAACTGAACAATCTCAAGCCCGCAGCGGGCGCCAAGCACGCCAAGCGACGCGTCGGACGCGGCATCGGCAGCGGCCTCGGCAAGACCGCGGGTCGCGGCCACAAGGGCCAGAAGGCGCGTGCCGGCGGCTTTCACAAAGTCGGTTTCGAAGGCGGTCAGATGCCGCTGCAGCGCCGCCTGCCGAAGCGCGGATTCGTTTCGTTCGCTGCGGACGACAAGGCCGAAGTGCGGCTCGGCGATCTGGCGAAGGTCGACGGCGACGTCATCGACCTCGCCGCGCTGAAGAAGGCGGGCGTCGTCCCGCACCTCGCGACGCGCGCGAAAGTGATCCTGTCGGGCGAGATCTCGCGCAAGGTCGCGGTCAAGGGTCTGGGCGTCACCAAGGGCGCGCGCGCCGCGATCGAAGCCGCGGGCGGCAGCATCGAAGCCCCGGCCGAGAAAGCGCCGGCCGGCAAGCTCCAGAAGAAGCCGGCGGCCCAGCCGGAGGCTAAGTAAGCTTGGCGACCAACAGCTCACTGCTCGCATCCGGAAAGCTCGGCGACCTCAAGCGCCGCCTGCTGTTCCTGCTGGGCGCGCTGATCGTGTTCCGCATCGGGTCTTTCATCCCGGTGCCGGGCATCGACCAGATGCAGCTCGCCGAGCTCTTCAAATCGCAGAAGGGCGGCATCCTGGACATGTTCAACATGTTCTCGGGAGGCGCGCTCTCGCGGTTCTCCATCTTCGCGCTGGGCATCATGCCCTACATCTCGGCGTCGATCATCATGCAGCTCATGACGGTCGTGTCGCCGACGCTGGAAGCGCTGAAGAAGGAGGGCGAGGCAGGGCGCAGGAAGATCACCCAGTACACGCGCTACGGCACCCTGGGGCTCGCGCTGTTTCAGTCGCTGGGCATCGCGATCGCGCTCGAATCGCAGCAGCGGCTGGTGGTCGACCCGGGCCTGCTGTTCCGCCTCACGGCGATGGTGACGCTGACGACCGGCACGCTGTTCCTGATGTGGCTCGGCGAGCAGATCACCGAACGCGGCATCGGCAACGGCATCTCGCTCATCATCTTCGCCGGCATTGCCGCGGGCTTCCCGCACGCGATCGGCGGCACGCTGGAGCTCGCGCGCACCGGGGCGTTCTCGATCCCCGTGGTGCTGTTCATCTTCGCGACCGTGGTGCTGGTCACCGCGTTCGTGTGCTTCGTCGAGCGCGGGCAGCGGAAGATCCTGGTGAATTACGCGAAGCGACAGGTGGGGCGTAAGGTCTACGGCGGCCAGACTTCGCATCTGCCGCTGAAGATCAACATGTCCGGGGTGATCCCGCCGATCTTCGCCTCGTCGATCATCCTGTTCCCGGCGACCGCGGTGGGCTGGTTCGGGCAGTCCGAAGGTATGGCGTGGCTGCGCAACATCGCGAACACCCTGCATCCCGGGCAGCCGATCTACGCGATCCTGTACGCCACGGCGATCATCTTCTTCTGCTACTTCTACACCGCGCTGGTCTTCAATCCGAAGGAGACCGCGGACAACCTGAAGAAGAGCGGGGCGTTCGTGCCGGGCATCCGGCCGGGCGAGCAGACCGCCCGCTACATCGAGCGCATCATGATGCGGCTCACCCTGACGGGTTCGATCTACGTGACGCTGGTGTGCCTGCTGCCCGAGGCGCTGATCGTCTGGAAGAACGTGCCCTTCTACTTCGGCGGCACGAGCCTGCTGATCATCGTCGTGGTGACGATGGACTTCATGGCGCAGGTGCAGGCGTACATCATGTCGCACCAGTACGAGAGCCTGCTGAAGAAGGCGAATTTCAAGGGCGGCAGCGGCGGCGTGTTCCCGACACGGTAATGTCGAAAGAAGAAACCATACAGATGCAGGGCGAGATCGTCGAAACCCTGCCGAACGCAACATTCAGGGTGAAGCTCGAGAACGGTCACATCGTACTCGGACACATCTCGGGCAAGATGCGCATGCACTACATCCGCATCCTGCCGGGGGACAAGGTCACGGTGGAGCTTACCCCCTACGACCTCACGCGCGGCCGCATCGTGTTCAGGGCGAAGTGAAATGTGAAAAGTGAAACGTGAGACGTGAAGGCGGCACCGGTTTCATCACGTTTCACATGTCACGTCTCACTCAAAATCGATAGAGGAAGCATTATGAAAGTACTGGCATCGGTTAAGCGGATCTGCCGCAACTGCAAGGTGATCAAGCGCAACGGCGTGGTCCGGGTGATCTGCTCCAAGGATCCCCGCCACAAGCAGCGCCAGGGCTGAAGGCCTGCGCCGTTGCTTCGGACCGCTACGCGGTCCTCGCCGCGCACCCCGCGGCGCGACGCAGGCTAGATAAGTTATTGGAAAGCAACCAAATTTTCGTTATAATTGCCGGTTTTCCCTTCGGGGGCGGCGAGATAAGAGGTAGGACAGCATGGCCCGCATAGGTGGCGTCAACATCCCGAACCAGCAGCACGCGAACATCGCGCTGACCGTGATCTACGGTATCGGCCGTTCCCGCGCGAAGGTGATCTGCGAGCGCGCCGGCATCGCAGGCACGACCAAGATCAAGGACCTGTCGGACAACGACATGGACAAGCTGCGGGAACAAGTCACCAAGTTCACGACCGAAGGTGACCTCCGCCGCGAAGTGTCGATGAACATCAAGCGGCTGATGGACCTCGGCACGTGGCGCGGCAAGCGCCATCGCGCGGGCCTTCCCGTGCGCGGCCAGCGCACCCGCACCAACGCGCGCACCCGCAAGGGTCCGCGTAAAGGCGCCGTCAAGCTCCAGCGCGCACCCGCGTAACGGAAGCACGATTGACGTCGGCAAGACTATCAAAGGCGATTCAAGCTCATGGCTAAGCAAAGCACCCGCGTGCGCAAGAAGGTCCGGAAGAATGTGGCGGAAGGCATCGCCCACATTCACGCTTCTTTCAACAACACGATCGTGACGATCACCGACCGTCAGGGCAACGCGCTCGCGTGGGCCACCTGCGGCAGCAACGGCTTCAAGGGCTCGCGCAAGTCGACCCCGTTCGCCGCGCAGGTCGCCGCCGAGCAGGCCGGCCGCCTCGCAGCCGAATCGGGCGTGAAGAACATCGAAGTGCGGATCAAGGGCCCCGGCCCCGGCCGCGAATCGGCCGTGCGCGCGTTGAACGCCGTCGGCTTCAAGATCACCAGCATTTCGGACGTGACCCCGGTGCCGCACAACGGCTGCCGTCCGCCGAAAAAGCACCGTATCTAAGGAGAACGCAACTTGGCAAGAAATCTGGACGCGCGCTGCCGTCAGTGCCGCCGGGAAGGCGAGAAGCTTTTCCTGAAGGCGGAGAAGTGCTTCACCGACAAGTGCGCCATCGAGCGCCGCAACTATCCGCCCGGCCAGCACGGGCAGAAGAACACGCGCCTGTCGGGCTACGGCGTGCAGCTTCGCGAGAAGCAGAAGGTCCGCCGCACCTACGGCGTGCTCGAGCGTCAGTTCCGCCTGAACTACAAGGCGGCGGCTGCATCGAGGGGCGTCACGGGTGAAGCGCTGCTGCAGATCCTCGAAGGCCGCCTCGACAACGTCTGCTATCGCATGGGCTTCGGCGGCTCGCGCACCGAAGCGCGCCAGGTCGTGCGCCACAACGGCATCCTGGTGAACGGCAAGCGGGTGAACATCCCGTCGTATCAGTGCCGTCCGGGCGACGTGATCGAAGTCGCGCAGGGCTCTAAAGACCAGCTGCGCATCAAGTCGGCGGCCGAAGCCGCCACGTCGCGCGGCCTGCCCGAATGGGTGGAAGTCGACGTCGCCGCTCTCAAGGGCACGTTCAAGGCGCGCCCGCAGCGCTCGGAGCTGTCGTCGACGATCAACGAATCGCTCGTCGTCGAACTCTACTCGAAGTAATCCGAAAGAGGTCCCCACTATATGGCCAGCAGCGCCTTTCTGAAGCCTCGCATCATCGATGTCCAGAACCTGTCGCCGTTCCACGCCCGGCTCACCATGGAGCCTTTCGAGCGCGGCTACGGCCACACGCTGGGCAACGCACTGCGCCGCACGCTGCTCTCCTCGATGCCCGGCTACGCCGCCACCGAGGTCAAGATGGCTGGCGTGCTGCACGAGTACTCCACGATCGACGGCGTCCAGGAAGACGTCGTCGACATCCTGCTGAATCTCAAGGGTGTCGTGCTCAAGATGCACGGCCGCGACGAAGCGACCCTCAACCTCAAGAAGTCCGGTGAAGGCGTCGTGACGGCGGGCGACATCGAGCAGCAGCACGACGTCGAGATCGTCAATCCCGATCACGTCATCGCGCACCTCGCGCCCGGCGGCAAGCTCGACATGCAGATCAAGGTCGAGCAGGGCCGCGGCTATCTCGCCGCGACCAGCCGCAAGACCGGCGACGAAGGCCGCACCGTCGGCAGCATCATGCTCGACGCGTCCTTCAGCCCGGTCCGCCGCGTCAGCTACTCGGTCGAGTCCGCCCGCGTCGAGCAGCGCACCGACCTCGACAAGCTGATCATGGACATCGAGACCAACGGCGCGATCGAGCCCGAGGAAGCGGTGCGCTACGCCGCCCGCATCCTGGTCGAGCAGCTTTCGGTCTTCGCCGATCTGAAGGGCATGCCCGCGCAGATCGAGGAGAAGAAAGCGACCCAGATCGACCCGGTGCTGCTGCGCCCGGTCGACGACCTCGAGCTCACCGTGCGCTCGGCCAACTGCCTGAAGGCCGAGAACATCTACTACATCGGCGATCTCATCCAGCGCACCGAGACCGAGCTTCTGAAGACCCCGAACCTCGGCCGCAAGTCGCTCAACGAGATCAAGGAAGTGCTCGCGTCGCGCGGTCTCACGCTCGGCATGAAGCTCGAGAACTGGCCGCCCGCCGGTCTCGAAAAAGTCTAAGGAAAACGATCATGCGTCACCGTCACGGGCTACGTAAGCTCAACCGCACGAGCAGCCATCGTCTCGCGATGCTGCGGAACATGACGTGCTCGCTGCTCAAGCACGAGCTCATCAAGACCACGCTGCCGAAGGCCAAGGAGCTGCGCCGCGTCGTCGAGCCGATCATCACGCTCGGCAAGGCGCCGTCGCTCGCCAACCGCCGCCTCGCGTTCAACCGCCTGCGCGACCGCGACATGGTGGTGAAGCTGTTCGACGAGATCGGCCCGCGCTACGCCAAGCGCAACGGCGGCTACACGCGCATCCTCAAGTTCGGCTTCCGCAAGGGCGACAACGCGCCGATGGCGCTGGTCGAGCTGGTGGACCGTCCGGAGGAAAGCGAAGTCGAAACCGAAGAGACGAAGCAGCCGGCGGAAGCCGGGGCCTGAACCGCCCAACGCTGATGAAAGAAGCCGGCTTCGCCGGCTTTTTTTTATGGCCGGCCGGAAAGGTCTGCACCGCCGCTTCGGCCTGCAACGGCGCGCTTATGCCCCTGGCGGCGCTACATGTCGTTCTTCGCTTCTCCTAGAATCGTCTTATGTTGAACCAGCTCGAGCTGACCGGCAGGTCGCGCAGCCATGTCGTCCAGCGCGACGACCTGAAAGCGGCAGTCCACCCTGAAGCGCTGGAAGCCTTCCTCGCGATGAAGCAGGACGCGGCGGGCGCCGGCATCGACATGGCGATCACCAGCGCCTTTCGCGATTTCGAGGCGCAGCAGCGCATCTGGAACCTCAAGTGGCGCGGCGAGCGCACGCTGTACGACGCCGCCGGCAATGCGCGCGAGCACGCGGCGCTCGCGCCCGAAGAGCTCATGGAAGCGATCCTCTGCTGGAGCGCGCTGCCCGGCGGGAGCCGCCATCACTGGGGCACCGAGATCGACGTGGTCGACAGCGCCGCGCTGCCCGAAGGCTACACGGTGCAGCTCCTGCCTTCCGAATGCGAGCCCGGCGGCGTGTTTCACCGGCTCCACCGCTGGCTCGACGCGAACATGGCGCGGTACGGCTTCTTCCGCCCGTATCGCACGTTCCGCGGCGGTGTGCACCCCGAGGCCTGGCACCTGAGCTATGCGGCCGTGGCGCAGCCTGCGCTCGCGGCGCTCACGCCCGCGCTCCTGCGCGACGCGGTCGCCGGCAGCGACATGCTCGGCAAGGAGATCGTGCTCGGGCGCATCGACGCGCTGCACGCGCGCTACGTCGCCGACGTCGATCCGCCGGAATCGACAGCGATCGCATGATCGACGCGACCACCGTCTATACCATCGGCCACGGCAACCGGCCGCTGGAGGAGCTCGTCGAGCTGCTGAAGCAGAACGGGGTCGGCTGCCTCGTCGACGTCCGGATGTTCCCCGGCTCACGCCGGCACCCGCACTTCGGCCGCGGCGAGCTGGAGAAGTCGCTGCCGAAGCGGCACATCGAGTACGTGTGGGAAGGCCAGGCGCTCGGCGGCCGTCGCCGGGCGCGCAAGGATACGCCGCACGTGGCGATGCGCAACGAGAGCTTCCGCGCGTATGCGGATCACATGCAGAGCGCCGAATTCCACGAGGGCATCGCGAGGCTGCTCGAGATCGCGCGCGACGAGCGCCCCGCGATCATGTGCGCCGAGCGCCTGCCGTGGCAGTGCCACCGCTACATGATCTCGGACTTCCTCGTCGCGCACGGCGTCGAGGTGCGGCACGTCATCGGCCCGTCGGGGCCCAAGGCGCACGCGCTGCGCACGGAGGCGCGTATCGAGGGGGACGACCTCATCTACGACGTCGGCACGCAGCCCGGTCTCGACATCGGCTGAGCGGCGCCTACAGGACCAGGATGACCCGGTAGTCGTTGACGTTCGTGCGCGTAGGACCGGTGACGACGAGCGCGCCGATCGCCGAAAAGAACGTATAGGCGTCGTTGGTGTCGAGCAGGCGTGGAGCGTCGACCTTCTTCGCGCGCGCTTTGGCGAGCGAGTCCGGGTGAAGCACGGCGCCCGCGTTGTCCTCGCTGCCGTCGATGCCGTCGGTGTCCGCCGCGAGCGCGTGCACGTCGGCGGCGCCGTCGAGGTCGATCGCGAGCGACAGCAGGAACTCGGCGCAGCGTCCGCCGCGGCCTTCGCCCCGGACGGTCACTGTACATTCGCCGCCCGAGATCAGCGCGACCGGCCGCTTCCATGGCCCGCCGTGCGCCCTGATCTCGCGCACGAGCGCGCCGTAGACCTTCGCCACCTCGCGCGCTTCACCCGTGACCGAGTCACCGAGCACGACGGGCTGTATGCCTTGCTCCGAGAAGTAGCCCGCCGCCGCTTCGAGCGAGCGATGCGCGGTCGCGATGACGCGATTCTCGACGCGCTTGAAAACCGCATCGCCGGGTTTGGGCGTCTCGGGGATCTCGCCCGCCGCGCCTCGCTCGAGGTGGCGTTTGACCGCCGGCGGCGGCTTTACGCCGGAACGCTCGAGGATGTCGAGCGCATCCCGATACGTCGTCGGATCCGGCGCGCACGGACCGGAGGCGATATGCGTGGGATCGTCGCCGGTGACGTCGGAGACGACCAGCGCGAGCACGCGCGCGCGGCAGGCGGCGGCGAGCCGTCCGCCCTGGATGGCCGAGAGGTGCTTGCGCACCGTGTTCATGTCCTGGATGGGCGCGCCGGAGCGCAGCAGCGCCTGCGTCGTGGATTTGAGCTCGGCCATCGTCACGTCGCCCGCCGGCAGCGAGAGCAGGCTCGATCCGCCGCCGGAGACGAGCACGAGCAGCAGATCGTCGCGCGTCAGCGTCTTCACGCGCTTCATGATCTCCTGCGCCGCCTGCTCGCCGGCTTCGTCGGGAACGGGATGGCCCGCTTCGATGACCGTGATGCGGTTGGTGAGCAGCCCGTGCTGATAGCGCGTCACGACCAGGCCGTCGAGCGGCGCATTCGCCGGCCAGCGCTGCTCGACCGCGAGCGCCATCGAAGCCGCGGCCTTGCCCGCGCCGACGATCAGAGTACGCCCTTTCGGCGGGGCCGGCAGGTGCTCGCCGACGATCTGCAGCGGATCGGCCGCCGCGATGGCGGCTGCAAAGCTTTCGGTCAGCAGGACATCGACGTTCGGCTTCACGAGAGCGCGCTCGCTAGATAGCGGCCGGTGTGGCTCGCGGGATGGGCGGCGATGTCTTCCGGCGTGCCTTCCGCGACGATGGTGCCGCCGCCGCCGCCGCCTTCGGGACCGAGGTCGATCACCCAGTCGGCGGTCTTGATCACGTCCAGATTGTGCTCGATCACCACGATGGTGTTGCCGTGGTCGCGCAGCCGGTGCAGCACGCGCAGCAGGAGATCGATGTCGTGGAAGTGCAGGCCGGTCGTCGGCTCGTCGAGGATGTACAGGGTGCGTCCGGTGTCCCGCTTGGACAGCTCCTGTGCGAGCTTCACGCGCTGCGCTTCGCCCCCCGAGAGCGTCGTCGCGCTCTGCCCCAGCGTGATGTAGCCGAGGCCGACGTCCAACAGGGTCTGGAGCTTGCGCGCGAGCACCGGCACCGCGCTGAAGAATTCGCACGCCTGCTCGACCGTCATCTGCAGCACTTCGTGGATGCTGCGGCCCTTGTAGTGGATCTCCAGCGTCTCGCGGTTGTAGCGCCGGCCGTGGCAGACGTCGCACGGCACGTAGATGTCCGGGAGGAAGTGCATCTCGACCTTGAGCACGCCGTCGCCCTGGCACGCTTCGCAACGTCCGCCTTTCACGTTGAACGAGAAGCGTCCCGCGCCGTAGCCGCGCTCGCGCGCCGCGGGGACGCCGGCGAAGAGCTCGCGGATCGGCGTGAAAAGACCGGTGTACGTCGCGGGATTGGAGCGCGGCGTGCGCCCGATCGGGCTCTGGTCGACGTTGACGATCTTGTCGAAGAGCTCCAGGCCGTCGATCGAGTCGTGCGGGGCGGGCTCGAGCGCGCTGCCGTAGAGCTGGCGGGCGACCGTGTTGTAGAGCGTGTCGTTGACCAGAGTCGACTTGCCCGAGCCCGATACGCCGGTCACGCATACGAACAGGCCGACCGGGATGTCGACCGTGACGTCGCGCAGGTTGTTGCCGCGCGCGCCCTTGATCGTCAGCGTGCGCTTCTTGTTGGGACGGTGACGCAGCGCCGGGATGTCGATGCGGCGGCGGCGGCTGAGATACTGGCCGGTCAGCGACTCGGCGTGCTGGGTGATGTCCCGCGGCGAGCCTTCGGCGACCACGTGGCCGCCGTGCTCTCCCGCGCCCAGGCCCATGTCGACGACGTAGTCGGCGGCCATGATCGCATCCTCGTCGTGCTCCACGACGATCACCGAGTTGCCGATGTCGCGCAGGCGCTTCAGCGTCTCCAGCAGCCGCGAGTTGTCGCGCTGGTGCAGGCCGATCGAAGGCTCGTCGAGCACGTACATGACGCCGGTCAGGCCCGAGCCGATCTGGCTCGCGAGCCGTATGCGCTGCGCTTCACCGCCCGAGAGCGTGTCCGCCGAGCGGTCGAGCGACAGGTATTCGAGGCCGACGTTGACGAGGAACTGCAGGCGGTTGGCGATCTCGCGCACGATCTTGTCGGCGATCGCCTGCTTCACCGGCGCGAGCGTGAGCGTCGAGAAGAAATCGATCGCCTCGTTCAGCGGCAGGGCCGACACTTCGTAGATCGCCTTGCGCGCGACGGTGACGAAGCGCGCTTCGCGCCGCAGGCGCGTGCCCCCGCACTCGGGACACGGCTGGTTGTTGAGGTATTTCGCCAGCTCCTCGCGCACCACCAGCGAGTCGGTCTCGCGATAACGCCGCTCGAGGTTGGGCAGCACGCCCTCGAAAGGATGCTCGCGGAAGTGCTTGTTGCCCTTCTCGCCGATGTACAGGAAGCGGATCTTCTCGCGGCCGGAGCCGTGGAGGATCGCGTGCTGCACGGCCTCGGGCAGATCGCTGAAGGGCTTTTCGAGATCGAAGCCGTAGTGCTGCGCGAGCGACTGCAGCATCTGGAAATAGAACTGGTTGCGCCGGTCCCAGCCCTTGATCGCACCCGACGCGAGCGACAGGTCGGGAAAGGCGACCACCCGCTTGGGATCGAAGAAGCTCACGCTCCCCAGCCCGTCGCAGCGCGAGCACGCGCCCATCGGATTGTTGAACGAGAAGAGCCGCGGCTCGAGCTCGGGCAGCGAATAGCTGCACACCGGGCACGCGAAGCGCGCGGAGAAGAGATGCTCGGCGCCGCCGTCCATCTCGACCGCGAGCGCGCGGCCGTCGGCGTGGCGCAGCGCGGTCTCGAACGATTCGGCGAGGCGCTGCCGCGCGTCCTGGCGCACTTTCAGCCGGTCGACCACCACCTCGACGGTGTGCTTCACGTTCTTCCTGAGCTTCGGCATCTGGTCGAGGTCGTAGACTTCGCCGTCGACGCGTATCCGCACGAAGCCCTGCGCCCGCAGCTCGTCGAAGAGCTCCGCCTGCTCGCCCTTGCGGCCCACCACCAGCGGCGCGAGGACCATGAGCCGCGTGTCCTCGGGCAGCGTCAGCACGTGGTCGACCATCTGCGAGACGCTCTGCGCCGACAGCTCGTTGCCGTGCTCGGGACAATGGGGGTCGCCGATGCGCGCATAGAGGAGGCGCAGGTAATCGTGGATCTCGGTCACCGTGCCGACGGTCGATCGCGGATTGTGGCTGGTCGCTTTCTGCTCGATCGAGATCGCGGGGGACAGGCCCTCGATGAGATCGACGTCGGGCTTCTCCATGAGCTGGAGGAACTGGCGCGCATACGCCGAGAGCGATTCGACGTAGCGCCGCTGGCCTTCGGCGTACAGCGTGTCGAAGGCGAGGGACGACTTGCCCGAGCCCGACAGGCCGGTGATCACGACCAGGCGGTTGCGCGGAAGGTCGAGGTTGACGTTCTTGAGGTTGTGGGTGCGAGCGCCCCGGACACGGATGAGCTCGCCACCCGTGCCGCCGCGCTCGCCCGCGGCCGGTTCCTTCGGCTCGGGTCGTTGCGAGTGTAAGGGAGTGACTGAAGCCATGGGCAAACCTGTTAATATACCGAAGGAGACGCGCCAAGGCACGATAGACCACTCGCGGCATTCATCGTTCCGGCCGCTTCCGCACGCCTCCCACAGCCCGTCCACTCCAAAGTGTCCCAGCGCGACCGCATGACCCCTCTGGAATTGCGCGCGAGCCTGTCGCTCGCGAGCATATTCGGCCTGCGGCTTCTCGGCATGTTCGTGATCCTGCCGGTGTTCGCCATCTACGCGGAGCACCTGCCCGGAGGCGACAACCTGACCCTCGTCGGCGTCGCGATCGGCGCGTACGGGCTCACCCAGGCGATCCTGCAGATTCCTTTCGGCGCGTGGTCCGACCGCTACGGGCGCAAGCCCGTGATCTACACCGGGCTTGCGATCTTCGCGGCCGGCAGCTTCGTCGCCGCGGCGGCGACCAATATCTACGTGGTGATCCTCGGTCGCATTCTCCAGGGCGGGGGCGCGGTCTCCGCGGCGGTGATGGCCATGGCGGCGGACCTCACGCGCGAAGAGCACCGCGCCAAGGCGATGGCGATGATCGGATCGACCATCGGGCTCGCTTTCGCGCTGTCGCTGGTAGCGAGCCCCTGGCTCAACCGAGCGATCGGCGTACCGGGCATCTTCGCGATGACCGGGGTGCTCGCGCTCCTCGCGATGGTCGTCGTCTGGCGCCTGGTTCCCGACGTGACCGAGAGCAAGCCGAACGAGCGCTCCGGCGCGCTGCGCGACTTCCTCGGGGTGCTCGCGGATCCGCAGCTCGGGCGGCTCAACGTCGGCGTGTTCGCGCTGCACGCGGTCCTGATGGCGATATTCATCGCGATCCCGTTCTCGCTGCGCGACGCCGGCCTGCCGGTGGCCGAGCACTGGAAGATCTATCTGCCGGTGATGCTCGGCTCGTTCGTGCTGATGATGCCCGCGGTGATGAGCGGCGGGCGCGCGCGCATGCGGACGTACTTCGTGGGATCGGTCGCGCTGCTGATCGTGGCGCACGCGGCGTTGCCGTGGCTGGCGGGCAACGTCGTGCTGCTGACCGTATTCCTCGTGCTCTTCTTCGCGCCTTTCAACATCCTCGAAGCGCTGCTGCCGACGCTCACATCGAAGCTCGCGCCCGCGGGCATGCGGGGTGTGGCGATCGGCGTGTACAGCAGCGTGCAGTTCCTCGGGACGTTCGTCGGCGCGGTCCTAGGCGGTTTCGCCTACGGCCACTGGGGCCGCACGGGCGTTGTGATCGTAAACACGGCGCTGCTCGTCGTGTGGCTGGCCGCGGCGCTCGGCATGAAGTCGCCCGCCGCCACGAGCACGCGCAGCTATACGCTGCCGCACCTGGACGGCGACCGGGCGGCGGCGCTGGCCGAGCGCGTGCTCACGCTGCAAGGCGTGCGTCAAGCCCGCGTCGTGTCCGAAGGAAACACGCTCACCGTCGAAGTGGACAGTGAGAGCTTCGACGAACACAATCTACTTCAACTGATTACAGCGGAGGGCTGACATGGCCTCGGTCAACAAAGTGATACTCATCGGCAACCTCGGCAAGGACCCCGAAGTCCGCTACCTGCCGAGCGGCGACGCCGTCACCAACATCAGCGTCGCGACCACCGACCAGTGGAAAGACAAGAGCGGTGAGCGCCAGGAGCACACCGAGTGGCACCGCGTCGCGTTCTTCGGCAAGACCGCCGAGATCGCGGGCGAGTACCTGCGCAAGGGATCGCCGGTGTACATCGAAGGGCGCATCCGCACGCGCAAGTGGCAGGACAAGGAAGGGCAGGACCGCTACTCGACCGAGATCGTCGCCGACCGCATGCAGCTCCTCGGCGGCCGCGGCGGCGGTGGTGGCGGCGGCGGTGGCGGTGGAGAGCCGATGGCGCGCGAGCCGATGGGAGCGGGCGCTAGCTCCGGCGGCGGCGGTGGCGGCGGCTCGAAGGCCCCCGCGCGCAAAGGCGGTGGCGCCTTCGACGAGATGGACGACGACATACCGTTCTAGCGCCCGCTGGCGGGCGCTGCGCTTCCGCGCCGGTGAACGGCTCGGAGGGAAACCCATGGTTTCCCTCCGAGACCTCCCTTCCTTTGAATCGAGCTAGACCCGAGCTTGGTCGTGCACAAGTAGCGACGCGAGCGCGGCGGAGAAGACGCGGCTCGCGGCGCTGTCGGCGCGGCTGGTGAGCACCACCGGCGCGCGCAGTCCCATCACGATGCCCCCGGCGATGGCGCCGCTCAGATAGACGAGCGATTTGTAGAGCACGTTGCCGGCTTCGATGGTCGGCACGACCACGATGTCGACGGCGCCCGCGACCGGCGATTCGATGCCCTTGATGCGCGCCGCCTCCGCCGAGACTGCGAGGTCGAAAGCGAGCGGACCGTCCACGATCCCCCCGGCGATCTCGCCGCGCGCCGCCATGTCCTTCAGCGCCGCCGCGTCGACGCTCGAAGGCACGCCCTCGCTCACCGTCTCGCTGGCCGAGAGCGCCGCGACCTTGGGCGTCTCGATGCCCGCTGCGCGCGCGAGGTCGATCGCGCTCTGGGTGATGTCGCGCTTCACCTTGAGCCTCGGCGCGACGTTCACCGCCGCGTCGGCGATGAAAAGCAGGCGCGCGTGGTGCGGGACGTCCATCACGAACACGTGGCTCACCCGGCGCGAGGTGAGCAGCCCCGCCTTGCGCGACGCGAGCCCCCGCATGAGCTCGTCGCTGTGCAGGCTGCCTTTGACCAGCGCCCGCGCGCGGCCTTCATGGACGAGCGTCGCAGCGCGGTGCGTGGCGTCGAGCGGATCGGCGGCATCGACGATCTCGAACGCGTCGCGATCGTAGCCGTGCTCGCGCACGAGGCGCTCGATGTCGGTGCGCGGACCGACGAGCACGGGCTCCATCAAACCTGCGGCACGCGCTTCGCGCGCGCCTTCGAGCGCGCCCGCGCTGCATGGGTAGATCACTGCGGCGGACACGCGGCCGTGCGCGCGCGCACGCTCGACGAGCGCCGCAGCCTTGTGATGCTCGGGGCTTACGGTCACGCCGCCGGCCATTCGTCCGTGGCCGGGCTTCGCGCGCTGCGGCGGCTGAAGCGCTGCAGTACCAGCGCCCCCAATCCCCCGCAGGCAGCCAGCAGCAGCACGACCGCGCCGAGATACGGAATGCTCGTGACGAGCGCGAGCACGACGATCGCACCCGCCATGAATGCGTACTGCCGCCAGCCGGCGAGCGTGTGGCATCCGACCGTGCGCGCCATGCCCTGGGCGACGAGCAGCGCCGTGACCACGTAGCCGAAGACGAGCGCGAGCGCCTGCATCGCGATCAGCGCGACGCCGATGGGTATGCCGATGATCGTGATGATCAGCAGCACGGCGACCGGCGGCACGCTGAAGAAGAGCGCGATACCCATACCGAGGCTTCTGACCGGCGCCGCCGCCAGCGTGCGCGTCGAGCTTGCGGTGAGGCGCGGAAAGACCGCGAGCGCGAGCATCGCGAACGCGAGCAGCGCCGCGATCACGAGCGGCCTCAGCGGCTTCAGGCCGGGCAGCGTGGCTTCGGGGTCGGCCGCCTCGAGCCGTTTCGGCCGCCGCGTGACCTTGCCGTCCACGACCGCGAGCGGATGGATCTTGATCGCCTCGCTGCTCGCGTAGACGAGGTCGCCGTGTATGCGCGCCTGCTCGCCGATCTCGATGCGCTCGCCCGAGAGCTCGACCGGGCCGAAGGTCTCCCCGGTCACGCTGATCTCGCGGCCGTAGACACGCACGCCCGAGATGTAGCGGCCGCCGAGGGCGACGTTGGCGGCCGCGAGCCACGTCTCGCCGTGAATCTCGGCCGTGGAGGTGAGGATGATGCGTGCTGCCGCGAGCAGCACTTCGTGCCCGACTCGCGAGGAGACGGTGATGATGCCGCCGGCGCCTCTCAGGTCTTCGCCCACGGCCGACTGGACGTCGATCGAGCCGGCGCCCAGCACCGCGTCGCCGGAGATCGGCTGATCGATGTGGATGCGCCCGGCCGCCGCCACGACGTCGCCCTGCACCGGACGATCGATGCGCACCTCGGCGCCCGCCATGTAGACATTCGACGGCGCGGTGTCGTCTTCGATCGCGGCACCGGCCGGCGCGGCGACCAGCGCGAGCGCCGACAGGATACGCAGCACGGCGCCGATCAGCCGGCCGGCGCGAGCGAAAAGTGAGGGTAGAACGTGCACTCGTCTCATCGATTTGTTATTGCGGTGCCACAGCGCGGGCGGTGCTTGCAAACGCGGACTTCGCCCCCACCTCACGCACGTTCGGTTCTAACCGATTCAGGTATAATCACTTTTTAGGGTTCGGGAGCAATTATGCCGATTTACGAATATCGCTGCTCGACGTGCGGTTTTCAGAAGGAATACTTACAGAAGGTGAGCGATCCCCGGCTCACGCACTGTCCCGAATGCGGGAAACCGACCTTCGACAAGCTGCTCTCGGCCGCGGGCTTCCAACTCAAAGGCAACGGCTGGTACGTCACCGACTTCCGCGATAAAGGCTCCAAGCCCAAGTCCGACACCGCAAAAGCGGACAGCAGCACCGAAACCAAGAAGGACGACAAGAAGTCCGACCCGGCCGCCTCCTGCGGCGCCGGCACCTGTCCCGCCTGACCTGACCGATCGACGGCCGCCCCGTTTTCATAGCAGCGGCCGCTGCGCGTGACCCCGGATCCGTCACCCGGCTCACGCATTCACGAACGACGCCGCCTCCGCGGGCGGCGGACCTCAAAGCCCGCGATCTTCCCCGCCCGAACCATGCCTTCCAAGAATCCGATCCGGCGTTACTTCATCACCGGCCTCTTGGTTTGGGTGCCGCTCGTGATCACGGTCTGGGTGCTCTCGCTCCTCGTGAGCACCATGGACCAGACGCTGCTGCTCCTGCCGCCGCAACTGCGGCCCGAGCACTGGCTCGGCTATTACATCCCCGGCATGGGCGCGGTGCTCACGGTGCTCGTCGTCTTCTTCACCGGCCTCTTCACCGCGAACATCGTCGGCCAGCGCCTGGTGCGCTGGGGCGAGCGCGTCCTCGCGCGCATTCCCGTCGTCAACAGCATCTACAACGGTGTGAAGCAGGTGAGCGATACCCTGTTCTCGCCGGGCGGTCAGGCGTTCCGCAAGGCGCTGCTGGTGCAGTGGCCGAGCCCGGGGATGTGGACGATCGCGTTCCTGACGGGCACGCCGGGCGGTGACGTGGTCAACCACCTGCAGGGCGACTACCTCAGCATCTACGTGCCGACGACGCCGAATCCCACGGGCGGCTATTTCGTGATGGTCCCCAGGAGCGCCGTCATCGAGCTCGACATGACGGTCGACGAAGCGCTCAAGTACATCATCTCGATGGGCGTGGTCGCGCCCGGCTACGGCAGGCGCCCGCCGCTTGCGGGCCGGCGCGATGGCGCGCTCGACAAGCCGGTCGCGGCACCCGATCCGCAGCCCACGACCGGGCAACCAACCTCACATTGAACGTCCATTATGCGTAGCGAATACTGCGGCCTCGTGAGCCGCGCCTACCTCGGCCAGACCGTCACTCTCATGGGCTGGGTGCATCGCCGCCGCGACCACGGCGGCGTCATCTTCATCGACATGCGCGACCGCGAAGGCCTCGTGCAGATCGTCTGCGACCCCGACACGCCCGAGACGTTCGCAACGGCCGACAAGCTGCGCAACGAATTCGTGCTCAAGGTGACCGGCCGCGTCCGCGAGCGCCCGCAGGGCACGATCAATCCGAATCTGGTCTCGGGCGAGATCGAAGTGCTGGCGAAGGACATCGAGATCCTCAATCCCTCGCTCACGCCGCCGTTCCAGATGGACGACGAGCACCTGTCGGAGACCGTGCGCCTGGAATACCGCTTCCTCGACCTGCGCCGGCCGCAGATGCAGAAGAACCTGCGCCTGCGCTACAAAGCGGCGATGGCGGTGCGCCGCTACCTCGACGAGAACGGCTTCATCGACATCGAGACGCCGATGCTCACGCGCTCCACGCCCGAAGGCGCGCGCGACTACCTCGTGCCGTCGCGCGTGCACTCCGGCCACTTCTTCGCGCTGCCCCAGTCGCCGCAGCTCTTCAAGCAGCTGCTGATGATCTCGGGCTTCGATCGCTACTACCAGATCGTCAAGTGCTTCCGCGACGAGGACCTGCGCGCCGACCGCCAGCCCGAGTTCACCCAGATCGATATCGAGACCTCCTTCCTCACGCAGGAAGAGATCATCACGATGATGGAAGATCTCGTGCGGCGCATGTTCAAGGACACGCTGGACGTCGATCTCCCGATTCCGTTCCCGCGCATGAAGTTCGACGAAGCGATGGCGCGCTACGGCTCGGACAAGCCGGACCTGCGTATTGCGCTCGAGCTCACCGAGCTCACCGGGCTCATGAAGAACACCGATTTCAAGGTGTTCCGCGAAGCGGCCCAGATGAAGGACGGCCGCGTCGCCGCGCTGCGCGTGCCCAACGGCGGCAGCCTCACGCGCAGCGAGATCGACGGCTACACCGACTACGTGAAGGTCTACGGCGCGAAAGGTCTCGCGTACATCAAGGTGAATGCGCTCGAGCGCGGCGCCGAAGGTCTCCAGTCGCCCATCCTCAAGTTCCTTTCGCCCGAGGTGACCAAGGAGATCCTCGAGCGCACCGGCGCCAAGGACGGCGACCTCATCTTCTTCGGCGCGGACAAGGCGAAAGTCGTCAACGATGCGCTCGGCGCGCTGCGGCTGAAGATCGGCCACGAGCGCGGCCTCGCGGCGAGCGGGTGGCGTCCGCTGTGGGTCGTCGACTTCCCGATGTTCGAGTGGGACGAGGAAGGCAAGCGCTGGAACGCGATGCACCACCCGTTCACGTCGCCCATGGACGGCCACGAGGACCTGCTGCAGAGCGACCCCGGCGCCGCGCGCGCCAAGGCGCACGACATCGTGCTCAACGGTTGGGAGATCGGCGGCGGCTCGGTGCGTATCCATCGCGAGGACGTACAGTCGAAGGTGTTCCGCGCCCTCAACATCGGCAAGGAAGAAGCCGAGGCGAAATTCGGGTTCCTGCTCCAGGCGTTGCAGTACGGCGCGCCGCCCCACGGCGGCATCGCTTTCGGCCTCGACCGCATCACCACGCTGATGGCGGGCGCCGAATCGATCCGCGACGTGATCGCGTTCCCGAAAACCCAGCGTGCGCAGGATCTGCTCACCCATGCGCCGAACGAAGTCGACGAGCAGCAGCTGCGCGAGCTCCATATCAGGCTGCGCAACGAGCCGAAGAAGGCGTAAGCGGCCGCCGATCGCAGATGAGCGAGCTCGCGCTGCGCATCGCCATTCGCTGCGGACTGTTCGCCGCGGCGCTGGCGGTCGTATTCGCGGGTCTCGTTCCGGCCTCGTCGGCGCAGCCGCGCGTCGGTGTCACGGCCGCGGTCGTGGCGCTCGCCGACCTGCCGCCGGAGGCGCGGCAGACCGTCGTGCTGATCCGCCGCGGCGGGCCTTTTCCGTATGAGCGCGACGGCATCGTCTTCGGCAATTTCGAAAAACGCCTGCCGGCGCGCGAGCGCGGCTACTACCGCGAATACACCGTGCCCACGCCGGGGCTCAAGCATCGCGGCGCCCGGCGCATCGTGAGCGGCCGCGGCAGAGAGCTCTACTACAGCGACGACCATTACCAGAGCTTCAGGCGGATCCGCGAATGAACGCTGCCCCTCACCGCCTCACCGCGCCGCAGTCGGGCGTGTATCGCACCCCGGTGCACGTCGACGCCGTCCGCCACTCGCTCGCCCAGGACGCGCTGTGGCTGGACCTCGATCTCGCCCGCGTCGGGAACAAGTCCGGCCTCATGGACGCGTTCGCCACGGCGGGCCTGCCGGATCACTTCGGCCGCAACTGGGACGCGCTCGCCGATGTGCTCACCGATCTGAGCCGGCACGCTGCGCCCGCGTACGTGCTGAGGCTCGGCAACGCCGCATCCGCCGCCCGCGCGCTCGGCGCCGATTGGGCGACGCTGATCGAGGTGCTGCGCCACGCCGCCGACTACTGGAAGGGCAAGGGAACTCCCTTCGTCGTCTTCGTGGACGACGGGGCCGAGCTCCCCCCGTGGATTTGAGCGCGCGGCCGTTCAAGACGCCGATCTCGGTGCTCGTGGTGGTGTACACCCCGGCGCTCGAGGTGCTGATGCTCGAGCGCGCCGATCGGCCGGGGTTCTGGCAGTCGGTCACCGGCAGCCGGGACGAGTCCGAGACGCTGGAACAGACTGCCGCGCGCGAGGTCGCGGAGGAGACCGGCATCGACGTGTCGCGGTACGGACTCGTCGACTGGGCCACTCAGAACCGCTACGAGATCTATCCGCACTGGCGCCACCGCTACGCCCCGGGCGTCACCCACAACACCGAGCACGTTTTCGGTCTCGAAGTGCCGGATCGCGTGCCGGTGACGCTCGCGCCGCGCGAGCACCTCGCCTACGCATGGCTCCCCTGGGGCGAGGCCGCCGAGCGCGCGTTCTCGTGGACGAACGTGAACGCGATAAAAATGTTGCCCGAAAGGTTAAAAAACCGCGGGAACTTAAGGGTTTAGCGCCGGCCCGATCCGAACCGCGCGATTTCGCGCAGGGGCACTAATCGCGGCGATTAGGCTCAAAGTCTTAACCGGCGGCTTTATGGTATGTTCGTCGTTTGCTGCTCCTACCGGAGGATATGAAGAGAATGGAAGTCAGCACCATCGCTTTTGATCGTTTCAAGCCGCTCGCCGACGACGCCTGCGAGGCGCGTATCGTCGCGGCGAAGAAAGCGCTCGGTGATCGTGCGGTGATCCTCGGTCACCACTACCAGCGCGCCGATGTCTACAAGCACGCCGATCTCACGGGCGACTCGCTGCGCCTGTCCAAGCTCGCCTCCCAGACCGACGCCGAATACATCGTGTTCTGCGGCGTGCACTTCATGGCCGAAGTCGCGGACATCCTGTCGAAGCCGCACCAGAAGGCGATCCTGCCCGACCTCTCCGCCGGCTGCTCCATGGCGGACATGGCGAACCTCGCGAAGGTCGAGCGCGCGTGGCGCGAGATCTCCGAAGTGCTCGACCCGGACGAGAAGATCACGCCGGTCACCTACATCAACTCGGCTGCCGACCTCAAAGCGTTCTGCGGCGAGCATGGCGGCATCGTCTGCACCTCGACCAACGCGCGCGAGATCCTGCAGTGGTCGCTCAAGCGGCGCGAGAAAGTCCTGTTCTTCCCCGACCAGCACCTCGGGCGCTGGACCGGCTACCTCATGGACATCCCGCTCGCCGAGATGCTGGTGTGGGATCCCGACGAGCCGATGGGCGGCCTCACCGCGCAGCAGCTCAAGATGGCCAAGATCCTGCTGTGGAAAGGCCACTGCTCGGTGCACCAGATGTTCCAGGCGCAGCACATCCTGCGCTGGCGCCAGCAGAACCCGAGCGGCATGGTCATCAGCCACCCCGAGTGCAACTTCGAGGTCTGCAAGCTCTCGGACTACGTCGGCTCGACCGACTTCATCATCAGGACGATCCAGCAGAGCGCGCCCGGCACACGCTGGCTGGTGGGGACCGAGCTCAACCTCGTGAACCGCCTGGCCGAGGAGATGAAGCCGCAGGGCAAGGCCGTGCAGTTCATGGCGCCCACGGTGTGCATGTGCTCGACGATGGCGCGGATCGACCCGCAGCACCTCGCGTGGAGCCTCGAGAACCTGGTTCAGGGCAAAGCGGTGAATCAGATCAAGGTCCCGAGTCGCGAAGCCGACCTCGCCCGCGTGGCGCTCGACCGCATGCTCGCGGTGTCCTGATCTCCCTACGGAGCGCCTGTCCGGGCGCTTGACCGAAAACGGCCTGTCTCGACGACAGGCCGTTTTTTTTCGGTCGACCGTGAGATTTGTCCCGGTCGCCGTCGCAAACACCCTAAACCAAACGGCCGACGTTAAAGAACGGCCCTTCGGCAGCCGTAACCGGTGACGAAGGGATATTCCTATGTCGACAACAAGAAAAACCGTGACCGGCTTCACTATTTTCGAGCTCATCGTCTCGATGGCCGTCGCCGCGGTCCTGGCCGCGCTGGCGCTGCCGTCGTTTGCCGAGTTCATCGACGACAACCGTCTGCGCGGGGTCGCGACCGAGCTCGTGTCGGACCTCAACCTGGCCCGCGCCGAAGCGATCAAGCGCAACGCGCGCGTGCTCGTCTGTCCCAAGGTGGGCAATTCCAACTGCGCGTCGAACGCCAACGTCAAGTGGAATGAAGGCTGGATCGTTTGCTACGACGCGGATGCGGACGGCAAGTGCGACGCCGGCACCGACAGCGACCCGAACCCGATCCGCAGCGTCAACCCGATGCCCGCAGGCGTGACGCTCGAGGCCAGCGCGGCCGACGTGCGTTATACCGCGACCGGCTCCACGACCGGTCAGGTGGTGTGGGACCTGGCCGGCAGCACGAGCAAGGTCAAGCGCACGATCACCGCGGCCGGCACCGGCAGCGTCAGCCTGCTCAAGAAATGAAGACCGCGATCCCGTCGGCCGCGCAGCGCGGCTTCAGCATGATCGAAGTGCTCATCACGATGTTCGTGATCGCGATGGCGCTGCTCGGCACCGCCGCGCTGCAGGCTTATTCGCTGAAGGTCAGCCAGGGCGGACAGTTCCGCACCCAGGCGGTCATGCTCGCCACCGATCTCGTCGAGCGCCTCGCCGCCAATACCGCCGCCGCCGCCGCCGGCAACTACGTGGCGACGCTGCCCTCGAGCTCCACCGTCAGCGACTGCAGCGCGAGCGCGTGCAGCCCGCAGCAGATGGCGCAGTACGACCTCGCGCGCTTCCAGGACCACATGCAGGCCGCATTGCCCGACGCGACCGCGACGATCTCGCGCAGCGGCACGGGGCCGTGGCTGTACACCGTACAGATCACGTGGAAGGAGCGCAGCTTCAAGCGCAAGGACTCGAATTCCTCGCTGGCCGGGCCGACCGAATCGTTCTCGTATACGGTGAGCCGCCGGGTCAACGATCCGTCGGCGGTGAGCTGACCGCCATGACGAATCGCGCCGGCCGCGCCCGCGGCTTCACCCTGGTCGAGCTGATGATCGCGCTGACCATCGGGCTCTTTCTCGTCGGGGCGATGCTCACCACGCTCATGACGAGCGCAGCGCTCGGCCGCACCAACGAGCGCGCGTCCGACGTGAACATCAACGGCAACTACGCGCTCTCGATCGTCAAGCGCGACGTGCAGCACGCGGGCCATCTCGGTCTCACCAGCGTGTTTTCGCCCGACGCGCCGCTCGATGCCAAGTTCACGGTGGCGAACGTGTGCGACGCGGCGAAGATCGGACAGATCTCGCAGCGCATCTGGGGCGACAACGACAACAATCCGTATTCGGGCACGTGCCTGAAGTCGACCGACTATTCGCAAGGTGACGTGCTCGTGGTGCGGCGGCTCTCGACGAGCCCCGCCGCCAAGATCGCCGACAACGTCGTGTACTACCGCTCGTCGTACGAGGGCGGCGACTATTTCACCTCGACGAGCCTGCCGACCGCGCTGCGCCAGCCGCCGCTGCTCGACTACCGCCTCGAAGAGACGGTGTATTACGTCAGTCCGTACACCACGAGCGCCGGCGAGTCGCCGCGCGTGCCCGCGCTCTACCGGCTCAAGCTCGCCGACGGCCCGAAGATGCAGCCCGAGCTCGTCGCGAGCGGCGTCGAGAACCTCCAGGTGCGCTACGGGATCATCGACAGCGCGGGCAATTATCAGTACCTCGACGCCCAGAACGTCGGCGCGCGCTGGGACCTCGTGACCGCGGTCGACATCTCGCTCCTCGTCCGCGCGGGCGCGAAAGAACCCGGCTACACGGCCAGCGCCACCTACAAGATCGGCGACCGGACCATCACCGCGAGCGACGGCTATCGCCGCGTGGTCTTCAGCACGGTCGTGGACCTGCGGAACTGACCATGCGCGCGTTCCCACTCCGTCAGCGCAGCCGCGGCGCCGCGCTCGTCACCAGCCTGATCGTGCTCGGCGTGCTCATGCTGATGGGCGTATCCGCGTACGTGCTGTCCAAGACGCAGTTCAAGCTCGCGGGCAACGTGCAGTTCCAGACGCTCGCCCTGACCGACGCCGAGAACGCGCTGTCGCAGGCGGAGCTGTGGATCAACACGCACGCGAACGACGACGCGTTCACCAAGAGCGGCACGCCGGGGATCTATCCCAAGAACACGGCGCCCGCGGACCCGCTGACGGCCACGTGGGACGACACCACCTCGGTGAAAGTCGATGCCGACGGCAACCAGCGCTACATGATCGAGCTCTACATCGACAATCGCGTGCTGCCGACGGCCAGCATCGCGAGCCTGTGCAACAACACCTACGGCGCGCCGGGGCCGTGCCCGGCGGTCAACGTCTATCGCATCACCACGCGCGGTGCGAGCCGCCTCGGCGCCGCCAAGGTCGTCCAATCCCTGTACGCGCTGCCCATAGCGATCAAATGAAAACCGTGACCCGCAACTTCATCATGGCCGCGGTCTTCGCGGCGCTCGCCACGGCAGGCGCGCTCGTATACGGCGCTCTTTCGGTGACGCCCAGCGGACAGCCGTTCGGCATGGCGCCCGCGGTGGCGGTGAGCGGCTTCAACGTGGCGAGCGGCAACGAGGTCGAGTTCCAGACATGGTTCGATCCGGTCGTCTGGCGCGGCGACGTCGCGGCTTACAAGCTCGGAACGACCGCTGCCGCACAGACGCCCGCGAAGTGGCTGGCGAGCGAGCGGATCAAGGCGCAGAACTGGGATACCGGCCGGCGCATCGTCACGCGCGATGCCGCGGGGACGAACATTCCTTTCCGCTTCGCCAATCTGTCGCAGACGCAGAAGGATGCGCTCGCGGCCGGCGACGCGACCAAGGGCGGGAAGATCCTGAATTTCGTGCGCGGCGACCGCAGCAACGAGCAGGAATTCAAGCAGAAAGCCGCCGACGGCACCGTCAGCGTCATCTCGGGCAGCGCGGCGGGCATCTTCAGAGGCCGCGCCAGCGTGCTCGGCGACATCATCCACGGCAAACCGGTCTACGTCGGCGCGCCGCCCGCGAACTACACGTCCGACAACTACGCGACGTTCAAGAGCGCCAACAGCGCGCGCAAGCCGCTCGTCTATACCGGGGCGAACGACGGCATGCTGCACGCGTGGGACGCGGCGACCGGCGACGAGGTGTTCGCCTACGTCCCTTCGATGCTGATCCCCAAGCTGAAGGCGCTGGCCGAGCCGGTCTACACGCACACTTATTTCGTCGACGGCGCGATCACCGTGGGTGATGCCTACCTGTCCAGCGCCTGGAAGACCGTCCTCGTCGGCGGCCTCGGCGCAGGCGGCAAGGGACTGTACGCGCTCGACGTCACCGACGCCACGGCGGCCGACGAGAACGCGGCGAAGGCGAAGATCCTGTGGGAGATCAGCAATACCACGAGCGGCTTCGACGATCTCGGGCTCACGTACTCCGAGCCGATAATCGTCAAGCTGAACACGGGCAAATGGGCGGCGATCGTCGGCAACGGCTACAGCGACGCCACCGCGCAGACCGGCTCGGGCAAGGCGGTGCTGTACGTGATCGATCTCGCGACCGGTGCGCTCGTGAGGGCGCTGGATACCGGCGTCGGCGACACGAACAACCGCAACGGGCTTTCTTCTCCGAGCGCGATCGATATCGACGGCGACGGCGACGTCGACTACGTGTACGCGGGCGATCTCGAAGGCAACCTGTGGAAGTTCGACCTTCGCGACAAGACGCCGGCCCAGTGGACGAAGAGCGCGCTGTACCAGGCCGGGCGGCCGATCGTCGGCGCGCCGGATGTCGCGAACCATCCGCTCGGCGGCTTCATGGTGTACTTCGCGACCGGCGCGATGTTCACGGTCGCCCAGGCGCTCGACGAGACGCTGCAGAACCACGCGTACGGCATCTGGGACGGCGCTCCGGCCGCGAACAAGGACCTGCTCGAGCAGAAGCTCGAAGAGAATACGGTGGCTTTGGCCTCCGGTTCCGGCGCGAGGCGGGTTCGCACGAGCACCGGCAAGAGCATCGACTGGACGCTGCACAAGGGCTGGCGTACCGAGCTTCCGCCCGGAGAGCACGTCATCGGTACCGGCTTCGTCCGTGACGGCCGGTATCACTTCACTTCGGTCATCGCCAAGACCGAGACTTCGGCCTCGGGCGAGAGCTGGCTGATGGAGCTCGATTACCTCAACGGCGCCACCGACGGCAAGATCGTCTTCAACGCGAACGAGAGCACCGACGGCAAGATCGACGAGAGCGACGCGGTGGCCGGGGAGACGGGCAACGAGCGCGTGCCGGTAGGGATGTATCTCGGCTCGGGTCTGTGGTCGCAGCCGGTGCTGGTGCTGGTCGGTTCGGCGAGCACGACGCTCTTCAACACGAACACGCTGGCCGGCCCCGGCGACGACCAGGGCGAGCCGACGACGCAGACCGAGACGGGCATCAAAGGCGGCCACTTCGATTACGACTACTACAACAGCGCGAACGGCTCGACCGACAAGCACGAGCACATGTACGACGACCTGTACGATGCGACCGGCGCGAGCTTCACCAGCGCGAGCGACCCGGCCTTCAACCTGGTCGGCGACGGCAGGGTCACCGCGACCACCGAGTTTTTCGTGCTCGTCTCCAACGGCGACCTGTCCCCCGGCGTGGACATCACGGTCGGCGGCCAGACCTGGCCGGCTTTCAAGTTCCCGAACAAGTTCGACGGAACGCAGCCGATCTACACGCCCGCGACGGTCAAGAAGTTCCAGTTCGAGATGTCCGCGAACGCGCTCGAGTCGAGAGACTGGGGTACCGGAGTCGTTCGCGCAGGCCTGCATCCGACCGCGCCCGAATGCGCGATCTATTATCCCAACCTGTTCGGCACGGACAAGGAGATCCACAACGGCGCGCTCACGATCTGGGTGGTCAAGAAGAACACGCCCGTGAGCGCCATCGTGGAGAACGTGAAAGGGCAGCCCGAGAAAGGCTACAAGGTCACGAGCGATTCGTACGTGCTCAAGAAGTGGACGGTGTTCTGGCACAACGGGAAGTTCGGCGTCGGCACCTCGCCGTGTTACGGCCAGGCGGGCTGGGTCATGAACCCCGCTCCCGACCCCGAAGCCGACCTGCACACCACCTCGCGCACGCGCGATCCGCTGTCGGAAGATCCGAGCGGTCTGCCGCGGCTGGTCGCGACGGGGAGCACCAGCACCTTCGTGCCGAGCGCGACGTACAACCCCAAGAAAAACGACAAGAGCGGCACGATCACCAACGTGATCACCTACGCCGACGGCACCACCGTTACGACGACCCAGGTGCTCGACAAGAAGGGCAAGGTCGTCAGCTCGACGACCAAGACCGTCACGCCCGCCGTCACCGGCGGGGGCGGGGGCACGACGCCGTCCGCGGCGCCTCCGGCGCAGGTGGCGTCCACGCCGATCAAGGGATGGATGGAGACCCGCAGCGCCGGCAAGGTGGGCCGCGTGGCGTGGCGCGAAGTCATACGGGATTGAACATGAGACACATCATTCGACAGCGGGCGCGTCGGCGCCCGGCCGGTTTCACCCTGATCGAGCTGCTGGTGGTCGTCGCGGTCGTCGCGTTGCTGGCCACGATCGCGTATCCGTCGTATCGCGACCACATCCGCAAGTCGAGCCGCGTCGCAGCCCAGCAGGAGCTGCTTGAGCTTTCGGCGATGCAGGAGAAGATCTACCTCAACTCCAACGCGTTCACGTCCAAGCTCACGAACGCCTACGACGGCACGACGAGCGGCGGCCTCGGCAAGACCGGGGGCAAGAGCACCGACGGCCGCTATACGCTCGCGCTCACCGCGACCGCGCAGAGCTACACCCTCAGCGCGACGCCGGTCGCGGGCACCCAGCAGGACGGCGACGGCGCGTTTCAGCTCGCCTCGACCGGCACGCGCACCTGCCCCGATCCTGCGCCAACCTGGTGCAAGAACGGCATCTGGTAGCGCGCGGCTGACCGCTCCGCACCGCCCACGGCGGGTGCGCATCCTGCTTGGGGTAGAGGCAGGTGCCCATCCTGCTATGATGCTTCGGTGCAAGAGCTCCACGTCGTCACGTACAACATCCACAAGGGCCTGTCGCTGTTCAACCGGCGGCTGGTGATCCACGAGCTGCGGGACCGCCTGCGCGACCTCGGGGCCGACATCGTGTTCCTGCAGGAAGTGCAGGGCATACACGACCACCATTCCCAGCGGCACGGCGACTGGCCGTCGCAGCCTCAATACGAGTTTCTCGCGGACTCGGTCTGGGGCGATTTCGCGTACGGGCGCAACGCGGTCTACGACCACGGCCACCACGGCAACGCCATCCTCTCGCGCTATCCGATCGAGCGCTGGGACAACGAGGACGTCTCGGCGCATCGCTTCGAGCAGCGCGGGCTCCTGCACTGCGAGATCAACGTTCCCGGCTGGCACAAGCCCCTGCATTGCCTGTGCGTGCACCTCGCGCTCACCGCGCGCGGCCGCAGCCGCCAGCTCGAGCGCCTGCGCCAGCGCATCGAGCGCCTGGTGCCCGCCGACGCGCCGCTGGTGATCGCCGGCGACTTCAACGACTGGCACTGGCGCCACAAGGCGACTCACGAGCTCGCGCACCCGCTCAACATGCACGAGGTGTTCGAGCTGATCAAAGGCCTTCCTGCGCGCAGCTTCCCCGCGATGCTGCCGCTCTTCCGCCTCGACCGCATCTACGTGCGGGGCTTTCGCGTGAGGCGCGCCCACGTACACCACGGCCCGGTCTGGGGCCGCATCTCGGATCACGCGGTACTCACGACCACGCTCGAACCGGTATGACCGAGTTCGTGGAGGGTAACCGGCTCACCTTGCTGGAGAGCGGGCGTGCCTACTTTCCCGCGCTCGAAGCCGCGTGCGACGCGGCGCTCACCGAGATCCACGTCGAGACCTACATCTTCGAAGAGGACGACGCGGGGCAGCGCATAGCGGCCGCGCTCGAGCGCGCCGCCCGGCGAGGCGTCGCAACGCACGTCCTCGTCGACGGCTTCGGCTCCAAACGCATGTCGGACGCGCTCCAAAGACGGCTCGGGGACGCGGGCGTCAAGCTCCTCGTCTACCGTCCGGAGCTCGCAAGCTTGCGCTTCCAGCGCCAGCGCCTGCGGCGCCTGCACCGCAAGCTCGCGGTGATCGACGCGCGGCTGGGCTTCGTCGGCGGCATCAACATCATCGACGACATGCACACGCCGGGGCACACGCCGCCGCGCTTCGACTACGCCGTTCAGGTGGAGGGACCGCTCGTCGAGCAGATCCACTCCGCGGCGAAGCGCCTGTGGACCATCGTGCTCCTGACCCAGCTCGGCGGCGGCTGGCCCGACGACGAGGGGCCCGACGCGGACGTGCGTCCCAAGGGCACCCAGGCCGCGGCTTTTCTCGTCCGCGACAACCTCTGGCACCGCAACGACATCGAGGAAGCGTATCTCGAGGCGATCGCCCGGGCGCGCAGCGAGATCCTGATCGCGAGCTCGTATTTTTTCCCGGGGCTTTCGTTTCGACACGCGCTGGCCGAAGCGGCGGCGCGAGGCGTGCGGGTCCTGCTGCTCCTCCAGGGACGGGTCGAATACCGGCTCCTGCACTATGCGTCGCGCGCGCTGTACGGGTCGCTGCTGGACTCGGGCGTGGAAATCCACGAGTACCACAAGAGCTTTCTGCACGCGAAAGTGGCGGTGGTCGACCGCGTCTGGGCGACCGTGGGCTCGTCGAACATCGACCCTTTCAGCCTGCTCCTCGCCCGGGAGGCGAACGTCGTCGTCATGGACGAGCGCTTCGCAACCGAGCTCAGGGAAAGCCTCGGCAACGCCCTCGAGGAGGGCGCCAAGCAGGTCCAGCCGGAGCGCTGGCACCGGCGGCCGCTGCTCCATCGGCTCGCGCACTGGGGCTGCTACGGCTTCGCGCGGCTGCTGACCGGCCTGTTCGCCTACGGCCAGGGGCAGGAATTCAGCAGCTAGGCCGATCGGCCTAGTTTTCGGTGGCCGGGTACCGTGTTTGCATCCACATCAGGTGAAAGCTGGGGGCCATGCTCCCGGTTTTCATCCTCCTCCTTTGGTACGTCTTCGGGCGCGGACTCCGCGCCCGTTTTTTTTCTGCCGTCCGGCGCAGGGAGGCGCGGCGGACGGGCGTTGATTCGCCGCTAGAATCCACCCCCTCATGAGATCTCATCGCGGCGTCGAGCCGCCCCCCCGTCCCGATCCCTCCCGCCGCGGCCGCGAATGGCGCGTCGTGCCGCTGGTCCTGCCGTACGTCTGGGAATACAAGTGGCGCGTCGTCGTCGCGATGATCTTCCTCGTCACCGCCAAGCTCGCCAACGTGGCGGTGCCGCTCGTGCTGAAGGAGATCGTCGACGGCCTGACGCCGACGCAGGCGGCGCTCGCCATGCCGCTTGCGCTGCTCGTGGCGTACGGCGCGCTGCGGCTCTCGACCACGCTCTTCGCCGAGCTTCGCGACCTCGTGTTCGTGCGCGTGACCCAGCGCGCGATCCGCCGCATCGCGCTCGGCGTGTTCCGGCACCTGCACGCGCTGTCGCTGCGTTTCCACCTCGAGCGTCAGACCGGCGGCGTGTCGCGCGACATCGAGCGCGGCTCGCGCGGCATCTCGACGCTGCTCTCCTATCTCCTGTTCTCGATCGTGCCCGTCGTGCTCGAGTTCACGCTCGTCGCCGCGGTGCTCTTCGCGAAGTTCGACTGGCGGTTCGTCGCGGTCACGTTCGGCGCGGTGGCCGTCTATCTCGCCTTCACGTTCGCGGTCACCGAGTGGCGCATCGACATCCGGCGCCGCGCGAACGAGCTCGATTCCAAGGCGAACACGCGCGCGATCGACAGCCTGCTCAATTACGAGACGGTCAAGTACTTCAACAACGAGGAATACGAGGCGCGCCGCTACGACGAGAACCTGAAGCAGTACGAATCGGCCGCGGTGAAGACCGAGGCGTCGCTCGGCATCCTCAACATCGGACAGAGCTTCATCATCGCGATCGCGATCACGCTCCTGATGATCCTCGCGGCGCAGGGCGTGGTCGCCGGCACGCTGACACTGGGCGACCTCGTGCTCATCAACGGGCTGCTGATCCAGCTGTACATCCCGCTCAACTTCATGGGCATGGTGTACCGCGAGATCAAGCAGGCGCTGGTCGACATGGACCGCATGTTCACGCTGCTGGAACAGAACCGCGAGATCCAGGACCGTCCGGACTCCGTCGACGTGCCCGCGGGCCCGCTGTCGGTGCGCTTCGACCACGTCGATTTCGGCTACGACGTGAAGCGGCAGATCCTGCACGACGTCTCGTTCGACGTACCGGCGGGAAGCAAGGTCGCGGTCGTCGGCGCGAGCGGCTCGGGCAAGTCGACGCTCGCGCGGCTGCTCTATCGTTTCTACGACGTGGGCGCGGGCAGCGTGCGCGTGAACGACGTCGACATCCGCGACGTCAGGCAGTCGTCGCTGCGCGGGTCGATCGGCATCGTCCCGCAGGACACGGTGCTCTTCAACGACACGATCTACTACAACATCCGGTACGGACGTCCCGAAGCCACGAGTGAAGAGGTGATCGAAGCCGCGCGCGCCGCACACATCCACGACTTCATCAGCTCGCTGCCGGACGGTTACGACGCGCGGGTCGGCGAGCGCGGGCTCAAGCTCTCGGGCGGGGAGAAGCAGCGCGTCGCGATCGCTCGCGCGATCCTCAAGGGGCCGTGCATCCTCATCTTCGACGAGGCGACCTCCGCGCTCGATTCGAAGTCGGAGAAGGCGATACAGGCCGAGCTCGACCGCATCGCCCGCGGCCACACCACGCTGGTCATCGCGCACCGCCTGTCCACCATCATGGATGCGGACGAGATCCTGGTGATGGACGCGGGGAGCATCATCGAGCGCGGCACCCATCGCGATCTTCTCGCGCGCCGGGGTGCGTACGCCCAGATGTGGGCGCTTCAGCAGCAGGAGGATCTCGCGCGCGAGCGCGACGAAGCCGTCGCCGCCGCCGGGTGAGCGCGCCTTACGCGGCGCTTTTAAGGCGCGGCTCGGGCCGCAGGTCGCTCGGCAGCGGGAACACGATCGTCACCACCGTGCCGCGGCCGTTGGGTCCCGGGTCGAGGCTCACCTGCGCGCCATGGCTTTGCGCGATCTCGCTCACGATGGCCAGCCCCAGTCCGCAGCCTTCGGTGCCGGTGCCGAGCACGCGGTAGAAGCGCTCGAAGACGCGCGCGCGCTCGACGTCCGGAATGCCCGGCCCGTTGTCCTCGACCTGCAGCGTCGGACCCGACGCGTCGTTCGCGACGTGCACCGTCACCTGTCCCCCGCCCTGCGTGTAGCGGATCGCGTTGTCGAGCACGTTGTTGAGCATCTCGCGCAGGAGAAAGGGGTCGCCCTCGACGTAGGCGCCCGCCGATGCCGCGTCGAAGCCGAGGTCGATGTTGCGCTCCAGTGCGCGCGGCACCCAGTCGGTGGTCGCTTCGCGCGCGAGCTGGCGCAGGTCGATGATGTGGCCCGGCTCCATGCGTCCGGCCATCGGCTCGGCGCGCGCGAGCGACAACAGTTGATTCACCAGGTGCGTGGTGCGCTCGGTCGCGCTGCGCAACTGGCGCAACGTGGTCTGTGCTTCGCCTTGCGGCGCCTGCCGCAGCGCGAGCTCGGTCTGGGTCTTCAGTCCCGCGATCGGTGTTCGCAACTGATGCGCTGCGTCGGCGATGAAGCGCTGCTGCGCGGCGAGCGCGAGGCTCAGGCGCTCGAGCAGGGCGTTCATCGCGAGGATCAGCGGCCGCACTTCCTGCGGCGCGTGCTCTTCAGGCAAGGCGGACAGATCGCGATGCGAGCGGTTCTCGATCTCGCGGCGCAGGGTCACGAGCGGCGCGAGGCCGCGGCCGACCGCGTACCAGATCATCACGCCCGCGGTCACGATGAGCAGCGCCTGCGGCAGGACCATGCGCAGCAGGATCTGCCGGGCGAACTCGTTGCGCGCCGAGCGATTCTCCGCGACCTGCACCATCACCATGCCTTCGCTCTTCCCGGGCTCGAGCGGAAGCTGCAGGGTGACGATGCGCACGTTGCGCCCGCGATATTCGTCGTCGTAGTAGTTGACGCGGCCGGAGAAAGGATCGGGCGGCGGGGGCAGGTCGGGCTCGCCGGTGATGTACTCGTTGTGCGGTCCGGTGACGCGGTAGTACAGCCTGCCGGACTCGCGCGATTGCAGCATCTGCAGCGCAATCTCCGGCAGATCGACGTAGATGCGCTCGTTCAGCACCTTCACCTGCCGGCCGATGTCGAGCGCGGATTCGAGCAGGGCGCGGTCGTAGGCGAGGTTGACGAAGCGATTCGCGATGTCGTAGTCGACGACGCTGCTCACCGACCACAGGATGAGCAGCGGCCAGCCGAGCCACACCAGAACCTGCCTGCGCAGCGTCGTCTGCTTGCGCCCGGTGGGCGCGGGTAGAGCGGCCTCAGGCACTCGGGACCTTCTCCAGCAGATAGCCGAGCCCGCGGATGGTGCGGATCGACACGCCCGCCGATTCGAGCTTGCGGCGCAAGCGGTGCACGTAGACCTCGATCGCGTTCGGCCCGACTTCCTCGTCCCAGCCGTAGAGCTGCTCCGCGAGCTGCTCCTTGTTGACCACGCGGCCGCTTCTCATCATCAGCACTTCGAGCACGCCGAGCTCTCGCGCCGACAGATCGAGCGGCTCGCCCGAGAGCGTCGCGCGGCGCCCGGCGGTATCGAGCACGAGCGCGCCGTGCGTGAGCACCGATGCGCCGCCGGACTGCCCGCGCCGGATGAGCGCGCGCACGCGCGCTTCGAGCTCCGGCAGATCGAACGGCTTGGTGAGGTAATCGTCGGCGCCCAGATCGAGGCCTTTCACACGGTCGGACAGCGCGTCGCGCGCCGTCAGCACAAGCACCGGTGCGTGCGCGCCGCGCCGGCGCAACCGACGCAGCACTTCGAAGCCGTCGAGGCCCGGCAGGCCGAGGTCGAGTATGACGAGATCGTACGCCTGCGCGCTCAGCACGTGGTCGGCTTCGGCGCCGTCGCTCAGGCAATCGACCGCGTACTCCGAATGACGCAGCGAGCGCGTCAGTCCGTCTGCGAGCACGGGATCGTCTTCGACGATGAGGATTCTCATGGATGTTTCGCGGGGCGGCGTCTGTCGATGCAGTGTAAATCACGGCGGCCCGTGTCAGCGCCGCCCCTACATACAGGCAGTAATCCCCGTATGTAAGCTTCACGTAAGTCTCCATTGTTAACGTCGAACCATCGGCTGACGTCCTCGGACGTGAGCGCTTTACCGAATTCTGACCTCGTCAGTCTTTCCTCCTCGGAGGCCTGGCAGTTGCAACGACCTGTGCTGAGCGGGTAGTTGCATGGCCTCTTTCAATCCCGCCGGGGCATCCCACACTGTCCCGAGCGGGGTTTTTTTTAGCCCCCGTGACTTTTCTCGTCGGCGCAGCGCCGGCGGAACGCGTTGCTGGTGATGCTGAAAAAGCTCTTGAAATGTGTTGGTTAAGCCTGTATTTTCGCGAAGATTATTGCTTCGACGCGCACCTGGGCGCAGCACGGGAGAGGAGAGTTCGGTGAAGGGCTTCGTCATGGCGCTCGTCGCGGTGTTTGCGTTGCACGGCGCGGCGTGGGCGGCCCCCCAGACGTCCCAGAAATCGAGCAAGAAGGCCCACCAGGCCAAGCCCCAGTCCAAGTCCCAGGCCAAGGCGGCCGCCGCGCGCTCCCAGGCGCGCGCCGCCAAGCCGCGGGTCAAAGCCGCGGCACCCGCACCCAAACCGCGCCCCCACCCCGTCCATCTGCTGCCCGCAGTCCACGACAACGGCGCCGAGCCCGAGCTGCGGTCGGCGGCGGCCTACGTGATCGACGCCACGGCAGGGCGCACGCTGTATGCGAAGAACATCAGCAGCGTCCAGCCGATCGCATCGATCACCAAGCTCATGACCGCGATGGTCGTGCTCGATGCCAAGCTCGAGCTCAACGAGCTGATCGCCATCACCGACGACGACGTCGACGCGCTCAAGCACACGAGCTCGCGCCTCAGAGTCGGGACCATGCTGTCGCGCGACGACCTGCTGCATCTCGCGCTGATGGCCTCCGAAAACCGCGCGGCATCCGCGCTTTCGCGCGCGTATCCGGGCGGACAACCGGCTTTCATCGAGGCGATGAACCGCAAGGCGGTCGAGCTCGGCATGAACAGCACCCACTTTCTCGACAGCACGGGCCTCAATCAGGGGAACGTGTCGAACGCCGAGGACCTGGCGAAGATGGTCACCGCGGCATACCGCTATCCCCTGATCCAGCGCTACACCACCGACACCGAGCACGCGGTGCAGTCGAACAGCGGCCGAACCCTGCAGTTCCGCAACTCGAACGGGCTGGTGCGCAGCGACGACTGGCAGATCGACGTCTCCAAGACCGGCTACATCCAGGAAGCGGGCCGCTGCCTGGTGATGCAGGCGCGCATCGCGGCGACGCCGATCATCATCGTGCTGCTCGATTCCTGGGGCAAGTACACCCGGATCGCCGACGCAAACCGCATCAAGAAGTGGGTCGAGGTGCAGCTCGCTCGTCCCTCTCCCGGCTGAACCGCCGAACGTCGAGCCTCGAGCGCTGACTGCGTCGCGCGCTCTTGTGCGTCCTGAGCAAACCTTTCCGGGCCGACCCGATGCCGTCGAGCGCGCAGTTCGAATTTCGTGACCTCAAGCCCGGCACGGGCTCCTTTCTCGACGACGTCGTCAAAGGACTCTCCGCGGCGCAGAAGACGCTGCCGCCGAAGTACTTCTACGACGAGCGCGGGGCACAGCTCTTCGACGCGATCTGCGAGCTCCCTGAGTACTACCCGACGCGCACCGAGCTCGCCATGCTCGAACGCTCCGCCCCCGACATCGCGCAGCGCATAGGCGCCGGAAGCGCCATCGTCGAATACGGCAGCGGCTCGGGCCGCAAGACGCGGCTCGTGGTGCGCGCGCTCCAGCCGCACGTGTACGTCGCGGTCGACATCTCGGGCGAGCAGTTGCGCGAAGCCGGGACCGCGCTGGCGCGCGAGTTTCCGAGCGTGAGAGTGATCGCCCTGTGCGCGGACTACACGCGTGAGCTGCCGCTGGACGAGATCGCGATGGACGACGTGAGCCGCCGCGTGGTGTTCTTCCCGGGCTCGACGATCGGCAACTTCGATCCGGCCGACGCGCTCGCGTTCCTGCGCAACGCGCGGCAGGTCGCCGGGCGCGGCGGCGCGATGCTCGTCGGCGTCGACCTGAAGAAGGATCCCGCGCGCCTGCACGCGGCGTACAACGATGCGCAGGGGGTGACTGCGGCTTTCGATCTCAACGTGCTGGCGCGCATCAACCGCGAGCTGCATGCCGATTTCGATCTCGACCGCTTCGAGCACCGCGCGCACTACGACGAGCGCGAGGGCCGCATCGAGATGCACCTGGTCAGCCGCGGGGCGCAGCGGGTGCACGTCGACGGACGCGCTTTCGACTTTCGCGACGGCGAGACGATACACACCGAAAACTCGTACAAGTACTCGGTGGAGGATTTCCAGACGCTCGCCGCTCGCGCAGGGTTCGAGGCCGTGCACTGCTGGGTCGACCCGCAGCGCCTGTTCTCCATCCACTACCTGACCGTGCCGGCGTGATGCGGTGACCCGGGCCGACAAGCGCATCTACGTCATCGTCCTGCTGTGCTGGCTCAGCCACTCCGGCTTCGGCGGCAGCCGCGTCGGTCTCTCGCTGTTCGCGCTGGAGCTCGGCGCGAGCCAGATCACGATCGGCGTACTGATGGCGCTGTACGCCGTCTTCCCGTTGATGCTCGCGGTCTACGTGGGACGCCTCGCCGATCGCGTCGGCCCGCGCCTGCCGATGCTGATCGGCACCTTGGGCGTGATCGTCGGCCTCGTGCTGCCGCCACTCTTTCCCTCGCTCGTCACGCTGTACGCCTCGGCGCTGGTGCTCGGCTCGACGTTTCACTTCTTCTTCATCACCGTGCAGGGCATCGCCGGCGGCATCGGCGGCGGCAAGAATCGCTCGAGCAACTTCGCGCTGGTCGGCATGGGGTTCTCCGCCGCGAGCTTCACCGGACCGTTCGTCGCGGGCCTCGCGATCGACCATCTGGGGTACAAAGCGGCGTTCTGGTGCCTGTCGGCGTTCCCGGTGATCCCGGTGCTCCTGCTGTGGCTCAAACCCACGTTCCTGCCGAAGCCCCGCAATCGCGGCAGGATCGAGGGCACGCGCAGCGCGTTCGAGCTGTGGCGCATCCGGCCGCTGCGCAACACCTTCATCGCGAGCGGCATCATCTCCTCGGCGTGGGATCTTTTTCAGTTCTATTTCCCGGTCTACGGCCACTCGATCGGGCTGTCGGCCTCGGCGATCGGCGTCGTGCTCGGCGTCTTCGCCATCGCGACGTTCACCATCCGCTTCCTGCTGCCGGGGTTGGCGAAGCGCTACAGTGAAGCTCAGGTGCTCACCGGGGGTATCTTCATCGCCGCGGTCGCGTTCGTGCTGTTTCCGTTCTTCGAGAACCCTTACGTACTGGGGAGTGTCGCGTTCCTGCTGGGGCTCGGCGTCGGCTGCGGCCAGCCGATGTCGATGTCGCTCATCTACGCGCTGTCGCCACCGGGCCGTCAGGCCGAAGCCGCGGGCCTGCGCGTCACCGCGAACAACGTGACGCACCTCATCATCCCGGTGCTCTTCGGCAGCCTCGGAACCGCCTTCGGCTATTACCCCGTGTTCATCACCAACTCGGCGATGCTGGTCGCCGGCGGCGCGATGATGCGGCGGGCGCGCATCGCGGTGCCTGCGGCGTAACGCAAAAGAAAAGGGCGCTCCGAAGAGCGCCCTTCACGTTGCTGCAACGTCCCGCAGGTCAGCGCTGGCGCTTCCCGACTTCCGAACCGACCACGCCGCCGGCGACCGCACCGCCCACCGTGCCGAGCGCGCTGCCGCCGCTGATCGCGCTGCCGGCCACTGCACCGCCGACCGCGCCGATCGCCGCACCCTGCGTCTGCTTCGAAAGGGGAACGCTATCGCACGCCGTGAGCGTCGCGAGCGCACCCGCTGCCACTGCCACTGCCAAGAACCGTTTCATGGTGTACTCCTCGTTTCGCTAAAAAGGGGAAGCGAGCCTCTCCGATCCTCACGCCGTTTCCAGCGTCGTCCAAACCGCTCCCGCCCGCGGTCACGGGCGGCAGCCGTCTGATCAACCCCTGTCTGTCCTGCTAGCCTTTCTTGGGCGCTTCGCCTTTCGCGGCTTTCTTCGCCGCGTCGCGTGCCGCTTTAGCGTCCTTCTGGCACTGGTCCTTTTCCTTGCCTTTCATGTCGTCGCACTTTTCCTTCGCGACGCCGTAATCCGCATCCGCTTTCGCCTCAGCGACTTTCTGCTGATTCTTCGGCGTGTCCTTCTGCTTGGCTTCGAGCTCGGCCTTGGCGACTTTCTCCGCGCCCTTGGCTTCCGCCATGCAGATGTCCTTCGCGTTGGCCTTCAGGTCCTTGCACTTTTCCTTGTTCGCCTTGGCTTCGGACGCGATCCGCTCCTTTTCAGCCTTCACCTGGTCTTTCGACATGGAATCTGCGGCAAGAACCGGACCCGCAAATGCCAGCGCCAGCGCCGCGGCAACCAGATTCAGCTTTCCGTACGACATGATCTTCTCCTTGATCCTGCATCTGTTATTGGTATGACAGCGCCCGTAGCGCCGCCGCCGCACAACGTTACAACCGGTTACAAATAAACGGGGATCCGGCTTTTTCGCCGGATGCTCCACACGCCTTACAGCAACGCCCGTGCCCGCGGCTAGCGTATGACGATGGAAAGATTGAAATCGCCGCGAACGAGCGCAAGCACGTAGCCTCGTTCGACCGTACGCAGCGCGGCCACAAATTCCGCAACGGTGCGGATGCGCCTTCGGTTGACGGCGTAGATGATGTCGCCGGCGCGCAGCCCCGCCTGCCACGCCGCGCTGCCTTCCGCGACCGACGCGACGACCAGGGCGCCCGGGATGCGCTGGTACAGCGGGCTGCCGCGCTCGATCTCGACCACCCGCATGCCGGCGAGCTGCGGCGCCGCGATGGTCTGGCCTTCGCCGCCGCTCACCTGCTGGACCGCCGCGATGCGGACGCGCACGTTCAGCGTCTGCCCGCCCCGCAGCACGCGCAGGTCGATTTCTTCGCCGATCGGCGTCAGCGCGAGCCTGGCGCGGAGCTCCGCCGCGCCGTGCAGCGCGCGGCCGTTCATCGCGACGATGACGTCGCGCTCGCGCAGCCCGGCCTTCTCGGCGGGCGATCCCGGCTGCACCGCCGCGACGCCTACGCCTTCGAGCGTGGAGACGCCGAGGCGCTTGGCGATCTCCGGGTTGAGGTCGATCATGTCGACGCCGAGCCGGCCGCGCCGCACCTCGCCGAACTTCACGATCTGCGTGAGCACCGCGCGCGCCATGTTCGACGGCACCGCGAAGCCGATACCGACGTTGCCGCCGCTCGGGCCGAGGATCGCGGTGTTGATGCCGATGAGCTCGCCGCGCAGGTTCACCAGCGCGCCCCCCGAGTTGCCCGGATTGATCGAGGCGTCGGTCTGGATGAAGTCCTCGAACCCTTCCGGCGACAGCCCGCTGCGGCCGAGCGCGCTCACGATGCCCGAGGTCACCGTCTGCCCGATGCCGAACGGGTTGCCGATCGCGATCACGTAGTCGCCGACCTGGAGCTGGTCGGAATCGCCGAACCTGAGCGCGGTGAGCTCGCGCGCTTCGATCTGCAGCACCGCGACGTCGGTGCCGGGATCGGTGCCGACGAGCCTCGCCTGGAACTGCCTGCGGTCCTTCAGCGTCACCGTGACCTGCTCGGCGTCCTTGACGACGTGGTTGTTGGTGAGCACGTAACCGTTGGCGGCGTCGACGATGACGCCGGAGCCCGCGGCCTGCTCCCTGCGCTGCGGCCGCTCGGGCAGGTTGAAGAAGCGCCTGAAGAACGGGTCGCGAAAGAGCGGGTTGTCCTCCATCGGCGCGCGCGTGACCACCGAGATGTTCACGACCGCGGGCGTCACCTGGTTGACCAGCGGCGCGAGCGTCGGCAGGCCGCCGGGGGCGGCGGCATGCGCGGCCGCGTGCATCACGACCAGCGCGAGCAGCGCTCGCGCGAGGGCGAGGACGGCGTTGTTCACTTGAGAATACGGAAGAGGTTGTTGTAGTCGTCGGTCCACACGGCGAGGCCGGGGATAGTCGGGATCCGCGCGGCGACTTTCGCGATCGCCGTGCTCTCGAGCAGCGCGGGGCTGCGCGTGACGAGCACCCAGTCGGTGCGCGAGAAGTCGCTCTCCTCGGCGTCGTCGATCACCAGTGCGGTGGCGAGCTTGCGCTCGTCGGCGAGCTCCTGCACGACCGGTGCGAGCTGCAGGAAGCGGTTCGTCACGTGGAAAGCGATGACGCCGTCGGGTTTGAGATGCTTCAGATACACCGCGATCGCTTCGCGCGTCATGAGGTGCACGGGGATCGAATCGCTGGAGAACGCGTCGATCGCGATGACGTCGTAACCCTGCGGCGCTTCGCGCTCCATCGCGAGCCGCGCGTCGCCGAGCACCGTCTCCACCTTCGCCTTGCTGTCGGACAGATAGCTGAAATCCTTCTGCGCGACCTCGATGACCGCGGGATTGATCTCGTAGAAGCGGTAGACGTCCCCGGCGCGCCCGTACGTCGCCAGCGTGCCCGTCCCGAGGCCGATCACCGCCACGCGCAGCGGACGGCCTTGCAGCGCCTTGATCGCGCGGCCGACGCCGGAGCCCGGGCCGTAGTAGGTCGTGGGCTCGGTCCTGCGCCGGCCCGAGAGATATTGCTCGCCGTGCATGATCACGCCGTGCATCAGACGGCGCACGCGGTCTTCACCCGAGCCGGTATCGCGCACGCGCAGGGTGCCGTAGAAGTTGCGCTTCATCACGAGCGCGTTCTTCGACAGCGACTCCATGTAGTGATACACGTGATAGACGGTGAAGCCTCCTGCGCACACGACGAGCAGCGGCACGAAAAACGGCATGCGCCGCACCACGTAGAGCGCGAGGACCAGCGTGACGACGAGTCCCAGGCCGAACTCGTAATAGGTCGGAAACAGCCGCGGCGCCACGAAGCCGACGAAGAAGCCGCCGAGCGCGCCGCCGAGCGAGACCATGAGGTAAAAGCTCGTGAGATACCGCGGCGCGGGCTTCATGTTCGCGAGCTCGCCGTGGAAGAACATGCACGCGACGAAGAGCCCGGCGCAGAACAGCGCGATCGCGTGCTTGATGTTGTTGATGCTGATGTCGCCGTGCAGCGCCCACGCCATGGCGGCGACGGCGACGAGCAGCGGACCGAGGAACAGATACCTGCGATACCAGCTGCGGCCTTCGAAGCACAGGATGAAGGTGACGAGATAGATCGTGAGCGGCAGTATCCAGAGGAAGGGCACCGACGCGACGTCGTGCGTGATGTGGTTCGTGACCGTGAGCAGCAGGAAGGAGCCCATCGCGGAGAAGATCAGCCACAGCGCGAAGTCGCCCGCCGTCGGTTTGGGCGCGTTCGTCTCGGCTTCGGTCGCTGCGGGCGCCGCGGCCACGTCGGGCGCGTTGCGGGTGCTGTAGAACGCAGCCGCCGCGCACAACGCGGCGAACACCGCGTAGCCGACGCTCCAGCCTTTCGCCTGCGCGACCGTGCTCACCCACGGCTCGAGCACGAACGGGTAGGCGAGCAGCGCGAGCAGCGAAGCGAAGTTCGACAGCGCGAACAGGCGATAGACGGTGTGCGAGTCGTACGACGTGCGCGCGAACCACGCCTGGACGAGCGGCCCGGTGGTGGACAGCAGGAAGTACGGCAAACCGATCGTGGCGCCCAGCAGTCCGAGGATGCGCGAGCCCGGCTCCTCAAAGCCCACCGGCTTCCACGAAGGATCGGCGAGGATGGGCAGCGATACGAGACTCACCAGCAGCAGCGCCGCATGGAGCATCGCCTGCCGCTTGGGCTTCAGGTGCCGCGTCGTGAAATCGGCGTACGCGTAACCGAAGAGCAGCAGGAACTGGAAGAACACCAGGCACGTGGTCCATACCGCCGCCGAGCCGCCGAACCAGGGCAGGATCTGCTTGGCCATGATCGGTTGGACGAGGAAGAGCAGGAACGCGCTCGCGAAGATGGTCAGCGCGTATATCGCCATGTTGCCAAACCCCCTTTTGAGTCGGGGGATTATATCCACACTGCCGGTCGCCGCCCCTAACGGTTCGCGAGGTCGAGCAGCGCCGCCGTTAAAACCCGCGCCCCGGCCGCGAGATCCGCCGGCGTCGCATTCTCCGCCTCGTTGTGGCTGATGCCTTTTTCGCACGGCACGAAGATCATCCCGGTCGGGCACACGCGCGCCATGTACATCGCGTCGTGGCTGGCCCCCGACGGCAGCCGCATCCGCGCAAGGTCGAGATCGCCGGCTGCGCGCTCGATCGCATCGACGACGTCCGGGTGGAACACGCACGGATCGTCGGCGAGCGTAGGCGTCACTTTCACGCTGCACGGCGCGGCGGCTTTGCGCGCGAGCGGCTCGACCGCATCGGCGAGGCGTTGCACCGTCGCAAGGTCCGGATGGCGGATGTCGACCGAGAACAGCACATGGCTCGCGACCGAGTTGCTCGAGTTCGGCGTGACGAGCATGCGGCCGACGGTGAAGCGCACGACATCGGTCGGGTCTCGCGTGAGCTCGGTCAGCGCGTTGATGATCGCGACCGCGGAGCGCACCGCATCGCGCCGAACCGACACCGGTGTCGTGCCGGCATGCGCGGTCTCGCCGAAGACCTCGACGTTGAACCAGAGCAGCCCCTGGATACCGGTCACGACACCGATCGTCTTGTTCGCGCCTTCGAGCCGCGGTCCCTGCTCGATGTGCGCCTCGATGTAGGCCGCCGCCGGCGTGTCGAGCTCGCGCTCGCCCGCTTCGGGCAATGCCGCAAGCGTTTCTTTCAGCGCGTCGCCGAGCGCGACGCCCTCGTTGTCGCGCGTGGCGAGGAAATCCTCGAGCGCGCGTGCGCGCGTGTGCACCGCGGAGCCCATGGTGCACGGACCGAAGCGGCCGCCTTCCTCGTTGCTCCACGCGACGAGCTCGATCGGGCGCCGCGTCTTTACGCCGGCGTCGTCGATCGCCTCCAGCGCTTCGAGCGCCGCGAGCACGCCGTAGATGCCGTCGAAGCGCCCGCCTCGCGGCTGGCTGTCCATGTGGCTGCCCGACAGCACCGGCGCGGCGGACGCGTCGAGCCCGGGGCGACGCACGAAGATATTGCCGATGGCGTCCATGGTCACCGCGAAGTTGCGCGCCTGCGCCCACGACAGCAGGAGCCGGCGCGCGCGGATGTCTTCGGGCGAGAACGCCGCGCGATTCACGCCGTTGCCGGGGATCGCGCCGATCTGCGCCATCTGCAAGTGCCGCTGCCACAAACGATCCGGGTCGATCCGGGTGACCGCATCGTGGACGTCTTCGCGCATAAGAGGCTCGATCACACGCTGATTGGAGAAGCGTAGTATGTCCGATGCCCGACCCATAGCGCTCACCAAGGAGAACACACCCGAACAACTGCTGCGCGCCGAACCGCGATCCTATGCGCCGCGTTCCGGCACCACCTCAAGGAGGGGTTCGATGGCATTCGATCTGCTGATCAAAAACGGCCGCGTCATCGACGGATCCGGCATGCCCGCGTTCAAAGGCGATGTCGGCATACGCAACGGCAGGATCGCCGAGCTCGGCAAGCTCTCCGGACCGGCGAAGCGCACGATCGATGCCGAAGAGCGCGTCGTCTCCCCGGGGTTCGTCGACAACCACTGTCACTTCGACGCGCAGGTGACGTGGGATCCGCTGTGCTCGTTCTCGCCGCAACACGGCGCGACCACCGTCGTGTTCGGCAACTGCTCGCTCGCGCTCGCCCCGATACGTCCGGGAACGGCGAAGCGCGTCGCCGAGTTCCTCTCCTACGTCGAAGCGATCCCGATGGACGTGCTCGACACGGTCGACGTCGAGTGGGAATCGATCGCGCAATACATGAACCGCCTCGAAGGGCGGCTCGGCGTGAACGTCGGCAACTTCATCGGCCACACGCCGGTGCGCTACTACGTCATGGGCGACGAGAGCCAGGAGCGCACCGCGACCGACGACGAGATCAGGCAGATGCAGGACATCGTGCGCGACGGGCTCAAGGCCGGCGCGCTCGGCTTCTCGGTCTCGCGCAACCGCGGGCACTACGATCCGCAGGGCAAACATATCCCCGCTTTGCTCGCCGACGAGAAAGAGATCTTCGCGATCGCCGACGTGCTGCGCGAGCTGGGCACCGGCATCATCCAGTGCGGCGGCGGCCGCGCGCCGGAGCTCAGGGACGGCCTGATGGCGCGCCTCTCCGAAGCGACCGGCCGCACGGTCATCTACAACAACCTCGGCCAGACCTACCGCGATCCGGACGCGTGGAAGAAACACATGGCGCGGCTCGAGGAGACCGCGAAGGCCGGCATCCGTGCGTTCCCGCTGTGCAGCCCGAACCGCACCACCCAGCACTTCACCATGAAGAACTGCCAGGTGTTCCGCGGCACGCCGACGTGGCATCCGATCCTGCTCGCATCCGACGGGGAGAAGCTGCGCGCGTACGCCGATCCGGCCATCCGCCGCAAGCTGCACGAGGAAGTCGTCGAGCACAAAGGCACGAAGCTCCCCGCGCCCGGGTATTCGCAGGAGTGGTGGAAGTACCTGTGGGTGTACAAGCCGGCGCTGGAGAAGAACAAGGGCCTGACCGACAAGACGATCGAGCAGCTCGCGAAGGAACAGGGCAAGGGCTACATCGACGCCTTCCTCGATCTCGTCGTCGAGGAGAAGCTCGAGACCGAGTTCATGCAGTCCGAGATCAACGTCGACAAGGATGCGATGAAAGAGATCCTCACGCATCCGAACGCGATCGTGGGTCTGTCCGACGGCGGTGCGCACGTGCAGTTCCACGGCGGCTACGGCTACTGCACGCGGCTCCTGGCCGAGTGGGTGCGCGAGAAGCAGATCATGTCGCTCGAGCTCGCGGTGCGGCGCCTGACGTTCGATTCGGCTTCGGCGCTCGGTCTGTACGACCGCGGCCTGCTGCGGCCGGGCCTCAATGCGGATGTCGTCATCTTCGACCCGGATACGGTGAAGCCCGGCGACGAGAGCATCGTCCACGACTTCCCGGCGAACGGCTGGCGCGTCAAAGAGCCCGCCGAAGGGGTTGTGGCGACCATCGTGAACGGCGAAGTGCTGCTGGAGAACGGCGAGCACACCGGGGCGTTGCCGGGCAAGGTCGCGCGGAACACCTACTACCTGGCTAACGCCTGATTTGCGGTCCCCTTCGGGGCCCGCAAAGACGCCGGTAAACGACAAGGAGGGAAACCAAGGTTTCCCTCCTTGAACCTCCCTTTCCTTTAGCTGCTAGAGCTGACCTCAGGGGATTGCAATGAAAGATGGTTTGCGGTTCGTGGATTCGGACATGCACGTGATGGAGCCGCCGGATCTCTTCGATCGCTATCTGGATCCGAGATTCAAGGACCGCGTAAGCGTGGTCGTCGGCGCGGACGGCAAGCCGAAGCGTGGCCACGTGGGATCTATCCTGATCGACGGCGAGCCCGTCTCCGACGCCGACCTGCAGCAGTACCGCAAACCGCGCAGCTCGGGGAAGGGCACCGTGCTGGCGCCGATGTCCGGCTCGCGTCTTCACGAAACGAACCGGCTCGACTTCGCGATCGAACGCGACTACGACGCGCAGGCGCAGGTGATGGGCATGGCGATGGAAGGCGTCGACATCGCCGTGCTCTATCCGACGGCGGGGCTGTCCTTCCTCAGCCGCAACGGCATCGACCCGAGGCTCTCGCTCGCGGTGTGCCAGGCCTACAACAACTGGATCCACGAGTTCTGCCAGTTCAGCCCGGAGCGGCTGAAGTTCGCCGCGATGCTCCCCCTGCACGACGTGCATCTCGCCTGCCGCGAGCTCGTGCGCTGCGTGCGCGAGCTCGGCGCGGTCGGCTCGTTCATACGGCCGAACATGATCAACGGTCGATTCTGGCATTCGAACTACTGGGACCCGCTGTACAGCGTGCACGAGGAGCTGGGCGTGGCGTGGGGGTTTCACGAGGGCGTGAGCGCGCACTACTCGCACATGCTCGAGCTCTACGGCGAGAACCGCTTCTACCGTCACGTCGCCGCGCACTGGATCGAGATGCAGCAGGCGCTGATCGCGATGATGATCGGCGGCGTCTTCGAATTCCATCCGAAGCTGCGGGTCGCGTTCCTCGAATGCCAGAATTCATGGGCGCCGGGGCTGCTCACGCGCATCGAATGGGACTATCCGCAGTTCCGCGATTCGCACGCGCCGTATCTCACGCTGACGCCGAAAGAATACTTCCAGCGCAACTGCTGGGCGGCGGTGGAAGGCAGCGAGCCTGAGATCGAATCGACGGCGGCGCTGATGGGCGCGGATCGCATGTGCGTGTCCACCGATTACCCGCACTTCGATTCGAATTTCCCCAACGTCGCCGACAACATCCTCAAGAGCTGCTCGCGCGATACCGCCGCCAAGATCTTCATGGGCGGCGCCGGCATTTACGGCTTCACCGCAGCGGACTTCGAAAAAGCCGACAAGGCGGCGGGCCTCGGAGTGACCGGGGAGGCGAAGGCGGCAGCCGTGCAAGCCGCATGAGAAGCGAGCCATAACCGACTTCGCGAGGAGAGGGCTGATGCGCAGAGTGATCCGAGTGGTCGCAGCATGCATCGCGCTGTCGTCGATTGCCGCGGAGGCCGCGCAGGCGCCGGTGCCAACCCGCCGTGCCGGAGCGTCCGGCGGCGACTATCCGAGTCGGCCCATCCGCATGATCGTTCCGTTCGCGCCGGGCGCGAGCAACGACATCCTCGCGCGCATGGGGGCGCAGCATCTTCAGCAGACGTGGGGACAGCCGGTCGTCGTCGACAACCGCGCCGGTGCGGAGGGCATCATCGGCACCGATACCGCCGTGAAAGCACGGCCCGACGGTTACACGCTGGTCATCATCTCGTCGGCGTTCACGATGAATCCGGCGGTGATGAAGCTGCCGTACGATCCGCCGAAGGCGCTCGACTTCGTGCTGAAGATCGGCAAGAGCTTCCTGATCCTCGTCGTGGGACCTTCCATGCCGCAGGTCAATTCGGTCAAGGACCTGCTGGCCGCGGCGAAAGCCAAGCCCGGGCAGGTCGTGCTGTCGAGCTCGGGCGGCTTCCTGCACTTCGCGACCGCGCTCTTCATGAGCCAGTCGAAGGAGCAGTTCAACCTCGTCCTCTACAAGGGCGGCTATCCTGCGTTGATGGACATCATGGCCGGGCAGACGCATGCCGGCTTCCAGGCGAGCCCTGCGGCGCTGCCGCACATGAAATCGGGAAAGCTGAGGGGCATCGCGGTCGGCAGCCTCGCGCGCTCCGAGATGCTGCCCGAGCTGCCGACGCTGGACGAATCGGGCTTCAAAGGCTACGAGTGCGCGAACTGGTACGCGATCGCGACGGCGGCGCACACGCCGCGGCCGATCGTCACCCAGCTTCACCAAGAGCTCGTGCGCTACTTCACGTCGCCCGAGACCGCGAAGCTCCTCGCCGGCATGGGCATCGTGCTCGAGATCAAGACCACCGAGGAGATGCGCAGGATCATCCCGCAGGAGATCGCCAAGTGGACGAAGGTCGCGATCGAAGCCGGCATGCCGCGCAACCTGCAATAGGCTTCGTCAGTCGATGCGGATGCCGGCGGTCCGTGCGACCTTGCCCCACTTCTCCACGTCGGTGCGGATGCGCTCCCTGAGCTGATCCGGTCCTCCCGGCACGACGAAGCCGCCGACCGAGAGCACGCGCTCTTTCGTCTCCTGCAGCGCGAGCGCTTTCTGAACGTCGGCGTTGAGCTTGACGATGATCTCGCGCGGCACGCCCGCCGGGACCAGGAGCCCGAACCACGAATCGGCCGCGAAGCCCTTGAGCGATTCACCGATCGCCGGCACCTCCGGCATCGCCGGCGATCGCGTCGACGAGGCGACGCCGAGCGCGCGGACCTTGCCCGCTTTCACCTGCGGGAGCGCCGACGGCACGCTGTCGAAGAAGAGCACGACCTGGCCCGCGACGAGGTCGGCGAGGCCGGGCGCGCTGCCCTTGTAAGGCACGTGCAGGGCGGTGAAGCCGCCCATCTGCTTGAGCATCTCCTGCTCGAGGTGGGAAAGGGTTCCCGCACCCTGCGACGCGAAATTGAGCGCGCCGGGATGGCTCTTGCCGAGCGCGATCAGCTCCCTCACGTTGTGCGCGGGCAGCGACGGATGCGAGACCAGCACGTGCGGCACATTGCCGACGAGCGAGACCGGCGCGAGGTCCTTTTCGAGGCTGTAGCCGAGCTTCGAGTAGGTGCTCATGCCGATCGCGTTGGTCGTGACCGCCGCCATCACCGCGGTGTAACCGTCGGGCGCCGACTTCGCGGCGATCTCGACGCCGAGGTTGCCGCCCGCGCCGGGACGATTCTCGACGACGACCTGGTGTCCCCAGGCTTCACCCAGCTTCTGTCCCATGGTGCGCGAGAGGAGGTCGGCCGCGCCGACCGGCGGGAAAGGCACGATGATCCGCAGCGGCCGCGTCGGATATTGCTGGGCGTGAGCCCACGCCGCAGCGAAGGCGAGGACGAGCGCGAGGCACGACGGGCGACGGCGATGCATGTGAGCTCCTCCGTGGCGTTTGGAGGATTACAACATACCGCCGCCGTCGCCGGCGGGCTCAGTCTCCCTTGATGCCGGTCTCGCGGATGAGCCTGCCCCACTTGTCGTTCTCCGCCTTGATATGGGCGGCGAACTGCCGGGAGGTGCTGCCGACGCCTTCGGCGCCGTCGGCGGCATAGCGCTGGGCGAGGTCGGGATGGTGCACGACTTTCACGACGTCGCGATTGAGGCGCTCGACGATCGCGGGCGACGTCTTCGCCGGCGCGACAAGGCCGTACCAGTTGGTGACCGCGAAGCCTTTCGCGACGGTCTCGCCGACGGTCGGCACGTCCGGGAGCGTCTTCGCACGCGCGGCACCGCTGCTTGCCAGCGCACGCAGCCGCTGCGCCTTGATGTGCGGCAGGACCGAGACGATGCTCGCGAACACCATCTGCACGTTGTTGGCGAGAAGGTCCGGATACGCGGCGCCGATGCCCTTGTAGGGCACGTGCACCGTCTTGATCTGCACCGCGCGGTTGAAGAGCTCGGTCGTCAGATGGATGATGCTGCCCTGGCCCGAGGAGGCGTAGTTGATCTTGTTGGGGTTGGCCTTCGCGTACGCGACCAATTCCTGCGCCGATTTCGCCGGCACCGCGGGATTCACCGTCAGCACATAAGGCTGCGACGTGACCTGCGAGATCGCGGCGAAGTCGCGCACCATGTCGTAGCGCGAGCCCTGGTACATGAGCGGGCGGATGACCGCGCTCGCGCTCATCATGAGCAGCGTGTAGCCGTCGGCAGGCGCGGCCGCGGCGAGCTCGGCGCCGACCGCGCCGCCTCCGCCGCCGCGGTTGTCGACGACGAAGCTCTGGCCCATGGACTCGGTGAGCTTCTGCGCCAGCGCGCGCGTGACGGTATCCATGCCGCCGCCGGCGGCGAGCGGAACGATGACGCGTACGGGGCGCTGGGGATAGTTGGCTTGAGCGACGGCGCCGGCCGACGCGCAGCCGAGCGCGAGCGCGACGAGCGCGCGTGTTGCGAGATGCATGGTAACGGCCTTACGCGACGGCGAGGAGTTTGGCGATCCGGGTCGCGTCGTCGAGCTTCTCCAGCCCGAGCATCGCGTCGCGCAGCTGTTCGATCTGCTTCTTCGGCAGCGCCTTCGACGCGAGCTTCTCGAACTTCTCCACGATGTCCGATTCGGAAGCGAACTTGTATTCGCTGCCGCGCGCGGACTCGATCGTGCGGTCCATGCGCGTGCCGTCCTTCAGGTGCAGCTCGACTTTGACCATGTGGCGATACTTCGCGCCTTTCCTGGTGATCTCGTCGTCGTGGTGCACTTCGACCAGCTCGCCGTAGCGCATGCGGTCGGGATCGGCGACCAGCGCCTCGGTGAAGTGCTCGGCCGAGACGTCGCCTTCGATGAGCCACGTGCCGACGCAGTAGGGCAGGTTGAGCTGCGCGGAGGTCAGGCCCTGCGGCACGTACTTCCAGCCGACGTGATCCATGGTGACCTGCGAGCCGCGCACCACGATCTTCTTGACGTCGTCGGCCTTGAAATCCTTCTCGGCCTTCATCTCCCGCAGCGCGTCGAGCGTGGTGTGGTTGGAGCCGACGCACGCGTAGAACTTCAGCGCGACGCCCATGGTCTGCCACACCTCGCCGAAGCCGGCGGTGAGCTCTTTGAGGTTGAAGCGATCGGTCGAGCGCGAGAACGTCGTGGCGTAACCGCCGTATTCGCTCTCGAGCACGTTGATGATGCCGGTGAAGCCCGATTCGGCGAACAGCGCGCCGTAGAGACCGGACTGCGACGCGCGCCCCGCGTGCATGCGCTTCACCATCGCGCCGTACTGCGCGGCCATCAGGCCGGCGGCCTGCGTGCCGGCGATGCCGAGCGCGTGCACCGTCTTGTCGACGTCGAGCTTGAGCGCGCGCGCCGCGCCAGACGCGGAGGAGAACACACCGAGCGTCGCACCCGAGTGCCAGCCCTGCGCGATGTGCTCGGGGCCCATGCAAAGGCCGACACGAGGGCCGATCTCGTAACCGGCGACCGCGGAAGTGATGAACTCCTTGCCGCTCATGCCGGGCTTCAATTCGGTGATCGCGATGAGCGACGGCAGGACCACGGCGCCGACGTGCAGCACGCCCGCGCGGTGTACGTCGTCGAGCTCGAAACCCTGCACCTGCGTGCCGTTGACGAGCGCGGTGTGCGGCGCGGAGAGCTTCTTGTTGGTGCCCCACACGCTGCAGCTGCGCGTCGTGTCGACCTTGCCCAGCGTGTCCTGAAGGATGCGCGTCCACTCGAGATCGGCGCCGTAGAGCGCGCAGCCGAGCGAGTCGAGCATGAGCAGCTTGATGCGGCTGCGGACGTTCTCCGGGATCGCGTCGTACTGGAGGTTGGAAACGAACTCCGCGATGCCGCGGGTGTAGGGATTGTCGCTGGGGGCGTCGTGCGCCATCGCTGTACTCCTGAACTTTTAAGGATTGAACCGCAAAGGACGCAAAGGACGCCAAGGAAAACAAAGGCAAAGCTGTTCAAACGTAGGGTGCGTTAGGCGAAGCCGTAACGCACCGACCGGACACCGGTGCCTTCGGTGCGTTACGCCTTACGGCCAACGCACCCTACGCTCGTTCGCTTTTCCTTTGCGTCCTTTGCGTCCTTGGCGGTTAAAACGATTTTTTAAGCAGCCTTGGCGGCCTGGCCCGCGCCGGCGCCCGCGATCTTGCCGAACACCGCGCCCGAGACCAGGCCCGTGCCGCTCGGGTAGTTGAAGTAGAACAGACCGCCGACCATCTCGCCGGCGCAATAGAGGCCCGGGATCGGATGGAAGTGGACGTTCATCACCTGTCCGGTTTCCTTGTCGATGCGCAGGCCGCCGAACGTGAAGGTGATGCCGCAGGTCGTCATGTAGGCGTCGTAGGGCGGGGCGTCGAGCTTCTGCGCCCAGTTGGACTTCCTGGGCTCGATGCCTTCGGTCGATTTGCCGTCCTTGATCGTGTGGTCGAACTTCACGTCGTCGCGCACCGCTGCGTTGTACTCGCGCACGGTCTTGAGGAACTGCTCGGGGTTCACGCCTTCGAGCTTGGTTGCCAGCTCTTCGAGCGTGTTCGCGCTGACCTTGGTCATGAACTTGATGCGGTATTCCGAGCGCAGCAGCTTGGTGACCTTGGAGTCGAACACCTGCCACGCGAACTGCGCCGGCTGCTTGAGCACCTCGCCGCCGTACTTGGCGTAGGTGAACGAGTGGAAGTCCCAGCCTTCGTCGACGAAGCGCTTGCCGTCGGCGTTGATCAGCAGACCGAAGATGTAGCTGTGCTTCTGGAACTGGTCGCCGACGTTGACGTCGCCGAACTCCGGGGCGTTACGGTCCCAGCCGGTCGCGTGGCAGCCCGACCAGTTGCCGTACGGCGCGGCGCCGAGGTTCAGCGCCATCTTCAGGCCGTCGCCCTGGTTGAAGCGCGAGCCGCGCACCTTGCACAGCTCCCAGCCGGGTCCGAGATAGCGCGTGCGCATCTCGGGGTTCGCCTCGAAGCCGCCGCAGGCGAGCACCACCGATTTCGCGTGGAACTCGACGATCTTGTCGTTCTGCTGGGCGCGCACGCCGGAGACTCTCACGCCGTCGTAGATGAGCTCGGTGGCGCGCGTGTCGTAGAACACTTCGATGCCGGCTTTCTTGACGATGCCGTCCAGGGCCTGCACCAGCCCCGCGCCGCCGCCCGAAGCTTCGATCGGCATGCGGCCGAAGAACTTGCGCTTGCCGTCGACGAGGCCGGACTGGCGGCCGTAGTTCAGCACGAAGCGCACGCCTTTGCTGCGCAGCCATGCCATGGTCTGACGGCTTTGCGTCACGAGGATCTCGGTGAGATCGGGATCGCAGCGGAACTGGGTAAGCCGGAAGAGATCGTCGAAGAACTCGTCGGTGGTGTTGGTGCCGAAGTCGCTGTTCGCGATTTCCTCGTCGGTGATCTCGGTGACTTCCTTGAGCTCGTCGATGGAGGAGTACGCGAAGCGCATCACGCCGCCGGCGAAGCGGCTGTTGCCGCCATGTTCGTCTTCGCTCGCGGCTTCGAGCATGGCGACGGACGCGCCCTGATCGCGCGCGGAGAGCGCCGCGCACAGGGCGGCGTTGCCTTTTCCGACTACGATGACATCATAGGTCTGCAATTTGGACATCCTTGAAAACGCTGGGTGGGTCGGGGCGTGCCGAGGTGACGCGGCCCTGCGGGGAGCGCTGGATTTTCTTGCGGCGGGCTGTTTCAGTCAACCCGCTGCACGATGTGGAAGTAGCGCAGGCGCCTCGCCTGCCGTCACGCGGTTCGAATCGCTGCAGGCGAGGGCGCCTGCGCTACATTCGCGCCACCTGCCATCGCGTTGTTGACCGCGCGCACGTCGGCGAGCTTTTCGACGTCCATGATCGCGGCGTAGACCGCGGCGGCGCGCTCGGGCGACAGCGCCCGCTGCGCGCAGCTTTCGAACTTCTCCTTCAGTCGCTCGTGAGACAGCGGGTTGGCCGACGTGCGCCCGGCGGGCTGGTCGACCTTGTGCGAGAGCACCGTGCCGCCGTGCAGCGTCACCTTCACCTCGGCGCCGAAGTGGTTCTCGGCGGGGAACTGCTCGGTCGTATACGCCGCGGCCTCGACTTTGGGCAGGATGGCGCGGACGCCCGGATCGAGATAGGTGTCGCCTTCGAAGTGCTCGAGGGTGACCTTGCGGTCGACGAGCGCGCGCGAGAGGCAGTACTGCACGCTGAACTTCGCGTCGGTCCTGCTCTGCGGATCGGGACGGTTGGTGTGCTTGAGACGGCGCTCGTGGGTCCAGCTCTGGATGCGCTCGACCGCGTCGGGTTTCACGTCGTGTTTGCGCACGATCTCGAGCATGGCGTCGATCGCCGGGTGCGTCGAGCCGCAGCACGGGTACTGCTTGATCGCGATGCCGGGCTTCACGATGTCCAGCGGATTCGCCCACGCCGGCAGGATCTTCCCGGCGTCGTAGTTGCCGGCGCCGTTGAAGACTTCGAAGTAGCCTTCCTTGTGCTCGAAAGCGACAGGGCTCGCGGTGTAGCCCTTGCGCGCGAGCAGCGCGGCGAAGAGGCCGTTCCGCCCGCAGTGGCCGACGTGCAGCGGCTTCACGTAGGTGCCGAAGTTCGACTTGATGCCCGACGCGAGCGAAGCGGCGATGGCCAGCGCGATCGCGGTCCTCTCGTCGTCGAGCTTCATGAGCTTCGCGCACGCCGCGGCCGCACCGAACACGCCGATGGTCGCCGTCGGGTGCCAGCCGTGGGTGTACTGATAGAAATTCACACCCATCGAGATCTTGCACTCGGTCTCGAAGCCCGCGACGTAAGCCGCGATGAAATCGCGGCCGCTCGCGCCGATGTCGTCCGCGAGCGCGAAGAGGGCGGGCAGGATCGGCGCCGACGGATGGCCGCCGACGGTGTTGTTGCAGTCGTCGAAATCGTGGGCATGCGACGCGGTGCCGTTGACGAGCGCCGCGTCGAGAGGCCCGACTCGCCGGTTGCCGCCGAGGAGCAGGCTCGGGCCGTTGGACGAGAGCACGTCCGCGACGAGCGCCGCGGAGGGATCGCTCGCGCCGGCGAGCGTCACGCCGACGGTATCGAGGATGCCGACCTTCGCCCAGTGCACCGCCTCCGGCGGCAGGCTTTCGTACGTCAGCGCGTTGATACGCTTTGCAAGCTCGAGTGCGAGACCCATGACGCGTCCTCCTAATCCATCCGGATGTTCATCTGCTTCGTGAGCTTCGCCCACTTCGCGACTTCGCTCTTGATGTGCTGGCCGAACTGCTGCGGGGTGCTGCCGACCGGCTCCGACCCGTCCGCCGCGAGACGCGGCGCGACTTCCGGCGAGTGCAGCACCTGCACGACCTGCTTGTTGAGGCGGTCGATGATCGCGGGCGGCGTCTTCAGCGGCGCGATCATGCCGTACCACCCGGCGACCTCGTACCCCTTGACGCCCGCTTCCTGCATCGTGGGCAGGTCCGGCGCGGCGCGCGAGCGCTTCGCTGTCGTGACCGCGAGCGGCCGCAGCTTGCCCGCCTTGATGTGCGGCTGAGACTGCAGGATCGTCGAATACAGCATCTGGATCTGTCCCGCGATGACATCGATCATCGCCGGGTTACCGCCTTTGTACGGCACGTGCACGATGTCGATCTGGGCGAGGTAGCTGAACAGCGCGCCCGAGAGATGCGACAGGCCGCCGTTGCCCGACGAGCCGTAGTTGAGCTGCCCCGGTTTCGCCTTGGCCAGCGCGATCAGCTCTTTCACCGATTTCGCCTGCACCGAAGGATGCACGACGAGCGCATACGGCTGGGTCGTCGCCTGCGTGATCGGCAGCACGTCCTTCGTGAGGTCGTAAGCGATGCCTTTGATGAGCGACGCGTTCACCGAGTGGCTCGAAGAGATCATCGAAAGCGTGTACCCATCGGGCAATGACTTGGTCAGGATGTCGACCGCGATCGTGCCGTTGGCGCCCGGGCGGTTGTCGGCGACGAACTGCTGGCCGAGCCGCTCGGACAGGCCCTGGGCGATCGCCCGCGCGGTGATGTCGGTGCCGCCGCCCGGGGCGAACGGCACCAGCAGCCTCACGGGCTTCGTCGGGTACTGCTGTGCGTAAGCGGGTGCTGCGACCGTCAGGCCTGCGGCGACTACCGCGTAGATCAGTTGCGTGCGGAAATCTCGCCGCATTCGGGTTCTCTCCTCGTAATGTCTATGGAATCTCGATGTCCATCAGCGGCGCGTACTGCTGTCCGCCGTGTCCGTCGCTGTCGTAAAGGTCGCCCTGGATCGACGGGCGGGGGATCGACGCCTTCACCGCGAGCGCGTTGTCGACGTAGAAGAACTTCACCTGCGAAGGCTCGAGGCCGTAGCGTTGCGCGACCGCTTCGCGGGTGAGCGCGCCCGAGCGCTGCACGCGGCGGTAGCGGTGTTCGTCCTCGAACATGATGTCGAACGTGAGCTCGAAAGGCCCGGCGTTCTTGCTGCGGATGAGCCGCGCCAGTTCTGCAAGCTTCGTCACGTGGGTAACTCTTCAATCATCGGACCCTCGACGCTGTACCAACGTGTTCTGAACATCTCGAGCGGATCGTCGGGCTCGACGACGTGGTTCACGTTGAAGCGGTAGACGGGGCCGCGATCGAGGTGCGCCGGGTTGTACGGACACGCGAGCGCGGTGATGAGGCCGCTCCATTCGGGGATCGGCAGGTGCAAGCCCTGATGGCGGACGATGCCCGCGATCGAGCTCGCGATCTCCTGCGTGGGCGCGGTCACTTCGATCAGCAGGCACAGCTCGTGCGAGCGGATTTCCTTCACCGGCTCGAGCTCGCCCATCGTGCCGTTCTTGCCGTAGATGCGCATGAAGACGACGTAATCGCCGCGCTCGAGCTTGTCGCCGTATACCATGGCCACGCGCGCATGGATGCGCTCGGTGAGCCGCGCGGTCCAGTCGTCGATCTGGCGGATGATGAAGGGGTCGCGCACCGAGCCGATCACCACGCTCTGGTAACCCGCGAGCTCCGCGCCTTCGAGCTTCACGGTATAGCGCTCGGCGGGGATGAAGCGGCTGCCGCTCACTTTCACCGCGCGCTCGCTCTCCTGCTCGTAGCGGCTGTCGGTGAGATCGAGCGTGCCGGAGCACTCGACGAGCTTGAACGGATCGGCGTTCTCGTAAAGGCTGTGCGACGCAATGCTCTGCGGCGTGCAGCGCAGCGTGTCGTCGGGTGCCTGCACGACGAAATGATCTTTACGCACCCACGCGAACATGCAGTCCGGCGTGCGGCGGTTGACGACGGCGGCCGCGCCGCACTCGAGGATCTTGGCCGCGTGCCACGCGATGCCTTCGGGAAAGCCGCGCATCACGGGCATGGCCGCAAAGATCGCGGTGTCGCTTGCGCGGCCCGCGACGACTACGTCGGCACCAAGCTCCAGCGCGCGCTGGAAAGGCTCGGCGCCCATCATGCCGACGATGCACGCGCTGCGGTCGACCACCGCGGCGTCGAAGGGCGGCGCGGCATCGAGCGCTTTCACACGCCCTTCGGCGAGGCGCTTTTTGAGATACGCATTGTCCTGCTCGGCGTGGACCACCGCGAGCTTGAACGCGAGGTTCTCCTCGCGCGCGATCTCCTTGACGATCTCGCAGAACCATTCGACGTGCGCGTTGCCGCCGGCGGTGCCGGCGGAGCCGATGAGGAGCGGTATGCGTTTTCTGCGCGCGCCGATCAGCATCAGGCGCAGGTCGCGCTTCACCGCCGCGCGAGGGAATGCCGCTTCGCCGGTGCCGAGATGGCTGGGGCCGGGATCGGTCGAGCCGGCGTCACAGCCGATGAAATGAGGATCCCACTCGAGGGCTTTCTCGAAGGAAGCTTCGAGAAAACCGGAACCGCACACGCCGGTGGGCGACAGTATGCGGAGCTCTTCCATGGCGGGCATCAGAGGGAACAATGATGGCGGAAGAGAGTGGGAGTCGAACCCACGCAGGACCGCCTGCGGCCCCTACCGGGTTTGAAGTCCGGCCGCCCCACCGGGAGCGATTCCCTTCCGTTGCGTGCAGGATTTTACCAGCCGCTGCACGCCGCGACCGGGAGTGAAGATCGACCGCGTCAGGCCTGCTGCGGCTCGCTCTTGCCGAGTTTGCGTTTTGCGGTGATGACCGACTTGTTGTATTGCTGCGCGAACTGGAGCGCCACGGCGGCGGCGCGCTTGTCGCCGACCGTGAAAGCCGTCGCGTATTGCTGTAGCCAGAACTGACGGCGCGCGTCCGCCTGGGATGCGGTGGATTCTTTTTCGGACACGATGGAATCCTCGGGTAGATCGTTCGGGAAAGCCTTCGATTCTACAACTTCCGCGCCGCTTTCCAACCCTCGTACGGCGGCCTGTTACGCGAGCTGGCCGCGCAGCGTTGCTGCAACGCGCTCGGCCTCGCCGATCGCATCGGTCAGCGCGCCGCCGTAGCCGCTGCGCACCGCGCCGATCGCATAAATGCCGGGAACGCTGGTCTGGAGCTCGTCGTCGGTCGCGACCTGGCCGCCGGCGTCGCGCTTGACGTTCTCGGGGAGAAAGTCGGCGTTCGGCTCGAGGCCGATGTAGGCGAACACGCCGGCGCAGGGGATCTCCTCGCTGCGCCCGTCGCTGTGCTTGATGCGCGCCTTTTCCACCATCTGGCCGCCGGCGATCGCGTCCACCGTCGCGTTCCACACTACGGAAATCTTGTCGTTCGCCTTCACCTGCTCGGCGAAGTGCGCTGCACCGCGGAAGGTATCGCGCCGGTGGACCAGGTGCACCTTGTCCGCGTAGTTGGCGAGCACCAGCGCTTCCTGCAGCGCCGAGTCGCCGCCGCCGACGACCACGACCGCCTCGTTCTGATACATCGGGCCGTCGCAGTCGGCGCACTGCGATACGCCGCGGCCTTCGAACTCCATCTCGCCGGGCACGCCGAGGCGCTTGAGGCGTGCGCCCGAAGCGACGACGACACGCCGCGCGGTGTGCGTGCCGGACTCGGTGACCACCTCGTGCACGTCGCCCGTGCTGCGAATCGCGGTGACCGGCTCCTGGATGCTGTTCACGCCCGCTTCGGAGTTCGCGCCCATGATCTCGGACGCGAGCTCCGCGCCGGAGTGAGGGCGCCCTTCGGGGGCGGGCTCGAGGTCGTTCACGTTGATGACGAGCCCGCCGAAGAGCGTGCCTTCGATCGAGGCGACTTTGAGTCCTTGCTTCGCGAGCGCGCCGGCGGCGGTCAGACCGCTCACGCCTTCGCCGATGACGATCACGTCGTACTGGGGCTGGGCCATGGGGATGTCCTTATCTTCGATAGTTGTTGAACGGCCGGCGCTGCGGCTGGGCGGGCCGGGCGGCCGGCGGTTTGGCGGGCGCGGCGGCCTTGGGCGGCGGAGGCGGCGCGGTCGCGGCGCCGAGGATCGGTACGAAGTCCTTGCGCATCTTGCGCGCATCGCCGATGCGCTGGGTGATGCCCAGCGTGTCGAGGAACTCGAGGATCTCGATCGCGAGACTGCGGCCGACGCCGGTGAAATCGCGGTACTGCGCGGCGGTGAACTGCCCCGCCGGCTGCGCTTGCGCCGTCGCCTGCGCCACTGCGGCGAGCGTGGCGAGCGTCGACTTGGTATAGAAGCGGTCGGTGGTCACGCGCATGACCTCACCGGTCTTGGCCTTGCGATACAGGAAGTCCTTGAGCAGGGGCTCCTTGATCTTGAGCTGCGCCGCGAGGTCCTTGATCGGCGGCGCGTTGAACGCGGCGGCCTCGAGCGCGGGCCTGACGGTCTGCCACATGCGGTCGTCGGCGGCGTTCGCGGTGGCGTTGTGGCCGGGAAGACGTGCGATCGAGCCGCTGGTCTCGATCTTTCGCTCGTCGGCAAGCTTGCGCAGGATGGACGCATAGGCGTCGGCAGAGAGATCGGCGGCGGTCGCCGCGCGCAGCGGCTCGACTTCGTGTCCCGCCGCCTGGGGATTGCTGCGATGGAAAGCGGTGAGGCTCGACACGACGGCGTCGCCGATCGCCTTCACCCGCGAGGCGGTCATGCCGAGGCGCGAATCCTTGCCGATCTGAACGATCTCCGTGGCGCGGTAGAGCTCCGCCGCGCGCTCCGGCGTCATGTTGTAGGTCGTCTCCAGCCGCGCCAGGTCGATCGGTTTCTCCGTCGCCGCGAGCAGCGCTGCAAGCGCTTGTTCGGGCGTGTCGTGCTCCAGCGCTTCGAGCTCGGCGACGCGCTGGGCGCTGCTGCGGCGAGTGGCGGGCGCATAAGGATCGAGGACGAAGCCGCCGCCGACGGTGCGTGTCGCCGACTGGTCGCGCAGGATGAAGCGGTCACCGCGCAGCGCGCCGATCGGCTGGTCGAGGACGAGCTGCACCACCGCGCTGGCGCCGGGCGCGACCGAAGTCCCGCGCCGCGTCGCCACGCGAGCGGTCACGTCGCTCGTCGCCAGATGCAGGTGCACCGGTGTCCAGTGCTCGAGCGCGTGCTCTTCGCTCGCCAGCACGGTCACTCGCGCGTCGACGCGTCGGGTCGGCTTGTGGATCGCCGGCGCGAGCACCCAGTCGCCGCGATGGACCGACGAGAGATCGGCGCCGGTGAGGTTGAGCGCGCAGCGCTCGCCGGCGCTCGCGCGTTCCGCGGACTTGCCCTGGATCTGGATGCCGCGCACGCGCACTTCGAGCCCGGCGGGCGAGACGACGAGCTTGTCGCCGGTCTTCACGGTTCCGTTGAAAACGGTGCCGGTGACGACGGTGCCGCTGCCGGAGACCGTGAACGTGCGATCCACCGCGTAGCGGAAGTGCTCGCCCGCGGCTGCGCTGCGGCCCGCGCGCGTCGCTTCGGCGACGAGCATCGCCTTGAGCGCTTCCATGCCCGCGCCGGTCACCGCCGAGACCGCGAGCACTTTCGCATCGGCGAGCTGGGTCGGCTGCAGCAGCGCTTGAACTTGCGCTTCGACCTCGCGCACGCGGCCGGCGTCGACGCGGTCGGACTTGGTGATCACCGCCGCGCCGCGCTTCACGTGCAGCAGGTCGAGGATGTGCAGGTGCTCGACGGTCTGCGGCATCACGCCGTCGTCCGCCGCCACCACGAGCAGCGCGAAATCGATGCCGCACACGCCGGCGAGCATGTTGCGGATGAAGCGCTCGTGCCCGGGAACGTCGACGAAGCCGATGACCTGTCCGCCGGGGAGCGGCAGGTAGGCGAAGCCCAGGTCGATCGAGATGCCGCGCGCTTTCTCTTCGGGCAGCCGGTCGGTGTCGACGCCGGTGAGCGTGCGCACGAGCAGCGTCTTGCCGTGGTCGATGTGTCCCGCAGTCGCGACGATCATGGGTGGGATTCCGCTAAATCTTGGCGAGCTCGAGCTTGCCGAGCTGTGCCGTGAACTCCGCCTCGTCGTCGAGGCAGCGCAGGTCGATGAGGAAAGCGCCTTCGTTGACGCGCCCGATCACCGGCACCGGCAGCGCTCTGAATGCGGCGGCGATGCGCTGCGCGGCGGAGCTCTTGTTCTTAGCCAAGCCTTCGACCGCGATGCCTGCGCTCGGCAGCGAGTCGACCGGCAGCGAGCCGCTGCCGATCTGGCTCGAGCATTCGACGATGCGCGCGCCGGCTTTGCCGTTCAGTGCGCGCGTCACCGCGGGCAGGAGGCGCTGCGCCTGCTGTTCGATCTCCAGCCGCGTGCGCGTGAGGTGGCGGATCGTCGGCAGCTCCTGCTTGAGGCGCTCGGGATTCGAATAGAGCTGCAGCACCGCTTCGAGCGCGGCGAGCGTCATCTTGTCCACGCGCAGCGCGCGCTTCATCGGATTCTTGCGGATGCGCGCGATGAGGTCCTTGCGGCCGACGATGAGCCCCGCCTGCGGTCCGCCGAGCAGCTTGTCCCCGCTGAAGGTGACGATGTCCGCGCCGGCGGCGAGCGCTTCGCGCGGTGTGGGCTCGTGCGGCAGCCCGTATTCTTCGAGATCGACGAGCATGCCGCTGCCGAGGTCGTCGATGAGCGGCAGGTCGTGCTCGTGCGCGAGCTTCGCGAGCTCAGCCTCCGGCACGCTCGCTGTGAATCCCTGGATCACGTAGTTGCTGGTGTGCACCTTCATCAGTGCGGCGGTGCGCGGGCCGATCGCCTCGGCGTAGTCCTTGAGATGCGTGCGGTTCGTCGTGCCGACCTCGGTGAGCTTCGCGCCCGAGCGCGACATGATGTCGGGAATGCGGAACGCGCCGCCGATCTCGATCAGCTCGCCGCGCGAGACGATCACTTCCTTCTTCGCGCCGAGCGTATTCAGCACGAGATACACCGCGGCGGCGTTGTTGTTGACGACGATCGCGCCTTCGGCGCCGGTGAGCCGCGTCAGCCAGCGCTCGATGTGGCTGTCGCGCTCGCCGCGCGCGGCGCCGCCCAGATCGAACTCGAGGTTGGCGGGCTGCATCATCGCTTCCATCACGGCTTCGGCCGCGCACTTCGGCATCACCGCGCGGCCGAGGTTGGTGTGCAGCACGGTGCCGGTCACGTTGAAGACGCGCTTCAACGAGCGCTGCGTCGCGCGATCGAGCGCCTGCGCGCACGACTCGATGAATACCGCGTCGTCGAACGCTGCGGTGCTTTCGGATGCGAGAGAAGCGCGGGCGCGGTCGAGCCCGCTGCGGACCGTTTCGACTACGAGCGGCCGACCGTAGCGATCGATGAGCGCTTTGAGCCGGCCGTCGTTGAGCAGGCGATCCACCGAGGGCAGCGCGCGACGCGCGGCTGCGGCGGGGTTCAACATCGCACGCTCCAAAGATGATCGGCGAGCCGCGGCGTTCCGCGGCGTTCGCTGCACGGTGATGGCATGACGGGGGTGAAGCCTGGTGGAGCCGGGTAGTGTAACGCGCTGCGCGAGGCCGCGACAGAAACGAAAAAGCCGCGCGGGGCGCGGCTTTCCGGCGCGGCGAGTAGCGGTTATTCCCAGAGCCTCTCGGGCAGCGGCAGGCCCTGGAGCTGTTCGGGCGTGAGCGGCTTGTCGGGCGTGACGCCGTAGCGCTCGAGCACCGCGGCGAGCTGCCGCGCGTGCTGCGCCGAATGCCACGTCGAGCGCTCGAGCAACTGATGCAGCGGCTGCGGCCCGTAGAAGGTCGGCAGCTTCTGCTGGCCGGACTTGTCCGACAGGCCTTTCCACCATGCGTCGAGATTCGAGATGACTTCATCGCCGTACTGCGCGACCTCGGAGCCCTTGGTGAACGTGCCTTCCTTCGGCGGCACGTTCGCATGCTGGATCGCGTACTCGACGTTGTTCGTCGTGGTCTCGAGGAACGCTTCGCCGATGCGGAAGATGTGATGCACCAGGAGACGGATCGAGCGGTCGCGGTTCGGAATCACGCGCTCGGCCATGGCGTTGTCGGGAAGCTGCCGCACGAGGCGCTGCGCGGTGCGCAGCACGTCGAGCCAGCGGTTGACGAGCACATCCGGGGGCAGCGGCGTATGGCCGGTGCCCTGTAGGCCGACGAACTCGGCGACGTCCTCGAGGTTCGCCCCGAAGACGAAGCTCTCGCCCTTGGCGACGATGGGGACGTTGCGCACGCCGAACTTGAGCAGACGCTCGCGGCCGCCGGCGTCGTTCAGCACGTCGACCGCTTCGAAATCGATGCCTTTACGCGAAAGAAACTCTTTCGCCCTGAGACAGCTGCTTCAACCAGGCTGGGTGAAGAGGGTGAACTTCTCTGCCACGGTATTCATGCGGGATTCCATTCGGAAAGAGGAGGGAGGGGGAAGGCTACTCCGGACGCGGCGCTGCGCGCAAGCTTGCGGCGACGCGATGCTATAATGATGGCCCTTTCGCGCGTATCGAACTCGATGAAGCTCATAGGTACTCCGACCAGCCCGTATACGCGCAAAGCCCGGGTCGTGCTGGCGGAGAAGCGCATCGATTACGACTTCATCGTCGATCCTCCCTACGACGACGCGACGCAGGTCTCCGCCTACAATCCGCTCGGCAAGGTCCCGGTGCTCGTGCTCGACGACGACACCACGATCTTCGATTCGCGCGTCATCGCCGAATACCTCGACAACGCGAGCCCCGTCACCAAGTTGTTTCCCGAAGACACGCGCCAGCGCATTCAGGTGCGTCGCTGGGAAGCGCTCGCCGACGGCTGCACCGACGCGGTGGTCGCGCTGGTGATGGAGAAGCGCAGGCCCGAGCAGTTCCAGTATGACGCGTGGATCGCACGCCAGCAGGCGAAGATCGATCGCAGCCTGCACGCCATGTCGAAGGACCTCGCGCAGCGCGCGTGGTGCTGCGGCGGGTTCTTCAACCTGTCGGACATCGCGGTCGGCTGTTGTCTCGGCTTCATCGACCTGCGCCTGCCGGAAGTCCAGTGGCGCGACGCCTATCCCAACCTGGCGCGGCTTGCCGACAAGCTCGCGCAGCGGCCGTCCTTCAGGGACAGCGTGCCGCCGAGCGCGTAAGCGTCACGCTGCCGGCGGGACGACGGTGCCGCTCGGACAGCCGGGCGACGCCGATGCGGCATCCCCTTTCACCGCCGCTTCGATGATGCCTCCGCCGAGGCAGACCCGGCTCTCGTACAACACCACCGACTGACCGGGCGTCACGGCCCATTGCGCTTCGGCGAAATCGATCGTGCAGCGCTCGGGACCGCACTCGGCGACGGCGCACGGCGCGTCCTTCTGCCGGTAGCGCGTCTTGCCGCCGTAGACCCAGTTGCACGGTGCCGGGCTGCCGCTGATCCACGAGAGCTGGACCGCGGTCAGCCGGTGCGAGTACAGCGCGCGGCTGTCGCGCCCCTGTACGACGATGAGCCGGTTCTTCTTCATGTCCTTGTCGACGACGTACCAGGCGTCGCCGTCGCCGTGCGCCTGGCCGCCGATGCCCAGGCCCTGACGCTGTCCGAGCGTGTAGAACATGAGTCCCATGTGCTGGCCGACGAGCTTGCCGTCGAGCGTCCAGATCTCGCCGGGATTGGACGGCAGGTAGCGGTTGAGGAACTCGCGGAACGGACGTTCGCCGACGAAGCAGATCCCGGTCGAGTCCTTCTTGTCGTGGTTGGCCAGGCCCTCGCGCCGGGCGATCTCGCGCACCTCGCGCTTGTAGAGACCGCCGAGCGGGAAGATCGTCTTCGCGAGCTGCGCCTGGTTCAGCCGATAGAGGAAGTAGCTCTGGTCCTTGGAGCCGTCCTCGGCCTTGAGAAGCTGGTGCAGGCCGTCGACTTCGCGCGTCTGCGCGTAGTGACCGGTCGCGATGTAATCCGCGCCGAGCGACATCGCATGGTCGAGGAACGCGCGGAACTTGATCTCGGCGTTGCACAGCACGTCGGGATTCGGCGTGCGGCCGGCCGAGTATTCGGTGAGGAACTCGCTGAACACGCGCTCCTTGTACTCGGCCGAGAAGTTGACCGCTTCGATGTCGATGCCGATGCGGTCGGCGACCGCGACCGCATCGATCAGGTCCTGGCGGGAGCTGCAGTATTCGTCGTCATCGTCGTCTTCCCAGTTCTTCATGAAGAGGCCGACGACATCAAAGCCCTGCTGTTTGAGGAGCAGGGCCGCGACCGATGAATCGACGCCGCCGGACATGCCGACGACGATTCTTTTGCTGGAGGTCATGTGGCGCCGCGCGAGGCGGGATTGCGCCGCGGGGCCGCGGCTACGCGTTATTTTAGACGCTGCAAATGAAAAGCGGGCCTCGCGGCCCGCTTCAATGGTTCGGCGTGAGACCGGATTACTTCGCCGGCGCAGCAGCGGGGGCCGCGGCGTCGTCGGTCTTCTTCGACTTCTTGGCCTTCTTCGCTTTCTTGGCTTTCTTCGGCTTCTTCTCGGTGGCGGCCGGGGTGTCGCTCGACGGCGCGGGCGCTTGCGCAGCGGCGCTGAACGAGACGGCGGCGAACATGGCAGCGATCAGGAGCGGGAGCAGTTTCTTCACGTTATCTTCCTTTTTGACGGGTGCGGGATTGCGTGCTGTCTAACGCGGCGGCCGCGAAACGGTTGACGTGTCCCGGGAACTTCGATTTCCCGCGATTGTCCCGGCGCGAGCCCGTCGATGCTCCAGTCGCCGACGCTGTAGCGGATGAGGCGGAGGGTCGGGAAGCCGACCGCCGCCGTCATGCGCCGCACCTGGCGGTTGCGCCCTTCGGACAGGACGAGCCGCAGCCACGACGTGGGGATCAATCGCCGGAAGCGCACCGGCGGCGTGCGCGCCCAGAGCCACGGCGGCTCGCCGACGAGCACGGCGTCCGACGGACGCGTGAGCTTGCCGTCCAGGGGCACGCCGCCGCGCAGGCGCTCGAGCGCATCTGCCGTCGGCTCGCCTTCGACCTGAACGAAATAGGTCTTGGGCTGCTTGTGGCGCGGATCGGCGAGGCGGTGCTGTAGCGCGCCGTCGTCGGTCAGGACGACCAGACCCTCGCTGTCGGCGTCGAGGCGTCCGGCGGGGTAGACGTCGGGCGTGGACACGAACTTTGCGAGCGTCGGCCGCTCGCCGTCGGCGGTGAACTGGCACAGCACGCCGTACGGCTTGTTCAACAGGATGACGGTGCTCACGAAAGAAACAGCCCTCGCTGGGCGAGGGCTTCGGGCCGGCGCGCGACGTGCGTCAGGCGGCCTGCGGCGTGCGCCGCAAATCCCTCGTCAGCCAATCGTACCCGGGTAGCGTCAGGAATTCGACGTATTCGTCGTCGGTGGTGATCTGCTCGAACAGGCGTGCGGCTTCCTCGTACTCTCCGGCGGTCCACGCCACCTCACCGATCTCCGCGCGCACCCTCGCGAGCTCCTCCGGCAGGAGCCGGCGCACGAGCGCCTTGGTGACCTTGCGGCCGTCCTCGAGCACCCCTTTCGGGCTGCGGATCCACTGCCAGAGCTGGGAGCGCGAGATCTCCGCGGTCGCGGCGTCTTCCATCAGGTGATAGACCGGCACGCAGCCATTGCCGGCGAGCCACGCGCCGATGTACTGGATGCCGACGCTGATGCTGTTGCGCAGTCCCGCTTCGGTGATCGGCTTGGTGGGCCGGAAGTCGAGGAGGTCGTCGGCGGTGACACTGACGTCGTCGCGCTGTTTGGCGAGCTGGTTCGGCCCGGGCATGTGCTCGTCGAAGATCGCCCTGGCGATTTCGACGAGGCCGGGGTGCGCCACCCAGGTGCCGTCGCACCCGTCGGTGGCCTCGCGCAGCTTGTCGGCGCGCACTTTTTCGATGGCCGCCGCGTTCGCCGCTTCATCGCCCTTGATCGGGATCTGCGCGGCCATGCCGCCCATCGCGTGGGCGCCGCGCTTGTGGCAGGTCTTTACCAGGAGCAGGGCGTACGCGCGCATGAACGGCGCGGTCATCGTGACCTGCGCGCGGTCGGCGAGACAGAAGTTCTTGTTGGAACGGAATTTCTTGATGCAGCTGAAGATGTAGTCCCAGCGCCCGATGTTGAGCCCCGCGGAGTGCTCGCGCAGCTCGTACAGGATCTCGTCCATCTCGAAAGCGGCGACGACGGTCTCGATCAGCGCCGTCGCCTTGATCGTCCCTACGGCCAGGCCGAGCTCGCGCTGCGCGACGACGAAGATGTCGTTCCACAGCCGCGCCTCGAGGTGGCTTTCCATCTTCGGCAGGTAGAAATACGGGCCGCTGCCCTTGGCGACCAAGGCCTTGGCGTTGTGGAAGACGTAGAGCGCGAAATCGAAGATCGCGCCGGCGACCGGTGCCCCGTCGACGAGCACGTGGCGCTCGAGCAGGTGCCAGCCGCGGGGCCGGACGAGCAGAGTCGCGGTCTTGTCGGCGAGCCGGTAGCGCTTGCCGTCGGGGCTCGTGTAATCGATAGTCCCCGCGGCGGCGTCGCGCAGGTTGATCTGGCCGTCGATCATGTTGCGCCACGTCGGTGTGTTCGAATCCTCGAAGTCCGCCATGAACACGTTCGCGCCCGAGTTGAGCGCGTTGATGACCATCTTGCGGTCGGTCGGGCCAGTGATCTCGACGCGTCGGTCCTGGAGATCCGCGGGCACCTCGGCGACTGTCCAGCCGCCGTCGCGCACCGGCTTCGTCTCCGTCAGGAAATCGGGCACCTTGCCCGCGTCGAATTGCCTCTGGCGCTCCCCGCGCGCGGCCATCAGCTCGCGCCGGCGCGGCTCGAACTCGCGGGCGAGCTTAGCCACGAGCTCGAGCGCGGGAGCGGTCAGGATTTCGGCAAACGGCGCGGGGACGTCGCCCAGGATGCGGACCGACGCGGGGATGCGTTCGACGGGGTTCATGCGGAGCCTCCGGGAGTGCGGCTGAGCGGCCAGTGAGATGCTGCAGTGCATTATCGCAGCGGGCACTGCAGTGCAGCAAGCGTCATTCCGGGGCGAGCAGACGCGCCCGCCGGCGCGGATGATCGGGACGGCGTCACGCGCTATAATTTTCGTTTTTCGCGGGCTGCCCGTTACTGAACGGAGCCGACCGCGAGCCACTGGTCCGGCGCTTTCCGCGAGCGCCGCAACTTCCTTGAAGCCCCCACCCGGCTCGCCCTTTCGAACGGATCAGGGACTGGGCGCGGCAGGAGCTTGCGGAGTATCCAGGGTCGCGCCGCCGCACTTTAGCCCAATTTCGGCATATCGAAGGAGAAGAGGCAAGACATGACGAGCCCGAAGATCATTTTCACCGAGGTAGACGAAGCGCCGGCGCTGGCAACGTACTCCCTTCTCCCCATCGTCCAGGCGTTCACGGCGACCGCGGGGATCGAGGTGGAGCTGCGCGACATTTCGCTCACCGGCCGGATCATCGCGAATTTCCCGGAGAACCTCGAGCCGGGCCAACGCATCCCCGACGAGCTGACCGCGCTCGGCAAGCTGACCGAAAGCCCCGAAGCGAACATCATCAAGCTTCCCAACATCAGCGCCTCGGTGCCTCAGCTCAAAGGCGCGATCAAGGAGCTCCAGTCCAAGGGCTACAAAGTGCCCGACTACCCGGACGAGCCGAAGAACGACGTCGAGAAGCAGATCAAGGCGCGTTACGGCAAGGTGCTGGGCAGCGCCGTCAACCCGGTGTTGCGCGAAGGCAACTCCGATCGCCGCGCACCCGCTTCGGTCAAGAACTATGCGAGGAACCACCCGCATCGCATGGGTGCGTTCAGCAAGGATTCCAGGACGCACGTCGCCCACCTCTCCAGCGGCGATTTCTACGGCAGCGAGAAAGCGGTGACGGTCGGCGACGCGTGCAGCGTCCGGATCGAGTTCCAGGGTGCCGATGGAAAGACCACGGTGCTCAAGGACAAGATCGCGCTGAAGGCCGGAGAAGTGATCGACGCAGCGGCCATGAGCCGTAACAAGCTACGCGCATTCTTCGAGCAGCAGATCGAGGACGCCAAGAAGCAGGGGCTGCTCTTCTCGCTCCACGTGAAGACCACGATGATGAAGATCTCCGATCCGATCATCTTCGGCCACGCGGTGTCGATCTACTACAAAGACGTTCTGGAGAAGCACGCCGCCACGCTCAAGCAGATCGGTTTCAATCCTCGCAACGGCATCGGCGACCTGTACGGGAAGCTCGCCTCGCTGCCGGCCGATACCAAAGCTGCGATCGAAAAAGATCTGGAAGCGGCCTACCAGGCCGGACCCAAGCTCGCGATGGTGAACTCCGACAAGGGAATCACCAACTTCCACGTCCCGAGCGACGTGATCATCGATGCCTCCATGCCGGCGATGATCCGCGAGTCGGGCAAGATGTGGGGCCCGGACGGCAAGCTCAACGATACCAAGGCCGCCATCCCCGATCGTTCCTACGCCCGTATCTATCAGGCGGTCATCGACGACTGCAGGAAGAACGGCGCCTTCGATCCCAAGACCATGGGCAGCGTGCCGAACGTTGGCCTCATGGCGCAGGCGGCGGAGGAATACGGCTCCCACGACAAGACCTTCGAGGCGCCGGGCAACGGCGCGATCCGCATCGTCGACGCGTCCGGGAAGGTTCTGATCGAACAGCCCGTGGAAGAGGGCGATATCTTCCGCGCCTGCCAGACCAAGGACGCGCCCATTCAGGACTGGGTGAAGCTCGCGGTGAGCCGCGCGCGCATCACCGGCGTCCCTGCGGTGTTCTGGCTGGACAAGGCGCGGGCGCACGACGCAGAGCTCATCGCCAAGGTCGAGCGCTACCTGAAGGATCACGACACCAGCGGCCTGGATATCCGCATCCTGGCGCCGCAGGAAGCGATGCTGTTCTCGCTCGAGCGTATCCGCGCGGGCAAGGACACGATCTCGGTGACCGGAAACGTACTGCGGGATTACCTGACCGACCTCTTCCCCATCATGGAGCTCGGTACGAGCGCCAAGATGCTGTCGGTCGTTCCGCTCATGGCCGGCGGGGGTATGTTCGAAACAGGCGCCGGCGGCACCGCGCCCAAGCACGTCCAGCAGTTCCAGCAGGAAGGTTATCTGCGCTGGGATTCTCTCGGCGAATTCCTCGCGATCGCCGCATCGCTCGAGCACCTCGCGCGCGTGTTCAAGAATCAGAAAGCGCAGGTCCTCGCGGAGACGCTCGATCAGGCGAACGGCCAGATCCTCAACAACAACAAGTCGCCTGCGCGCAAGATCGGCGAGCTCGACAATCGCGGCAGCCACTTCTATCTTGCGCTCTACTGGGCGCAGGCGCTGGCCGCGCAGACCAAGGACAAGGAGCTGCAGGCGAAATTCGCTCCGCTCGCCAAGACGCTGACCGAGAACGAAGCGAAGATCAATGCGGAGCTGATCGCCGCGCAGGGCAAGCCGGCGGATGCGGGCGGCTACTATCGTCCCGACCCGGAGAAAGCATCGAAGGCCATGCGCCCGAGCGCGACGCTCAATCAGGCGTTGGCATCTTTGGTCAAGGCGTGAACGCACGTCGTCGACGAATGACGTACGACGACGCTGGCAGCTGAACCCGGGCTGCCGTACGAAAGCAGGAACCCGCCACGGCGGGCTCCTGCACCTCCTCCCCCAAAGTAAAGCCCACTCGACCGCGAGGTCAGTGGGCTTGTTTTATTTCTGCAGGCCGGTGGGGCTCCGGACCAAACCGTTTAGAGGGCTTGGATATTCGACGCTTGCTTACCTTTGGGACCTTGTGTGACTTCGAACGATACTTTCTGGCCTTCCTTCAGGGTTTTGAAGCCTCCCATCTGGATGGCGGAGAAGTGCGCGAAGAGATCTTCGCTGCCGTCGTCCGGGGTAATGAAGCCATAACCCTTCGCGTCATTGAACCATTTCACCGTACCAGTTGCCATACACATTCCCTCAGCTGCAAAAAAACGGGCCCCACGCCCGCACCTGTCTGGATTTTCAAGCTGTCGCTAAAGGCCTGCCGGTCCTGCGGAAACTTGAAGCCAAACACCCGATTGCTTTCTAGGCTATCTAAAACGGGAAGTCAAGTATACTCACCGGAAGTATCCGGGAATGTACTTGATCTTTCCGGGATTCCGTCCAAAATAGCCCGTGAAGCATTGGGTTTTACGTTTGATTCAGCATGGCAACGAGGCGCAGCGAAGACACGGTCCTGGAGGCCAAGAAGAGCCGGACCAAGCCACCTTCGATGTTCAAGGTGATGCTGCTGAACGACGACTACACGCCCATGGATTTCGTCGTTCTGGTGCTGCAGAAATTCTTCCTGCTTTCCCGCGAACGGGCCACGCAGGTCATGCTCAAGGTGCACCGGGAGGGAATGGGGGTCTGCGGCATCTATCCCAAGGACGTCGCCGCAACCAAGGTCGAACAGGTGCGGTCGTACGCCAAACAGCATCAGCATCCGTTACAGTGTGTGATGGAAGAAAATTGAAGGTGAAGCGACTCAGATGATTGCCCAGGAACTCGAAGTCAGCCTGCACATGGCCTTCATGGAAGCACGCCAGAAGCGCCACGAATTCATCACCGTGGAGCATCTGCTGCTGGCGTTGCTCGACAATCCCTCCGCCTCGGAAGTGCTCCGGGCGTGCGCCGCGGACATCGACGACCTGCGCAAGCTGCTGTCCGATTTCGTCACCGAGCACACGCCGATCCTCGCTGGCGACGACGTCGACACCCAGCCCACGCTCGGTTTCCAGCGGGTGATCCAGCGGGCGATCCTGCACGTCCAGTCGTCGGGAAAAAAGGAAGTGACCGGAGCGAATGTCCTAGTCGCGATCTTCGGCGAAAAGGACTCCCACGCCGTCTACTTCCTGCATCAAAAAGGCGTCACCCGCCTCGACGTGGTGAACTTCATCTCTCACGGCATCAGCAAGGTGCCGCAGGCGCAGCAGGCGAAGACCGAGAACGAAGCCGAGAGCGAGCACGAAGCCCAGCCCGGCGGCGCGCTCGAGAACTACACGCTCAACCTCAACGCGCTGGCGCTGTCGGGCAAGATCGATCCGCTGATCGGCCGTGACAAGGAGCTCGAGCGCGTGGTGCAGACGCTCTGCCGCCGCCGCAAGAACAACCCGCTCCTGGTCGGCGAGGCCGGCGTGGGCAAGACCGCGATCGCCGAAGGGCTGGCGCGCCGGATCGTCGAAGGCGAGGTGCCCGACATCCTGAAGAAGAGCAACGTCTATTCGCTCGACATGGGCGCGCTGCTCGCCGGCACCAAATACCGCGGCGATTTCGAGCAGCGCCTGAAGGCGGTGCTCAAGCAGCTCGTCGACAACCCGCACGCGATCCTCTTCATCGACGAGATCCACACCCTGATCGGGGCGGGCGCCGCTTCGGGCGGCACGCTCGATGCGTCCAACCTGCTCAAGCCCGCACTGTCGACCGGCCAGTTGAAGTGCATCGGCGCGACGACGTACCAGGAATACCGCGGCGTCTTCGAAAAAGACCACGCGCTGTCGCGACGCTTCCAGAAAGTCGATGTGGTCGAGCCGACGATCGCCGAGACCGTGCTGATACTCAAAGGCCTCAAGTCGCGCTTCGAGTCGCACCACGGCGTGAAGTACCAGCCGTCGGCGCTGACTGCCGCGGCCGAGCTTTCGGCGCGCTTCATCAACGACCGCCATCTGCCCGACAAGGCGATCGACGTCATCGACGAGGCGGGCGCTGCGCAGAAGATCCTGCCCAAGTCCAAGCAGAAGCGCGTCATCAGCAAGCACGAGATCGAAGAGATCATCGCCAAGATCACGCGCATCCCGGCGCAGACCGTGTCGACCGACGACCGCAACGCGCTGAAGAGCCTCGACCGCGACCTGAAGGCCGTGGTGTTCGGCCAGGACAAGGCGATCGATGCGCTGTCGGCGTCGATCAAGATGGCGCGCAGCGGCCTCGGCAATCCCCTCAAGCCGATCGGCTCCTTCCTGTTCAGCGGCCCCACCGGCGTCGGCAAGACCGAAGTCGCGCGGCAGCTGGCCTACACGATGGGCGTCGAGCTCATCCGCTTCGACATGTCGGAGTACATGGAGCGCCACGCGGTGTCCCGCCTCATCGGCGCGCCCCCGGGATACGTCGGCTTCGACCAGGGCGGTCTGCTCACCGAGGCGATCACCAAGCATCCGTACTCGGTGCTGCTGCTCGACGAGATCGAGAAAGCGCACCCGGACATCTTCAACATCCTGCTGCAGGTGATGGACCACGGCACGCTCACCGACAACAACGGCCGCAAGGCCGATTTCCGCAACGTCGTCATCATCATGACGACCAATGCGGGCGCGGCGGAGCTCTCGAAGACGTCGATGGGCTTCACGATGACCAAGCAGTCGGGCGACGAGATGGGCGAGATCAAGCGCATGTTCACGCCCGAGTTTCGCAACCGTCTCGACGCGATCATCTCGTTCGCGGCGCTCAACAGCGAGATCATCCTGCGCGTGGTCGACAAATTCCTCATGCAGCTCGAAGACCAGCTGCACGAGAAGAAAGTGGAGATCACCTTCACGCAGGCGCTCAAGGAGCATCTCGCGAAGACCGGCTTCGATCCGCTGATGGGCGCGCGTCCGATGGCTCGCCTCATCCAGGACACGATCCGCCGCGCTCTCGCCGACGAGCTCCTCTTCGGGCGCCTGGCGAACGGCGGCAAGGTCACGGTCGACGTGGACAACGAAGACAAGGTGCACCTCGTGTTCTCGGACTCGGAGGAGCCTGCGGGCGTCGCCTGACGCTTTCGGTCAAGACAACGGCATAAGCAAAGCCCCGGTTGGTCTGAAAGGCCACCGGGGCTTTTGTTTATAATGGCCCGGCACTTTTGCCGGGGACGAGAACAATGAAACCCTTCATGACGTGCGCGCTCGCGATTGCGGGTGCCGTGCACTTCACGCCTGCCGCGGCGCAGGATCCGAATGCGGGCCGCAATCTCTCCGCCGCGTGCTTCACCTGCCATGGAACGGGCGGCAACAGCGTCGGCGGCGTACCGCCGGGTCTTGCCGGGCGCGATTCGGCGGAGCTCTTTCAGACGATGAAGGATTTCCAGAGCGGCAAGCGTCCCGCCACCATCATGCACCAGCAGGCGAGGGGCTATACCGACGAGCAGCTCAAGCTCATCGCGGCCTACATCGCGACGTTGAAGCCCGCCGCGGCGCGCACCCCGCCCAAGGCCAATTAGGAGCGAGCGATGTCAGTCTCCCGACGCGAATTTCTCTCGTGGATGTCCGCCGGCGCCGGCGCCGCCGCGCTGGCGGGTTGTGAATCGATGGGGGCGTCGTCCGGCGCTTCGGACGCGGTTCCCGCCGGCGCCCGTGTCGTCGTCATTGGCGGCGGCTTCGGCGGCGGAGCCGCGGCCAAGTACATCCGGATGTGGGCGCCGGATATCGACGTCGTGCTCGTCGAGCGCAACCCGACCTTCATCTCGTGCCCGATCAGCAACCTCGTGCTCGCCGGGAACACGACGATGCAGGAGATCACGTTCGGCTACGACGGCCTGCGCTCGCGCGGCGTGCGCGTGGTCCAGGACGAAGTCGTCGGGATCGATCCTGGCAAGCGCCAGGTGCGCCTCGCGCGCGGCGCGGCGATCTCGTACGAGCGCCTGATTCTCTCCCCCGGGGTCGAGCTCATGTACGACGGCATTCCGTCGTTGCGAACCGCCGAAGCGCAACAGCGCATCCCGCATGCGTGGAAAGCCGGCGAGCAGACGGTGCTGCTCCGAAAGCAGCTCGAAGCGATGCGCGACGGCGGGGTGTACGTGCTGCAGATCCCGACTCAGCCCTATCGCTGCCCGCCCGGACCGTACGAGCGCGTCTGCCAGGTCGCCGACTACTTCAAGCGCGCCAAGCCGCGCTCGAAGATCATCGTGCTCGACGCCAATCCGGACATCGTGTCGAAGAAAGGCCTCTTCGTCGCCGCGTGGGACGGGCTGTACAAAGGCATGATCGATTACCGCCCGAACAGCGAGATCGCCGACGTCGACATCAAGGGTATGACGGTCAAGCTGCAGTTCGACGACGTCAAAGGCGACGTCATCAACGTCGTTCCGCCGCAGCGGGCGGCCGACATCGCGCAGAAGACCGGCCTCATCACCGCGAACCAGCGCTGGTGCGGCGTCGACTGGCTCACCGCCGAGTCGCTCGCGGTCAAAGGCATACACGTGCTGGGCGATGCAACGCTCTCGGCGTCCGCGATGCCCAAGTCCGCGAGCATGGCCAACCAGCACGGCAAGCTGTGCGCGGCCGCGGTGATCGCGCTGCTGAAAGGCCAGCCGGTCGACCCGCACCCGGTGATCATGAACACGTGCTACAGCTTCGTGAGCGGCAACAGCGCGATGCACGTCGCGTCGGTGCACGCCTACGATGCCAAGGACAAGACGCTCGTGCCGCAGAAAGGCGGCGGCGTCTCCGGCAAGGCGAGCGAGCTCGAAGCTCAGTATGCGTGGGGCTGGGCCAGGAACATCTGGACCGACAGTCTCGCGTAACGGGCGCCGGACGAAGACGCACGGGCGCTCAGGCGCCCGTTTTCTTTGGTGATCGGCGCTCGATCGGGACCAACAAAAAAGTCACGACGACGAGCGCGGCAAAACCGACGTAAGCCATCGTGAATACCCATTCCGGCAGCTCGTAAAACATCACGCTGCGTACCCACCGCGCGATGAACCCGACATCGCTGCCGCGCCCCCGAAGGGCGTCCTCCCACAACGTCAGCGGGCACGCCACACCTGCCAATGCCTCCGCCGCAACGAAGCAGATTGCCGCGAGATGCAGCCAGCGGAATGTGCGTTTTCGCACCCACTGCCAGCGAAAGATCGCGCCGAGCCAGATCGCCGCAAGGCCGCCCGTGACGAACAGCACGAACGCGAAGTGCACGAACAGCACCGCGTCGGCGGCGTAGCTCTTCAACATCGTGCTCGAGCGCTCGTGATCTGCGAGCGGTTCCACGCTCCGTGAAGAGCAGTGCCGCGCTCTCCGCAACGAGCGTGCCATCCGGGGACTATATGCATGGAACTAGCCGCAGCGACGTATTTCGTCGCTGCGCTCGCACGTGAACAATTCGCTCCTGGATTTCGTCCGTCGTATCCGTAAACCACCACGCTTCGATCACAGGAGACGTCATCATGAAAGCGAAACTCACGTCGCAAGCCGCCACCGAAACGATGAACGTAGCGATCGCAGGCGGCGGAACCGTCGAGCTCGTCGCGGTGCTGACCGCCATGGTCTTCGTCGCGTGCGGCGCGGCGGCGCTTCTGTTGACCACCCCCAACGCGCTCGAGTCGGTCGCCAACGCCGCGCCGACCCAGATCGTCGAGCAGTCTTCCGAGCGCCCGTTCCACGAGCGTTACCCGATCAGCGCGAACGCCCAGTCGATCGACGCCCCGACTTTCTGAGAACCGGAGAGCGACGCCATGATCAGCTCCGTAGAACGACGCCGCCTCGAAGAGGCGTATCCCGATCCGGTCGACGCGCGAGCGGTGTTGCGCCGCTGCGCGGCGGGCCTGCTGACGATTCTTGCGCTCGCGATCCTCGCCGCGATCGTCACCGGCGGCGAAGACGGCCTGCTGGCGCGCGTCAGCGCGTCACAGGCCGGGAGCGATCGCTGACCCACTCGCTCCACGATCCGGGGTAAAGCCGGGAGCCTGCCAGGCCTGCGTGCTCCATCGCGAGCAGGTTATGGCAGGCGGTCACACCGGACCCGCATTGATGCACCACCGCAGCAGCCTCTCGTCCCCCCAGTAACGCTTCGAACTCACCCCGCAGACGCTCGGGCGGCTTGAACGAGCCATCCTCGGCCAGGTTCAGCCGGAAGAAGCGGTTCGCGGCGCCGGGAATGTGACCGGCGACGGGATCGAGCGTCTCGTTCTCGCCCCTGAAGCGGTCGGGGCTCCGAGCATCCACGACGAGGGTCTTTGCGTCATCGAGGTGCGACGCGACGAAGGCCGCGTCCACGGCCGCGCGCGGGCGCGCCAGTATCGCGAACGTGGTCGGCTGGGGGACAGGAACCTCGGTCGAGACTTCGAAGCCGCGCTGCGTCCACCGCTGCCAGCCGCCGTCCAGCACCGCGACGCGGGTGTGGCCGAGCCAGCGCAGCATCCACCACAGCCGTGCGCCGTAATAGCCGCCGCTGGCGTCGTAGGCGACCACTTGCGTCGTATTGCCGACGCCGAGGGCGCCGAGCCTCAGCGCGAACGTCCGCGAGTGGGGCAGCGGGTGCCGCCCGTTGCCGCCCGTCTTGGGGCCCGAGAGATCCTCGTCGAGGTGCACGAAGGCCGCGCCGGGTATGTGCGACTCGCGATAGGCCCGGCGGCCATGCTCGTAATCGGCCAGATCGTGCCGGCAATCGAAGATCGCCCAATCGGGTTTACGGAGATTCGCCGCGAGCTCTTCGGCGCTGATGAGGGTCGTGAACATATCGGCCAGTCAGTCCGCGTTTCGAAACGTTCGGCCCGCGGCGCCCGGATTCACAGGTGAGGCTGCAGCTCGCGCCGGATGAACTGGTGGAAATGCCGCATGCCGTCTTCCAGCGGTGACTGATAGGGGCCGCTCTCGTCGATGCCCTGTTGCAGCAATGCGCGCCGGCCCGCGGTCATGCGCTCAATGATCTCCGCGTCTTCCACCGCGGTCTCGCGGTAGGCCGCCTGCTCCGCCTCGACGAACTCGCGCTCGAAGAGCGCGATGTCCTCGGGATAGTAGAACTCCACCACGTTCGTGCACGCCTCGGGACCGCGCGGCACCAGCGTGCTGATCACCAGGGAATGCGGATACCACTCGACCATGATGTTGGGAAAGTAGGTGAGCCAGATCGCGCCGTGAGCCGGCTGGCGGCCTGCGGCGTAACGCAGGACTTCATCGTGCCAGCGCTGGTAGACCTTGCTGCCGGGACGCCCGAGTCCGCGCTTCACCCCGCACGTCTGGACGCTGTACCAGTCGCCGAACTCCCAGGACAGATCGCGGACATCGACGAAATTGCCGAGCCCGGGGTGGAACGGCTCGACGTGATAATCCTCGAGGTAAACCTCGATGAAGGTCTTCCAGTTGCACGCGTATTCGTCGATCTCGGTGCGGTCGTATACGAAGCCCGAGAAATCGAGATCTTTCGCCACGCCCAGCGCGGCGAGATCGTCCGCCACCCGGCGCTGGCCCGCGAACAGCAGTCCGTTCCAGTCCGTGAGCTTGGACTTCGCGAGGTCGAGGCAGGGATTCTCCTCGAACTGCGGGGCGCCGATGAGGCGCCCGTCCAGGCCGTAGGTCCAGCGGTGCAGCGGGCAGACGATGTTGCGGACCGCGCCCCGGCCGCGCAGCATCACCGCCTGGCGATGGCGGCAGATGTTCGACAGGAGCTCGACGCCATGATCGTTGCGCACCAGCGCCTTGGCATCGCCCATCCACGCCAGCGCGTGGTAATCGCCCGCGTTCGGCACCATGAGCTCGTGACCGACATAGCCCGGGCCGCGCTCGAAGAAGATGCGTTTCTCGATCTCGTAGAGCGCGGGATCGAAGTACCAGCCGATCGGCAATTGCGAGGAGTCACTGCCCAGTGCAGCGACGCTGGAAAGGTCTGACATGCAGAGTGGTCGTTCGTGAAGGAGTGAAGGCGATCGTCGCCGATGTGGCCAGCCTCGGCGTGACGACTGGGCGCCCCCGCGAAAGAGGCGCTATTTTTTCCCAAAGGTCTTGAAAAGGCAACCGATTTTGCCCGACTAGCGCACGTGGGCAAGCGGCACATATCGGGCCGGGCAACCGGTTTTTCCAGCCGCGCCGGGTTCAATTGCACAACGCGTGAGAAGGCCGCGCGGATTACGTGCGCCGATGCACGCGAACGAAGCTCGCGTCGTCGCAGAGCACTCGCGGCCCCTCCTTTAGATTGACCGCAAATCACTGATTGCGCTAATCTTTACGGTTTCGTCAGGTACCCCGAATGCCCACCCCCGGCAAGCCCCCCGAGCAGGAGGCCACTTTCGAATCGGCCCTCACCGAGCTCGAGAAAATCGTCGCCAGTATGGAGGCCGGGCAGATGCCGCTCGAACAGTCTCTCGCGGCGTACAAGCGCGGCGCCGAGCTCCTGAAGTTCTGCCAGGCCGCGCTGCAGGACGCTCAACAGCAGGTCAGGATCCTCGAGGACGACGTTCTGCGCACGTTCGGCGCGGCGGAACAGTAATGGACGCGCCCGACTTCCAGAGCTGGGCGGCTGCCCGCCAGGCTCGTATCGAGACGTTGCTGGAGACCGTCCTGCCGTCGGCCAAGATCGTCCCGGAGCGCCTCCACGCTGCGATGCGATATGCGGTGCTCGGCTCGGGTAAGCGCGTGCGGCCGCTGCTCGCGTTCGCCGGCGGCGAGCTCTCCGAAGCCGACATCGAGCGCGTCGCGCTCGCCGGCGCCGCGGTCGAGCTGATCCACGCGTATTCGCTCGTGCACGACGATCTGCCGTGCATGGACGACGACGTGCTCCGCCGCGGCAAGCCCACCGTCCACGTCGAGTACGACGAGGCGACCGCGCTCCTGGTGGGCGATGCGCTGCAAAGCCTCGCTTTGCAGCTCCTCGGCGAATACCGCCTCGCCGAGCACAGCGTCGACCAGCTGCACATGGTGAAGCTGCTCGCGACCGCCGCGGGGTCGCGCGGCATGGCGGGCGGCCAGGCGATCGATCTCGATTCGGTGGGCAAGAAGCTGTCCGTGCCGGAGCTCGAGCTCATGCACATCCACAAGACGGGTGCGCTGATCCGCGCGTCGGTGCTGCTCGGCGCGCACTGCGGCCACGGCCTCGGTGAGAGCGAGCTCGCCGAGCTCGATCGCTTCGCCAAGCTGATCGGGCTCGCGTTCCAGGTCGTCGACGACGTGCTCGACGCCGAAGCGCCTACCGCGACCCTCGGCAAGACCGCGGGCAAGGATGCGGAGCGCAACAAACCGACTTACGTGAGCGCGCTGGGCGTCACCGAATCGAAGAAGTTCGCCGAAGCGCTGCGTCACGATGCTCTTTCCGCGCTCGAAGGCTTCGGCGAGCGCGCGGTGAGATTGCGACAACTCGCGGACTTCATCGTCCTTCGAAAATTCTAAGCACGCGGCTGACCGCCGCTGCGCACAAACTACCGCCGATGTACGAGCTACTGGACGGAATTTCCTATCCCCATGACTTGCGCCAGCTGGAACGAAGCCAGCTGCGGCGCCTTGCCGACGAGCTGCGCCAGTTCCTGCTCGAATCGGTGAGCCAGACGGGAGGCCATCTCTCTTCGAACCTCGGCACCGTCGAGCTCACCATAGCCCTGCACTACGTGTTCGACACGCCCAACGACCGCATCGTGTGGGACGTCGGCCACCAGACCTACGGGCACAAGGTGCTCACCGGGCGGCGTGCCGGGATGAAGCGGCTGCGCATGTGGGAAGGCATCTCGGGATTTCCGCGGCGCGACGAAAGCGAATACGACACTTTCGGCACGGCGCATTCCAGCACGTCGATCAGCGCCGCCCTGGGCATGGCCGTCGCCTCGAAGCTCAAAGGCGAGCGCCGCCGCGCGATCGCGGTGATCGGAGACGGCGCGATGACCGCCGGCATGGCGTTCGAGGCGCTGAACAACGCGGGCGACATGGACGTCGACCTGCTCGTCATCCTGAACGACAACGAGATGTCGATCTCGCCGCCGGTGGGCGCGCTCAACAAGTACCTGGCGCGGCTCATGTCGGGCCGCGTCTACAACACCGCCCGGGGTTTGGGCGAGCGCGTGCTGGGCGAGCTCGCGCGCCGCGCCGAAGAGCACGTGAAAGGCATGATGAGCCCCGGCACGATGTTCGAGGAGTTCGGCTTCAACTACATCGGCCCGATCGACGGCCACGACCTCGACGCGCTCATCCCGACGCTGCACAACATCAGGAACCTGCGCGGGCCGCAGTTCCTGCACGTCGTCACGCGCAAGGGACAGGGCTACAAGCTCGCGGAAAACGATCCGGTCCTGTATCACGGCGTCTCGAAGTTCGATCACACCAACGGCATCGTCGGCGGCAAGTCGGGCGGCAAGCAGTCGTACACCCAGATCTTCGGGGACTGGCTGTGCGACATGGCGGAAGCCGACTCGCGCCTCGTCGGCATCACGCCCGCGATGCGCGAAGGCTCGGGCCTCGTGCAGTTCGCCGCGCGCTTCCCCGACCGCTATTTCGACGTCGGCATCGCCGAGCAGCACGCGCTCACCTTCGCGGCAGGCCTCGCGTGCGAAGGCATGAAGCCGGTGGTCGCGATCTACTCGACCTTCCTTCAGCGCGCCTACGACCAGCTCATCCACGACGTGCAGATCCAGAACCTGCCCATCGTGCTGGCGATCGACCGCGCGGGGCTGGTCGGCGCGGATGGCGCGACGCACAACGGCAGCTTCGATCTCTCCTATCTGCGGTGTCTTCCCAATATGACGGTGATGACGCCGGCTGACGAGAACGAATGCCGGCAGATGCTGTACACGGCATTCACGATGAATACGCCGACTGCGGTGCGCTACCCGCGCGGCACCGGGCCCGGCGTGGCGACGCAGAAAGCGATGCAGATCGTGCCCGTCGGCAAGGGCGAGATCCGGCGCGAAGCGGCGCCCGATGCCGCGCGCAAGGTGGCGATCCTCGCGTTCGGCTCGATGCTCCACCCCGGCCTCACCGCGGCCGAGGAGCTTCAGGCGACCGTCGCCAACATGCGCTACGTCAAACCGCTCGACGAGTCGCTGGTCCTCGACCTTGCCGGGCGCCACGAGCTGCTCGTAACCATCGAGGAGAACGTCGTTGCGGGCGGGGCCGGGAGCGCGGTGATCGAGGCGCTCGAGCGCCACCGCGTCACGGTCCCGGTATTGCAACTCGGATTGCCGGACCGCTTCATCGACCAGGGCGACCCTTCGATCCAGCTCGCGTCGTGCGGCCTCAACGCCGAAGGCATACTGAACGCGATCCGCGAGCGGCTCGCGGACTAGAATGCCCATCCACTCTCACAAGACGGTACGCGCATGAATCGGCCAGGCGGTATGGCGCAGGACAACCAGACGAACGGCTACGAAAAGATCGACCGCTACGACGCGCCGAAGGTGGAGCGCATGTCGGAACGCGTGCGCGGCCTGCTCGAAGAGCTCGGGGAGGATCCGCAGCGCGAAGGCCTCGCGAAAACGCCCGAGCGCGTCGCCAAGGCGCTGCAGTACCTCACGCACGGCTACGGCCTCGATCCGACGCAGATCCTGCGCTCCGCGATGTTCCGCGAGGAATACCAGCAGATGGTGATCGTTCGCGACATCGAGGTGTACTCGCTGTGCGAGCACCACATGCTGCCTTTCTTCGGCAAGGCCCACGTCGCGTACATCCCCAACGGCTACATCGTCGGATTGTCCAAGATCCCGCGCGTGGTGGACGCTTTCGCGCGGCGCCTGCAGGTGCAGGAGCGTCTCACGGTCGACGTGCGCAACTGCATCGAGGAGACGCTGAAGCCGCTGGGCGTGGCGGTCGTCATCGAGGCGCAGCACATGTGCATGATCATGCGCGGCATCCAGAAGCAGCATTCGATCGCGACCACGTCGGCGTTCACCGGCGAGTTCAACACCGAGAAGACGCGCGCCGAGTTCATGCGCCTCATCTCGCGAAACTCGCCGCAGGCTTGACCGCACCGCCTATGAGCACGCCCAGGACGAGCGAATACGTGGTCGAGCAGGTGCTGCCCGACGTGCGCCGCGGGCGCATGGTGATCCTGGTCGACAGCGCCGACCGCGAGAACGAGGGCGATCTCTTCGTCGCCGCGGACAAGGCGACGCCCGAGGCGATCAGCTTCATGGCCACGCACGGCCGGGGGCTGGTCTCACTCGCGCTCACCGAAGAGCGCATGCGCCAGCTCGACCTCTCGCTGATCACCGACGATCGGGTCAACACGACCAAGTTCCAGACCGCGTTCGCGACGCCGATCGACGCGCGCGAAGGCGTGGCGTCGGGCATGTCGGCGCAGGACCGCGCCCGTACGATACAGGTGGCGATCGCCGACAACGCACGCCCGGCGGATCTGATACGGCCCGGAAGGCTGCAGACGCTGCGCGCCCTCGACGGCGGCGTGCTCACGCGGCCCGGGCACACCGAGGCCGCGGTCGATCTCGCGCGCTTGGCCGGCCTCAAGCCTGCCGGCGTGATCTGCGAAATCATGAACGACGACGGCACGATGGCGCGCATGCCCGAGCTCGAGCGCTTCGCCGAGCGGCACGGCATCAGGATCCTCAGGATCGGCGATCTCGTCGCGTACCGGCAGAACGAGCGGGCGATCCGCCGTCGCGCCGAGACCACGCTGCCGACGAGCAAGGCAGGCCCGTTCAAGCTCATCGTGTATGCCGACAGCTTCGAGCGCACGCTGTACGTCGCGCTGGTCAAGGGCGAGATCCGCTCGGGGGAGCCGACGTTGGTGCGGCTGCACTCGCAGTGTCTTACCGGCGACGTATTCGGCTCCGAGCGCTGCGACTGCGGCGAGCAGCTCGACGCGGCGATGACGATGATCGAGCAGGTCGGGACGGGTGTCCTCGTCTACATGTTCGACGAGGGCCGGGGCATCGGTTTACTCAACAAGATCCGGGCTTACGCGCTGCAGGACGAAGGGCACGACACCGTCGAAGCCAATCACGCGCTCGGTTTCGCCGCCGACATGCGCGACTACAGCGCCGGCGCGCACATCCTTTTCGATCTTGGCGTGAGGCAGGTCCGGCTCATGACCAACAACCCGGACAAGGTACAGGCGCTGGAGAACTACGGCCTGTCGGTCGTCGAGCGCGTGCCGGTCGAAGCGCCGCCGCGCAGCGCCAACAGGGCTTACCTCCAGACCAAGCGCAGGAAGTTCGGCCATCTGCTGTCGATGGTCGGCGACGCGCCGGATTCGGACAAACCCGAGTCCTAGGCGGCGGCACGGGTCTTGCCCCGGGCTCAATCCCGGGTCCCGAACGCTCAATCCGAATGGATATCGATCTCCTGCAGTGGCCGGCGATGGTGGTGACCATCGCCGCGGCGTGGCTCGTCGGCGCGCGCTCGCGGCGCAAGCGCACGTTCGGCTTCTGGGTGTTCCTGCTGTCGAACGTCCTGTGGAGCGTGTGGGGCTGGAGCCAGGATGCCTACGCGCTGATCGTGCTGCAGATCTTCCTCGCCGTCACGAACATCCGCGGCGTCTTCAAGAACGACCCGGAGCTCGAGGTCACGAAGAGCGTGGCGTCCTAGTATCGACGGACCAAGGTAAGGGTGTCGCCCTCGCGCTTCATCTGCGTGCGGCCCAGAAAGCTCATGCCGAGCAGCGCCTCTTCTGGGTAGCGGCCTTCGAGGACCAGCGCCTCGACATTGGTGAGCGTGATGTCGCCGACCCGGACGCTGTCGAGCGCGATACGATGGCCGCTGGTCACGGCGTTCGCGGTGCGCACGCCCACGCGTGTACCCGCGGTGTAATTCAAGCCCATGCGTTTTGCGGCCTCGCTGGAGAGCGCGACCGAAGTCGCGCCGGTGTCGACGAGGAAGCGGATCGCGACACCGTTGATCGCGCCGTTCGCCCAGAAGTGTCCGCCGGCGCCGACGGTCAGCGTCACCTGGCCGGAACCGCCCGCCGAAGCGCTCGCCCCGGCGCCCAGGCGCGTGCCCTCGCCGAGGCGCAGCGTCTGCCGCTTGCCGGCATATTCGACGACCGCGGATTCGCTGCTCGCGCTCACGAGCTTCACGCCGTCGGGCGTCGTGTCGCCGACCGAGAGCGTGCGCGGTTTGCCGTTGTCGACGACGATCACGGCCTTGCCGTTGAAGAGCGCGGTGACGGCGATGTCGGCGGCGTCCGCGGCAAGCTGAAAGAGCAGCAGCAGTGCGGCTAAACTCGAAAGCCTTGCCGGTTTACCCGTCGCCATGAAACCGATCGTCATCCTGCGCTTCGCCCGCACCGAAGGTCCGGGCTATTTTGCCACGTACCTCGACGGGCGCGGCCTGTCCTGGCGGCTCGTGAAGCTCGATGAAGGTGAAGTCCTGCCCGCTTTCGGTGGGTTCTCAGGGCTGGCGATGATGGGCGGACCGATGAGCGTCAACGACGACCTGCCTTGGATTCCGCCGGTGCTCGAGCTCGCGCGCGCGAGCGTGGCGAACGACGTGCCGGTGATCGGTCATTGCCTCGGCGGGCAGCTGCTGTCGAAAGCGCTCGGCGGCCGCGTTACGCGCAATGCGGTGAAAGAGATCGGCTGGGGCGAAGTGCAGGTCGCGGCCACGGCCGAGGCGCGCGAGTGGGGGCCCGCGAAGCCGTTCCTGTCGTATCACTGGCACGGGGAGACGTTCTCGATCCCCCCTGCGGCCGAGCGCATCTGGGGAAGCGCGCACTGCGCGAACCAGGGGTTCGTGGTCGGCAACTCGATCGGCATGCAATGCCACGTCGAGATGACCGAAGATCTCATCGAGACGTGGTGCGAGACCGGCGCGCGCGAGATCGAGGAGGCGCTGCCGCTCAGCCCGGCGGTGCAGACGCCGGAACAGATGCGCGTCGACATCGCCGCGCGCGTCGACGCTTTGCATCGAGCAGCGCACAAGGTTTACGACCGCTGGGTCAGCGGTCTCGAGGTCAATCCCTGAAGTTCTTGAACTGCAGCGGGAAGTCGGTGATCGACTTCCTCACGAGCGCGATCGCTTCCTGCAGCAGGTCCTTCTTCGCGCCCGACACCCGCACCGCGTCGCCCTGGATGCTCGCCTGGACCTTGAGCTTGCTGTCCTTGATGAGCTTGACGATCTTCTTCGCGAGGTCCTGTTCGACACCCTCGCGCACGGCGACGGTCTGCTTGACCTTGTTGCCGCTGACCTTGTCGATCTCGCCGGTCTTCAGGCAGCGCACGTCGACGCCGCGCTTGGCGAGCTTGCCCGTCAGCACGTCCAGCACCTGGCCGAGCTTGAAGTCGTCGTCGGCGTAGACGGTGAGGACCTTCTCCTTCTCGCTGAGCTCGACGCGCGCGTCCGAGCCCTTGAAGTCGAAGCGGTTGGTGATTTCCTTGTTTGTCTGGTCGAGCGCATTGTGCACCTCGACCTGATTCACTTCGGAGACGATGTCGAACGAAGGCATCGCGTGTCTCCCCTGTATTTCGTGGAGCGCCGCTCGCGCGACGCGGTGATGATCAGCTCTTGCGCAATTTTAGCGCATAGCACGTGACGGGCGCGCCGGTGCTGTCGTCGAACTCGGCGGCGCCTTCGATCGCATGCCGCGCGATCTGTTCGGCCGAGCGCTTGGAATCGTCGTAGGTCGCGTACATCACGCCGAGCGCGATATCGCCGCCGCTCCCGAACGCGTAGAACTTCGCGAACTCCTGCACGGTGCGGTGGGCGGCGATACCGAATATGCCGGACGCATTCATGATGAGCACGTCCATACGCGACGATTCGATCGCGTCGTCTTCGCCGTGCCCGGGAACGAGGAAGTAGTCCTGCTTGAGCACCGTGTGCAGCTTCTGCCACGTCTTGAAGATCTCCAGCGGGCTGTCGAAGCGCGCGTAGACGCGAGGCCGCGCGAAGTAGTCCCGCAGGATGGTCTGGAAAGTGGCGTTGCCGGTGACGCCGAGGTAAGTGTTGCCGACGCGGAAAATCTTGCCGTGATTGACGATGTAGCTCGCGGTTTCCTTACCCGAGCCCCACTTGGTCATCGTATCCGCGGCGATCGCGGCGTAGCCGTTTTTTCTTACGACCGCTATGGTAGTCATCTCTCACCTGACGCCGAATCGCCCCGAGGACGGCGACATAATCGAAGGTATCCGCCGCGGGAGCAAACCGCAAGAATTCCGCCGCTCCGGCACGAAAAAAAGGCTCGCGCCGACCGCAGCAATTTGCTTGCCCCGGCGCGCGCCCTTCGCGAATCGTGCTTTACGCGCGGCGGTTTTTCTGGTTCGCGGCGATCCGCATCCGCAGTGCGTTCAGGCGGATGAAGCCCGCGGCGTCGGCCTGGTCGTAAGCGCCTTTATCGTCCTCGAACGTCGAGATCGCGGGGTCGAACAGCGAATCGGTCTCCGACGAACGCCCGACCGTCATCACGGTGCCCTTGTAGAGCTTGAGGCGCACGACGCCGTTGACGGTGTTCTGCGATTCGTCGATCAGCTTCTGGAGAAGCTGACGCTCCGGGCTGAACCAGTAGCCGTTGTAGATCATGCGCGCGTAGCGCGGCATGAGATCGTCCTTGAGCGCTAGCACTTCGCGGTCGACCGTGATCGACTCCATGGCGCGATGCGCCTTCAGCATGATCGTCCCGCCGGGTGTTTCGTAGCAGCCGCGCGACTTCATGCCGACGTAGCGGTTCTCGACGAGGTCGAGACGGCCGATACCGTGCGCGCCGCCGAGGCGGTTGAGCTCGGTCAGCACTTCGGCCGGACTCATCGGCTTGCCGTTCACCGCGACGATGTCGCCGCGCTGGTACTGGAGCTCGACGTGCTCGGGCTTGTCCGGCGCTTTCTCGGGCGAGACCGTGATGCGCCACATCGAGTCCTCGGGCTCGAAGTTCGGGTCCTCGAGGATGCCGCCTTCGTACGAGATGTGCAGCAGGTTGGCGTCCATGGAATACGGCGCCTGTCCGGCCTTTTTCTTGTAGTCGACCGGGATGCCGTGCTTCTCGGCGTAGTCGAGGAGCTTCTCGCGCGAGAGCAGGTCCCATTCGCGCCACGGCGCGATGATCTTGACGTTCGGCATGAGCGCGTACGCACCGAGCTCGAAGCGGACCTGATCGTTGCCCTTGCCGGTCGCGCCGTGCGAGATGGCGTCGGCGCCGGTCTCGCGCGCGATGTCGATGAGGCGCTTGGCGATGAGCGGGCGCGCGATCGAGGTGCCGAGCAGGTACTCGCCTTCGTAGAGGGTGTTCGCACGGAACATCGGGAACACGAAATCGCGCACGAACTCTTCGCGCAGGTCGTCGATGAAGATCTGCTTCACGCCCGCGGCCTGCGCCTTGGCGCGCGCGGGCTCGACTTCCTCGCCCTGGCCGATATCGGCGGTGAAAGTGACGACCTCGCACTCGTAGACGTCCTGCAGCCATTTCAGGATGACCGAGGTATCCAGCCCGCCCGAATAGGCGAGCACGACTTTCTTGATTTCGCTCATGGCGCTTCTCTTGATGTGAATGAGGTATGCATCGGACGCGCGGCGCTGCCGCGCCCGCCCGGCCGCGGAATACGAAGGGGCGTCAGATGCGACGTCGTCGTCGCTGCGTGAGGAGCCTCATGAGTCGACCTTGCCGAGGAGCAGGAACTCCATCAGCGCTTTCTGCGTGTGCAGCCGGTTCTCCGCCTCGTCCCAGACCACGCTGTTGGGACCGTCGATGACGTCGGCAGCGACTTCCTCGCCGCGGTGCGCGGGAAGGCAGTGCATGAAGAGCGCGTCCTTCTTCGCCGCGCGCATCATGTCGCCGTCGACCTGCCAGTCTTCGAAGGCGCGCTTTCTCTGCGCGTTCTCGGCTTCGAAACCCATGCTCGTCCAGACGTCGGTGGTGATGAGGTCGACGCCCTTCACCGCCTCCATAGGATCGGCGAATTCTTCGTAGTGGTCGGTGCCGTAGAGTCCCGCGCGCTCGGGCTCGACTTCGTAGCCCGGCGGGGTGGACACGTGCACGTTGAAATCGAAGAGCTCGGCGGCCTGCAGCCAGGTGTTGCAGACGTTGTTGGAGTCGCCGATCCACGCCACCGTCTTGCCGCGGATGTCGCCGCGGTGCTCGATGAACGTGTAGATGTCGCCCATGATCTGGCACGGGTGATATTCGTTCGTGAGCCCGTTGATCACCGGCACGCGCGAATGCTTCGCGAACTGCTCGATGATCGCCTGCTCGAAGGTGCGGATCATCACGATGTCGACCATGCGCGTGATGACTCGCGCCACGTCTTCGATCGGCTCGCCGCGGCCGAGCTGGGTGTCGCGCGTCATCAGCGTGATCACCGAGCCGCCGAGCTGGTGCATGCCCGCTTCGAACGAGACGCGGGTGCGGGTCGAATGCTTTTCGAACACCATCGCCAGCGTCCGGTCGTGCAGCGGACGGTAGGGCTCGTAGCGCTTGAAGCGCTCCTTGATCGAGCGCGTGCGCGCGAAGAGGTGGTGGAACTCCTCGCGGCTGAAATCCTTGAGCTGTAGAAAGTGCCTGACTGCCATGGTGCGTCGATGGCGATCAGGCCGCGTGCGAAGCCGCCTGAGGCGTGCCTGCCGCGGTCTGCTCGGCCACGTATTCCTGGATGAGCGGAACGAGCATGTCGAGCAGCATGCGCGCTTCCTCGCGCGTGTAGATGAGCGGCGGCAGCAGGCGCACGACGGTATCGTTCGTGACGTTGATCAAGAGCCCTGCAGCAAGCGCGCGGGTGACGAGCTCGCCGCAGGGGAATGCGAGCTCGACGCCGACCATCATGCCGACGCCGCGCACGTCCTTCACGCCGGGGATGCCGGAGAGGTGGGCGCGCAGCTCGCCGCGGATGTAATCGCCGATCTCGACGGCGTTCTGCATGAGACCGTCTTCCTCGATGATGGCGAGCGTCTCCAGGCCGGCCGCGCACGCGAGCGGATTGCCGCCGAAGGTCGAGCCGTGCTTGCCCGCCGTAAAAAGCGTCGCCGCCACGCCGGCGGCCATGCAGGTGCCGATGGGCACTCCGTTGCCGAGGCCTTTGGCGAGGGTGACGACGTCGGGTTGCACGCCGGAATGCTGGTACGCGAACCACTTCCCGGTGCGACCCGTGCCGGTCTGCACTTCGTCGAGCATGAGCAGCCACTCGTTCTGATCGCAGATCTCACGCAGGCCGTTCAGGTACTCGGGGCTGCACACGTTGACGCCGCCTTCGCCCTGGACGAGCTCGACGAGCACCGCGACGACGCTGCGGTTGCCGGCAGCGACGCGGCGCACCGCTTCGAGATCGTCGAACGGCGCCCGCACGAAACCGGACAGCAGCGGCTCGAACCCCGCCTGCACCTTGCGGCTGCCGGTCGCGGTGAGCGTCGCCATGGTACGGCCGTGGAAGGACTGCTCCATCACGACGATCGCGGGGGCTTCGATACCTTTCTTGTGGCCGTACAGCCGCGCGAGCTTGATCGCCGCTTCGTTCGCTTCACACCCCGAGTTGCAGAAGAACACCGTCTCCATGCCGGAGATGGCGGCGAGGCGGTCGGCGAGCTTCGACTGGAGATCGATCTCGTAGATGTTGGAGGTGTGGATGAGCGTCGCGACCTGTTTTTGCAGCGCGCGCGTGAGGCGCGGGTGGGCGTGTCCCAGGCCGCAGACGGCGACGCCGGCGAGCGCGTCGAGGTAACGTCTGCCTTGCAGATCCCACAGCCACGATCCCTCGCCCCGCTCGAAAGCGACCGGGAGCCTCGCGTAGGTGTTCATCAGGTGAGACATAAGGCGACCTCTAGTTGGCGGCTTGAGCGGACCGGGCCCGAGCGTGATTTCCGGGCCCTGAAAACGGCGACGGCGGCTCAAAGCCGCCGTCAGTCCGTCTATTCTTGCTTACGTTCGAGTCGGGCGCAACCTGGCGGCGTCAGGCCATCGCCTTGATGGCGGCGGAGAGTCGGCTCTTGTGTCGCGCGGCTTTGTTCTTGTGAATGATGTTCTTGTCCGCGATCGAATCGATCGTGCTGACCGCACGCTGGTATACGTCCCGCGCGGCGGTTTTATCGCCGGCTTCGATCGCCTGGTTGACCCTCTTCACGGCCGTGCGGAACTCGGAGCGCAGGCTGGCATTGTGCTGACGCTGGGTTTCGCTCTGCCGGGCGCGCTTTCTGGCTGATGCGGTGTTGGCCATGTAAACTCCGGATTCTGCTTGGAAAAAGGGCGGTATCATACGGGCGTACACCGCATTTGGCAAGCTGTCTGACCCCGCCGCAGGACCCCCATAAGAAGATGAATTTACTCAAGGTTCTGGCGACCGTCAGCGGGATGACGTTCGTGTCGCGGGTGCTGGGCTTCGTGCGCGACGCGGTCATCGCCCGGATTTTCGGCGCCGGGATCGCCACCGACGCTTTTTTCGTCGCTTTCCGCCTGCCCAACCTGCTGCGCAGACTGTTCGCCGAAGGCGCGTTCTCGCAGGCTTTCGTCCCGATTCTCGCCGAATACAAGAACAAGCGCGGTGAGGCGGATACACGGCTCCTGGTCGATCACGTCTCCGGCGTGCTCGCAGTCACGCTGTTCGTGGTGAGCGCGATCGGCATCGTGGCGGCGCCGGTGATCATCTACGTCACCGCACCCGGTTTCCTGGGCGATCCGGCGAAGTACGCCGTCGCGGTCGAGATGCTGCGCATCACGTTCCCGTACATCCTCTTCATCTCGTTGACCGCTTTCGCGGGCAGCATCCTCAATACCTACAGCCGCTTCTCGGTGCCGGCTTTCACGCCGGTGCTGCTCAACCTTTCGTTCATCGCGTTCGCGCTCTGGGCCGCTCCCTATTTCGATCCGCCGGTGCTCGCCCTGGCGTGGGCGGTATTCGCGGGCGGGGTGCTGCAGCTCGGTTTCCAGTTGCCGTTCCTGATGAAGATCCGCATGCTGCCGCGCTTCCGCCCCAGGCTCGACGACGGGGTTCGACGGGTGCTGCGGCAGATGGCGCCCGCGGTGTTCGGCGTCTCGCTCGGGCAGGTCAGCCTCGTCATCAACACGATCTTTGCGTCTTTCCTGGTGACGGGCAGCGTCTCGTGGCTCTACTACGCGGACCGCCTGATGGAATTCCCCACGGGCATGCTCGGCGTCGCGCTCGGAACGATTCTCCTGCCGAGCCTCTCGAAGCATTACGCGACGAGCTCGCCCGAAGACTATTCGAAGCTGCTCGACTGGGGCTTGAGGATCACCCTGCTGCTCGCTGCGCCGGCGGCGGTGGCGCTCGCGCTGCTGGCCGTGCCGCTGATAACGACACTCTTCCAGTACGGCGCGTTCTCCCCCGCGGACACCTTTGCCACGCGCGACGCGGTCATCGCCTACAGCGTCGGCCTCGTCGCGCTGATCCTGGTCAAGGTGCTCGCGCCGGCGTTCTATGCGAGGCAGGACATACGCACGCCGGTGCGCATCGTCGTCGTCACGCTGATCGCGACGCAACTGATGAACGCCGCGCTGATACTGCCGCTGCGCCACGCGGGGCTTGCGCTCGCGACCAGCCTCGGGGCGTGCCTCAACGCGGGCGCGCTGCTGACGCTGCTCGTGCGAAGAGGCATCTACGCGCCGTCGCCGGGATGGCTCGCTTTCGGATGGAAGCTCGCGCTGGCGCTGTTCGTCATGGGGGCGGCGCTGTGGTTCACTACAGGCGCGGCGAGCGATTGGGTCGGTGCGAGCGCGGAGCAACGTGTGCTGCGGCTGTGCGTGGTCGTGGCGGCGGGGGCCGGCGCTTATTTCGCGACGCTGTGGCTCATCGGTTTCCGGTTGCGCGACTTTCACCATCGCGCGGCCGAATAGGAGGATGTGGATGCGCAATCGGCACGGCCTGCTGTGCTGTCTGACGACGCTGTGTGCGTGGCTGTTCGCAGCCGCGGTTCACGCTGCGCCGGCGCTCGCGCCGTGGGGCGGCGGACCGGCGCCCGCGCTGTCGCTCAAAGGGCTGGACGGAGGCTCCCACAATCTCGCCGCCTACCGCGGCAAGGTCGTGCTGATCAACTTCTGGGCGACGTGGTGCGAGCCGTGCCGACTCGAGATGCCGTCGATCCAGCGCCTGCGCGACAAGCTCGGCGCAAAGGGCTTCGCCGTGCTCGCGGTGAACCTCGACGAGCCGGACGCGCGCGTGCGCAGGTTCGTCAAGGAGACGGGGCTTGATCTGCCGATCGCCATGGATCCCAACAAAACGGTCTCGCGCAACTGGGGCGTGCGCTACCTGCCGGTGTCTTTCATCATCGGTCCCGACGGCCGCGTGCGCTATCGCATCGTGGGCGATCTCGACTGGGACAGCGACGCGGTGATCGGCACGATTTCCCAGCTCATCGCCGGGGGATAAAAGGCGAGGCCTCTCTTCGCCGCGCGGGCCGGCGCGGCCGCGGCTACGGGCGCAAAGGCGCGCTCAAGCGGCTATCGCCGCTACGCAAAATCGAATCCTACAATTCGTAGGATTCGGCGGGACCCCGCATCGTCTTCTCCACCACCGAGCGCGACAGATGCGGCGCGAAGAGCTCGATGAAGTCGTAGACGTAGCGCCGTAAGTAAGCATTCTTGCGTATGGCGATGCGCGTGGTGCTCGGCTCGAAGAGCTGCGCTGCGTCGAGCAGGCGCAGCTTCGTGTCGCGCGCCTCGTCGTACGCCATCTTCGCCAATATCCCCACGCCCACGCCGAGCTCCACGTACGACTTGATCACGTCGGCGTCGACCGCCGTCAGCGCGACGTTCGGCTTGAGATTGCGGCCGTCGAAAGCCTTGCGGATCGGCGAGTCGTCGTTGAACGCGAAGTCGTAGGTGACGATGGGGTAGCGCGCGATCGCTTCGAGCGTGAGCGGCTTTTCCTTGAGCAGCGGGTGGTCCATCGGCACTATCAGCGCGCGGTTCCACTGGTAGCACGGCAGCAGCACGAGCGTGGGCTGCTCGGGATACGACTCGGTGACGATGCCGATGTCGACGACGCCTCCGGTGACGAGCTCGATGATCTGCTCGGGACTGCCTTCGCGCAGCGAGAGCCGCACGCGCGGGTGGCGCTTGATGAACTGCTGGACCACCGGCGGCAGCGCGTAACGGGCCTGGGTCGGCGTCGTGGCGAGCGTCAGGGCGCCGGTGTCCTCGGTGCCGAACTCCTGCCCGACCGCGCGCAGGCTGTCCGCGTCCTTGAGCATGCGGTCGGCGATCTCCACGATGATCCGGCCGGGCTCGGTCAAATCCACAACCCGCTTGCCGTGCCGCACCAGGATCTGCACTCCGAGCTCGTCCTCGAGCATGCGGATCTGTTTGCTGATGCCGGGCTGCGACGTGTACAGCGCCTCGGCCGCTTCGGACACGTTCAGACCGCGCCTCACGACCTCGCGTAGATAGCGCAGCTGCTGCAATTTCATCGGACCCATCCTGCTAAGACCGTGTGGTTATGTAACTCTAACACAATATTCTTTAGAGCTATATGGGGCGGCGTATGATCGGCGGCTCTGGAGGGAGAGCAGCGTGTATATCTACGACGAAATCGATCAACGCATGGTGGACGAGCGGGTCCGGCAGTTCGCCGATCAGACCCGCCGCTTCCTCGCCGGCCGTCTCTCGGAAGACGAGTTCAGGCCCCTGAGGCTGCAAAACGGTCTCTACATTCAGCGACATGCGCCGATGTTCCGGATCTCCGTCCCCTACGGCATCCTGGCGTCGCGACAGTTGCGAGCGCTCGCTCACATCACCCGCAAGTACGACCGCGGCTACGGCCATTTCAGCACCCGTCAGAACTGCCAGCTCAACTGGCCGGAATTGAAGGACGTGCCGGAAATCCTCGGCGAGCTCGCCAAGGTGCAGATGCACGCGATCCAGACCAGCGGCAACTGCATCCGCAACATCACCAGCGATCACTTCGCGGGGATCGCCCCGGACGAGATCGTCGATCCGCTGGTGTGGTGCGAGATCGTGCGCCAGTGGGCGTGCTTCCATCCCGAGTTCGCGTACCTCCCGCGCAAGTTCAAGATCGGCATCTCCGGCGCGACCGAGGACCGTGTCGCGCTGCAGGTGCACGACATCGGCCTGCAGGCGGTGCGCAACGACGCGGGCGAGATCGGCTTCAGGGTGCTCGTCGGCGGCGGCCTGGGCCGCACGCCGATCCTCGGCGCGGTGATCCGCGAGTTCCTGCCGTGGCAGCACGTGCTCACCTATTGCGAATCCATTCTGCGCGTCTACAACCGCTACGGCCGCCGCGACAACAAGTGGAAGGCGCGCATCAAGATCCTCGTGAAGGACCGCACGCCCGAGGCTTTCGGCGCCGAAGTGGAAGCCGACTGGACGGCCTACGCCAAGGACGGCCCCGGCACCCTCACGCAGCGCGAGGTCGACCGCGTGACCGCGCGCTTCACGCGTCCTTCGTACGAGAAGCTCGAAGCGCTGTCGAGCGCGTACGTGCTCGCGCTCGGCCGCGACAAGCGCTTCGCCGCGTGGGCGCGCCGCAACGTGCATCCGCACAAGATGCCGGGCTACGCCGCGGTGACGCTGTCGCTCAAGAAGACCGGCGTGCCGCCGGGCGACTGCACGTCCGAGCAGATGGACGCCGTGGCCGACATGGCCGACAAGTACAGCTTCGGCGAGCTGCGCGTGACGCACGAGCAGAACCTGCTCCTCTCCGACGTCAAACAGTCCGATCTCCATGCGATCTGGCAGGAAGCGGTCGCGCTCGGTCTCGCCACGCCGAACTTGGGGCTGATCACCAACATCATCTCGTGCCCCGGCGGCGATTTCTGCTCGCTCGCGAACGCGAAGTCGATCCCGGTGGCGGAAGCGATCCAGCGTCGCTTCGACGATCTCGATTTCGTCTACGACATCGGCGAGCTCGACCTCAATATCTCGGGCTGCATGAATTCGTGCGGCCATCATCACATCGGCCACATCGGCATCCTCGGCGTCGACAAGCAGGGCGCGGAGTTCTATCAGATCTCGATCGGCGGCAACCAGGGTAACGACGCTGCGCTCGGCAAGGTGCTCGGGCCTTCGGTGTCCCAGGAGGACGTGCCCGACGTCGTCGAGAAGCTGATCGAGGTCTATCTCGCGAACCGCGACAGCGAAGCCGAGCGCTTCATCGACGTCGCGCGCCGCATCGGATTGGAGCCTTTCAAGGAAAACGTGTATGGCGCTCATCAAGGATCGAAAGCTCGCGGCCGACAGCTGGCTGCTGCTTGATAAAGGCGCCGACGGCGCGGTTCCCGAGGTTCCCGCGAGCGGCGACGTCATCGTCCCGCTTGCCGTCTGGAAAGCTTCGCGCGAGGCGTTGATCGCGCGCGGCCGCGTCGGCGTATGGCTCGCGGGTAACGACGAGCCCGCCGACATCGCGGAGCACCTCGCGCACGTTTCGCTGATTGCCGTTCGCTTCCCGAGCTTCACCGACGGCCGTGGCTACAGCATCGCGCGCATCCTGCGCGAGCGTTACGGCTGGCGCGGCGAGCTTCGCGCGGTCGGCGACATCCAGCGCGACCAGGTCTTCTACCTCACGCGCTGCGGCTTTGACGCGCTCGCATTGCGCGAAGGCGAGGACGTCGACACCGCGCTCGCCGCGTTCGATGATTTCAGCGAGCGCTATCAGACTTCGGTCGATCAGCCCTATCCGCTGTTCCGCCGCCGCGAGGCGGCGTGAGGACATGAACGGCAAGGTCTATCTCGTCGGCGCCGGTCCCGGCGCGCCCGATCTCCTCACGATCCGCGCGGCCGAAGTCCTGCGCCGCGCCGACATCGTCTTTCACGACGCGCTCGTGCATCCCGGTACCATCGCGCTCGCCGAGCGCGCCGAGCGGGTCGCCGTGGGTAAACGCAGCGGGAGGCATTCGGCCGCGCAGCGTTTCATCAACAAGCGCCTCGTCGACGCCGCGCGCAAGCATCGGATGGTCGTGCGCCTCAAAGGCGGCGACCCGATGCTCTTCGGCCGCGCGCACGAGGAGCTCACCGCGCTGCGCGAAGCGGGCATCGATCACGAGGTCGTACCAGGCGTTACTGCGGCGCTCGCCGCGAGCGCCGAGATCGGTGTGTCGCTCACCCAGCGGGGTCTCGCTCGCAGCGTGGTGTTCCTCACGCCGCGCGTCGGCGTCGGCGAAAAGCCGAACGACTGGGCGCGCGCCGCCGCCGCGGCGGACACCGCGGTGATCTATATGGGCGCGGGCGAAGCGCAGGCGATCGCCGAAGCGCTCATTGCAGCGGGCGTCGCGCCGACGATGCCGGTCGTGGTGGTCGAGAACGCGAGCCTCGACTCGCGCCGGCGCTTCACCTTCACGCTCCAGAATCTTCCCGGGATCGCGGACGCCGCCCTCACCGGGCCGGCGCTGATCCTCCTCGGCGAGGTCTACGCAGCGCTCGAAGCCGAAGCGCTCGCGCAACCCGACGTTCGCTGCGCGTAAAGCGCGCTCGGTCTGGACCGGAGCACGCAAAAGCCGCTACAATTCAAGCTTTTACCGTAGCGCGCACCATGCGTGTCCTGCGCAGCGTTCCGCGCGCTGCCTCCTCCCCCATCGCATTGACGATCGGCAACTTCGACGGCGTGCATCTCGGCCACCAGGCCATGCTGTCGCGGTTGCGCGATGCCGCGCGCGAGCGCGGCCTCCCGCCGTGCGCAATGACGTTCGAGCCGCATCCACGCGAGTTCTTCGCACCCGACCAGGCGCCGGCCCGCCTGACGAGCCTGCGCGAGAAGCTCGAGCTCCTGGCCGAGCAGGGTCTGGAGCGCGCGTACGTGCTGCGCTTCGATTACAGGCTTGCACAGGTGCCCGCGGACGAATTCGTCGAGCGCGTGCTCGTGCGGGGCCTGGGCGTTCGCTACCTCCTCGTCGGTGACGATTTCCGCTTCGGCGCGCGCCGCTCCGGCGATTTCACGCTCCTGAAGAGCCGTGCGGCCGAGCTTGGCTACGAAGTCGACGCGATGACCAGCGTCATCGTCGGCGACGAGCGCGCATCCAGCACGGCGGTCCGCAAGGCGCTGGAGCAGGGGGAGATCACGCGTGCCGCGCAACTGCTCGGCAGACCGTACAGCATCAGCGGGACGGTCGTTCACGGCGACGCGCTCGGCCGCGAGCTCGGTTACCCCACCGCCAACGTGCGCATCGCGCACAACCGTCCGCCGCTCATGGGCATCTTCGCAGTCGAAGTGCAGCGCGCGAATGCCGCGCCGGCGCGCGGTGTCGCGAGCCTCGGCGTCAGGCCGACCGTCAAGCAGCACGGCGAGCCGGTGCTCGAGGTGTTCCTCCTCGAATTCGAGGGCGACCTCTACGGCGCGCGCGTGCGCGTCGATTTCCTGCACAAGTTTCGCGACGAGCAGAAGTTCGCCGATCTCACCGCGCTCAAGGCGCAGATCACCGCCGACGTCGCGGAAACACGCGCCTATTTCGCGCGGCTCGACGCCGCGCCCCGCGCGCGGCTCGGCTGACGCCGCCGCGCTCTCACCATCGAACGACGAATGGCCGATTACAAGAACACGCTGAATCTTCCCGATACGCCTTTTCCCATGCGCGGCGATCTCGCCAGGCGCGAGCCGCTCATGTTGAAGCAGTGGCAGGAGCGCAAGCTCTACGAGCGCATCCGCAAGGCGAGCGCGGGGCGTCCGCGCTTCGTGCTGCACGACGGTCCCCCGTACGCCAACGGCGACATCCACATCGGCCACGCGGTCAACAAGATCCTCAAGGACATCATCGTAAAGAGCAAATCGCTCTCGGGCTTCGACGCGCCGTACGTGCCGGGATGGGACTGCCACGGCATGCCGATCGAGGTGCAGATCGAGAAGCTGCACGGCAAGAACCTGCCCGCCGAGGAGACGCAGCGTCTCGCCCGCGCTTATGCGGCCGAGCAGGTCGAGAGGCAGAAGAAGGATTTCCAGCGCCTCGGCGTCCTCGGCGAATGGGACAACCCGTATCTCACGATGGCGTTCCGCAACGAAGCCGACGAGATCCGCGCGCTCGGCAAGATCGTCGAGCGCGGTTACGTCTATCGCGGTCTCAAGCCGGTCAACTGGTGTTTCGACTGCCGCTCGGCGCTCGCCGAAGCCGAAGTCGAGTACGAAGACCGCAAGGATCCGGCGATCGACGTCGCGTTCCCGTTCGCACAGCCTGAAAAAATCGCGGCTGCATTCGGATTGACGTCTTTGCCTGACAAGCCCGGCTACGCGGTGATCTGGACCACGACGCCCTGGACCATCCCCGCGAACCAGGCGCTCAACATGCACCCGGACATCGACTACGCGCTGGTCGAGACCAGGGACAAGCTGCTCATCGTCGCGAAAGATATCTTCGAGCGCGGCGAGATCGCGCAGCGCTATGGGCTGGAAGAGCCGCGCATCCTGGCTACCGCCAAGGGGCGCGCGCTCGAGCTGATCGAGTTCAAGCACCCGTTCTACGACCGCCGTTCGCCGGTTTATCTGGGCGAGTACGTCACGCTCGACACCGGCACCGGCATCGTGCACAGCGCGCCGGCGTACGGCGTGGAAGACTTCAACTCGTGCCGCGCCTACGGCATGAAGGACGACGACATCCTCACGCCGGTGATGGGCGACGGCCGCTACGTCGACTCGCTGCCGTTCTTTGGCGGCCTGCACATCTGGAAAGCCAACCCGAAGATCGTCGAGCTCATGGCCGAGCGCGGCGTGCTGATGGCCAAGAGCGACTACGTCCACAGCTACATGCACTGCTGGCGCCACAAGACGCCGATCATCCTGCGCGCGACCACGCAGTGGTTCGCGGGCATGGACGAGGTGCCCGGCTACAAGGGTACGACGCCCGGGGAGCCGCTGCGCGAGACCGCGCTGCGCGGCGTCGAAGCGACCCAGTTCTATCCTGCGTGGGGCAAGGCGCGCCTGCACGGCATGATCGCCAACCGTCCCGACTGGACGCTGTCGCGCCAGCGGCAGTGGGGCGTGCCGATGCCGTTCTTCGTGCGCAAGGAGACGGGCGAGCTGCATCCCAAGGCCCTCGAGCTCCTCGAAGTCGTCGCGAAGAAGGTGGAAGAGCAGGGCATCGAAGCGTGGCAGAAGATCACCGCCGAGGAGCTGCTCGGCGACGACGCGCCGTATTACGAGAAGATCAAGGACACGCTCGACGTGTGGTTCGACTCGGGCGCGACGCACTACACCGTGCTGCGCGGCTCGCACGAGGAGCAGAGCGCGTACCCCGCGGACCTCTATCTCGAAGGCTCGGACCAGCATCGCGGCTGGTTCCACTCGTCGCTGCTGGTCTCGTGCATGACCGACGGCATCGCGCCGTACAAGGCGCTGCTCACCCACGGCTTCGTCGTCGACGGCAAAGGCCTGAAGATGAGCAAGTCCAAGGGCAACGTGGTGGCGCCGCAGCAGGTGATGGACGAGCTCGGCGCGGACATCCTGCGCCTGTGGGTCGCCGCCACCGACTACTCGGGCGAGCTGTCGATCTCAAAGGAGATCCTGAAGCGTGTGGTCGAGTCGTATCGCCGCATCCGCAACACGCTGCGCTTCCTGCTCGCCAACCTCGCGGACTACGATCACGCGCGCGATCGGCTCCCGATCGCCGACTGGCTCGAGATCGATCGCTACGCGTGGGTGATGACGCGCGACCTCCAGTCGGCGCTCACGCCTTCGGCGCTCGGCGACAAGGATCCGCAATCGCGCGGACACTACGGCGATTACGAGTTCCACCTCGTCGCCCAGCGGCTGCAGACGTTCTGCTCGGAGGACCTCGGCGGGTTCTACCTCGACATCCTGAAGGACCGGCTCTACACCGCCCCCGCGGCCTCGCATGCGCGCCGCTCGGCGCAGAACGCGCTCTATCACATCACTCAAAGCCTCACGCGCCTGATGGCGCCCATCCTCTCGTTCACCGCGCAGGAGGTGTGGGAGGTGCTGAATAGGGACGCGCAGGAGAGCGTGTTCGAGCAGACGTGGTACGAGCATGCGCTGCCGGCCGATGCCGAGCTCTTGCGCGAGCGCTGGCAGCGGCTGCGCACGCTGCGCTCGGACGTGTTGAAGCAGCTCGAAGCGCTGCGCGTCGCGGGGAAGATCGGCTCGTCGCTCGCCGGCGAGGTCACGCTGCACGCCGAAGGCGAAGCCGCCGAGTTCCTGCGCTCGTTCGACGACGACCTGCGCTTCGTCTTCATCACCTCGCAGGCGGAGGTGACGGACGGCGTCGCCGAAGGCGCTTCCGAAACCGCGCTGCCGGGCGTGAAGCTCTCGGTCGCCGCGACCGCTCATGCGAAATGCGAGCGCTGCTGGCATTACCGCGCCGACGTCGGCGCCGACGCCGCGCACCCGGAGATCTGCGGGCGCTGCGCTTCCAACCTCTTCGGCGCCGGCGAGGTCCGCATCCATGCTTAAGTGGTTCGGGCTCTCCGCCCTGATCATCGTGCTGGACCAGCTCACCAAGCACTGGGTGATGCAGGCGTTCGCGGTGCACGAGGTGAAGGAGATCACGTCCTTTTTCAACATGCTGCTCGTCTTCAACAAAGGCGCGGCGTTCAGCCTGCTCGCCGATGCCGGCGGCTGGCAGCGCGCGCTTTTCACCGGGATCGCGATCGTCGCGTCGGTGTGGATCGGCTGGCTGCTGCGCCGCCACGCGCACGACGTCGTGTTCTGTCTCGCGCTCGCGCTGATCCTGGGCGGAGCGCTCGGCAACGTCATCGACCGCATCACGATCGGCGCCGTGGTCGACTTCCTCGATTTCCACGCGGCGGGCTGGCACTGGCCCGCCTTCAACGTCGCCGACATCGCGATCAGCTGCGGCGCGGTGCTGCTCGTGTTCGACGCGCTGCGAACCAAACCGCGCGACACGCCGTCGAACGCGAAACGCGCATAATCGGCTCAACCGGAAGGCAACGTCATGCAAGTCGTGCTCGCAAAACCCCGCGGATTCTGCGCCGGCGTCGACCGTGCGATCGAGATCGTCGAGCGCGCGCTGGAGCAGTTCGGCGCGCCTATCTACGTGCGCCACGAAGTCGTCCACAACAAGTTCGTGGTCGACGATCTGCGCAGCAAGGGCGCCATTTTCGTCGAGGACCTCGACGAGGTGCCCGCAGGCAGCACCGTCGTCTTCAGCGCGCACGGCGTATCGCAGGCGGTGCGGCGCGAGGCCGAGGCGCGAGGCTTTCGCGTCTTCGACGCGACCTGTCCGCTCGTGACCAAGGTCCACGTCGAGGTCACGAAGAAGCGCTCGCAGGGCCGCGAGATCGTGATGATCGGCCACGCCGGCCACCCGGAAGTCGAAGGCACGATGGGCCAGTCTCAGGGCGGCATGTACCTCGTCGAAAGCCCCGACGACGTCGCGTCGCTGCAGGTCGCCGACCCCGACAACCTCGCCTTCGTGACGCAGACCACGCTTTCGATGGACGATGCGCGCCGTACGATCGACGCGCTGCGCGAGCGCTTTCCGACGATCGTAGGGCCGCGCCGCGACGACATCTGTTACGCCACCCAGAATCGGCAGGACGCGGTCAAGGCGCTCGCCGAAGTGTGCGAGGTGGTGCTGGTCGTGGGCTCGCCCAACAGCTCGAACTCCAACCGGCTGCGCGAGGTCGCGACGCAGCATGCCGGCATCCCGGCTTACATGGTCGACAATGCCGGCGAGCTCGATCCTGCGTGGGTCGCCGGCAAGAACGTCGTCGGCATCACCGCCGGCGCCTCGGCGCCCGAAGTACTGGTCAGAGAGGTGATCGAGAAGCTGCAAACGCTCGGCGCGGCCGAGGTGCGCGAGCTCGAGGGCGCGCTAGAGAAAGTGACCTTCCCGCTGCCCAAGGCGCTCGCCAAAGCCTGATGCCGCTTCAGGGCCGGAAGTCGAGCTCCAGCAGCTTCTGGCTTTTCACCGCCACGCCGCCCTTGAGCGCGGGCGAGAACCGGACATCCTGCCACGCGCGGGTCGCCGCTTTGTCGAAAAGCTTCGCCGGCTCCGCGTCCACGATGTGCATCCTGCGCACGACGCCGCGCTCGTCGATGAACAGCAGCAGGTGCACGCGGCCCGGTATCCCGGTGCCTTCGAGCTCTTCGGGGTAGTCGAGGAAAACCTCGCCGAGCGGCGCCGCGCGCACGTCGAGCTCGCTTGCGGTGTACCACTTCTCGGGGAAAGGCATGTCGGCGCCGCCGCGCACGCCTTGCCGCGAGTCGGTCCGGGTTTCCAGCTCGCGAGCGGCCGCCGGGCTTTGCGCGTCGTAGCCGGACGCCGGGCGCGGCTCGATGGTCGCGTGCAGCGGCTCCGAAGGAACGGCGCCGCGGAAAGGCGCGCGAGCCCCACCCGAGGGCGACACGGTCACGAGCGTCGCCGCGTGCAGGGCGAGCGACGCGGCGACGAACGCCGCCAGCCTGCGCAGGCGTGGCGGGAGGGGAACGGACAGGACCATGCGCTCGGCGCGCCGTACTGATTACCAGCAGTAGTCCATCGTGGCTTTCGGGCTGGTGCCGGTGAACTCGCGCTTGCCGGTGCTGCGCAGTACGAGGTTTCCGCAGTCCGGATCGGTGAACACAGCGCTGCGCGGTGTGGCGGTGATCATCACGCCCTGCGCGAGATCGTTGCCGTTGGTGGGATCGACGGCCGCCACGAGATCGTAGTTGCCCGTAGTCGGGTCCTCGCCCGATCTCACCGGATTGCCGTTGCCGATGCCGAAGAGCCGACCGAGGTCGGTCGTGTAAGTGCCGGCGCTGGTGTATTCGCGCTCTTCGAGCTGCAGCGCCTTGAGCAGGGCGGTCTTGCCTTCGGCGCGCTTGGCCTTGCGCACGTGCTCCAGATAGGACGGCAAGGCGACCGCGACGAGTATCGCGACGATCGCCACGACCACCAGCAGCTCGATCAGCGTGAACCCCGCGACCGTGCGCTTGCGCGGCATACCCGGCACGCCCATCATGGCCGCACCACTTCGCGCCACGTCGTGCGGCCCTGGTCCCGGCCGAGGCCGATCGGCAGCATGGTGCAGGCGCTGCCCGCGCCGCAGAACATCAATGTCCCTCGACGGTTGCCGCCGCCGCCCGCGAGGCGAGCCTGCGTGCTGCTGTCGAAGAGCGTCCCGTCCTTGCCCGCCGTCTCACCCTTCGCCAGTCCGCCCGTCATCACGCGCGGCGTGTTGGTGATGCCGACCGACGAGCTCACGCCGACCGCGAACACGCCGCCCGAGAGCATATCGGCGCTCGTGATCTTGCCGTCGCCGTTTACATCGATGACCGGCGCGTCGAACGGGCCGCCGGTCGCGGGATTGACGACCATGAGGAAGCTCGTGCCGCCGAAGTCGCACGCGCCGCCGGAAGGAACGAGCGTCGTGAACACGAGCCGCCGCGACAGCACGATCGGGTCGAACGCGATGCGCTCGCCCTTGCCGGGCAGGTCCATGAACCAGCCGCGCTGCGTCGCGTAGTCCGGCCCCTTCAGGGCGCCAATGGTGGTGTTCGCGCGGAATTCGCCGTTCGCGGTCGTCTGCGTAGAAATCTTCTGCTCGAAGAGCTGCCCGGCGCGATCGGTCACGTTCTTCTGCCCCGAGATGGGTTTCTTCTCGTTCTCGTCCCAGATGCCGAAAAAGCTCTGCACTTCGGTCGTCAGCGGATCGTTCGACTCGAAGTACTTGCCGGTGCCGAAGTTGAGGACGTAACCCTTGTTCGACGGATGCACCGTCGCCTGCGCCGTGGTCGTGATCGGCTGCTTTTCACCCGACGGTCCCGGCGAATACAGGGCGAGGCGGTTGTTCGTGCCGTTCCAGTTGCCCGGCACCTTGTCCGAAACGTCGAACTTCCAGAAGTTGCCGAGGAGGTCGCCCGCGTAGATGAAATCCACCATGCCGTCGCCGTTCGCGTCGATCACGTTGGGCGGCGCGAGGCCGTTCGGCTTCGTCGTGTCGCCGGCGAGCCCGGTATCGAGCCTCACGTAGTCGACGCCCGATTGCCAGGTGCGGTTCGTGCCCGTCGGGCCGTCCAGGAAGATGACGTAGATGTAGCCTTTGCCGTCACCGGTGCCCGTCACGCCGCGAATGGTCTCGGTGTTGTTGTATCCGCCGGAGACGATCGCGGCCCACTTGCCGTTCTGCATCTTGCGGATGATCGGCTTGCCGATCGAGTAGCCGAGGCCGTAGGGCTTCGCGCCCCGATTCGCTTCAACCGTCGAGGGAATGTCGTCCTCGACGTTGAACTCCCACATGACCGTCGTCGTGGCGCTCTTCTGCTCCACTGCCGTGGAGTCCGTGCCGCTCGGAACTTCCGGCGGAAGCGTCACGTCGAGGGCGTAGATGCCGCGGTCGCCCCTCCCCAGAGTGCCCACGAGCACCGTTTTCCAGTCCTTGCCGACGAAGGCGTCCGACACGGTGGGCGAACCGTCGACGTAATACCGGTGGGTATAGGTCGGGTTCGTGAGCTGGTTCAGCGCCGTGTGGGTCTTGGACGGGATGTAGGCGAAGCGCTCGACACCGCCGGTCGGGGAAGGCTTGCCGTCCGAGAGCGCCGTCGCGTCGAACCCGTGCAGCATGCCGTCGTTCGCCGCCACGTACACCATCGGCGTCCGGTTGGCCTTGCGGATGCGGTCGCGGAAATCGCGGTACGACGCGTCCACGTTCGGGTCGTTCGGGAGCGACGGCACGTACACCGGGTTGGAGTTGATGATGTCGCCCAGCTTGGTCGTGCGCGGGCGGAAGGAATCGAGCGCGTTGCCTTCCTTGGACGAGTCGCCGCGCAGGTACTGCAGGCGCTCCGCGCCGCGGTTGTCCTGCGTCCCGCCGACGTCCGGACGCGTATTCAGCGAGTCGACCAGAGTCTTGCTGATGTCGGTCGCGGGGTTCGGCGTCGCGCCGGGCCAGCGGAACGCCACGCCCTGACGGTTGCCGCTGCCATTGTCGGCGTAGGTGAGGATCACGCGCGTGTCCGGCGCCGGCAGCTTCGCGGCCGCTTCCCATACCGACGAGGTGAGCGAGCCGTCCTCGTTGACGCCGAACGCAGAGAACGTGCCGGACCACTCTCCGGATCGGAACTGCGCGCCGAACACCGCGGCGTCGGTCCGCACCGAAGTCGAGTTCGCGGCGAGCGAGGTGCCCGTCGCGGTTTGCGAGATGATGCGGAATGCGCGCTCGAGCGCCTGCTCGAGACCGAGGGGGTTGGTGACGAGGAAGTACGTGTCCGGAATGCCGTCGGGCTTGCCCTCCCCCGTCAGGTTGTTCTGCACGTCCCACTCGTTTCCGTCGAGCTGACCGTTCTTGTTACGGTCGTCGAAACCGCCGTACTTGGCCAGGTACCACAGCGGGTCCTTGAGGCTGCCGACGCTCGCGGTCTTCGAGGCGTCGAGCGTATAGGTGACGCTCTGCGCACCGCGCTGGCCGCTGGAGGCGCTCGCGACCTGGCAATTGCGGCAGCCCGCGAAGTTCGCCGGCTGGGCCGTCACGGTGTCGGTGAAGTTGAATCCGAGAATGCCGGAATGGAAATGCGGACCGTCCTGCGTGGTGCCGGCGATGGTGTAGCCGAAACCCTGCGGGTTCGAAGTGGATGCCGAGATCGCGTTGGTCGTGATCTTGACGGTGTTCGCCGCCGCGTCGATATCCCACTCCAGCGTGCCCCACATGTCCTGGTCGTAGTCGCCGCCCTGCTCGGAATCTTCCCAGTTGATGTACACCTTGCCCGTCGAGCGCGAGTCGACGACCGACGTGCGCACGAACTTCATGTCGACGAGCGCGCCGCCGCCGAAGGTGCCGTTCGGCAGCACGAGTCGGTAGATCGGCTGGATCACGATTTTCTGACCGGCTTTCGTCGGCACCGGAATCTCGAGCTGCGGCGTGTTCGTCGCAAGCTGGATGCCGTAGGACGTGACCTTCATCGCATCCGGATCGCTCCCGTTGCCGACGAGATCGGCGCGGACGGGCGTCGTGCGCGCGTGCCGCGCGAGGCCGGCGATCAGGTACGATCCCGCGAGCGTCGGACCTTCGGGGCAGATGCCGGACACGTCGCCGAGCGCGGCGATCGTTTTCTGGGTGCACAGCTCGAAGCCGGCCGTCGCCGAAGTGTCGCCGACGCGCTTGCCGACGAAGAAGCTGCCGTTGGTGATGTTCTCCAGGTCGCCGACGGCGTTCGTGAGCTGGGCGATCGTGCTGCTCGAGTTGATGTCGGTGGCCACGGTGTTCCGAAGGTCGTCGTCGTTCGTCGACACGCTGGCGTTGAAGACGAGCACGTTGAGCTTGGAGCACGCGTTGGCGGCGTTCATGGGCGCTTTCCACGTCTGGAGCGGAAGGCCGAGCGTCGTGTCTTTCGCTCCGCTGACCGTGTACGTGTAGGCGGGGTTCGCCGCGTTGTCGGTCTTCGCCGCGAAGTACCGGATCGCCTCGTAGTAGATCTCCGACATCGGATTGCCCCAGCTCGTGCACTGATTTTCAGTGATGCTCGTGAGCTGGTAGGTGCAGTTGTCCCCGGCGGAGCCGATGTAAGTGCCGTCGGCGTAGTTGTAGCCGTAGATGCGCATCGAGTTGAGCGTCTTGACGATGCCGTTGGTGGACGCGTTGAACGTCCCGTCCGAATTGACCTCGTCGTTGAACGAGCCGACCCCCTTGCGAAGCACGCCGCCGGAGATGTTCTTCGCGTAGCTGCCCGTCATCAGACCGAAGTCGATCGTGTCGGCATACGTCTGCATCAGCCCCACCGGCTTGAGGTTCTCGCCGTATTTCTTGCACTTCTCCGTGCCCACGAGAGCGTCGCTGACGCACGCGCGGATGCGCACGTAATATTCGCCCTTGGCGGATCCCGTTCCGAGGCCGGCTGCGTTCTGCGACGGATTCTCGGCGCTCGAGTTCATCTCGGAGAGCACTGCCAGGTTGCCGTTGCTGCCGACGCCGCCGAAACCCGCCGCGTTGCCGCTGCGCTCCTCGGACCACAGGCATTGCCGCGCCTCGTTCGCGTTCCAGAGCGCGAAGTTGCCCTGCGCCACGCGCAGGAGCGGCGGCGAGGTCGTCGCCTGTGATGTGCTCGTGCCGAGCGTCAGGTTGCACATCGAGATGCCGGTGCTCGAAAGGTTGGTGACCGTCCACTGCGTGCCCGACGCGCCGGCGCCGAAAACGCCCGCGGTATTGACGCGCACGCCGACGATCGAGTTGCCATTGGCCTGCGGATTGATCGCAAAGACCGTCGCGATCATGTAGTTATTGGGCTGGCTCTGGATCTGCAGCTTGAGCTGGTCGCCCACCGCAACGCCGACGAGCGGTTTCAGGAAACGGTAGAGGTAGTCGCCGTTGGCGCTCGGCAGCGTAAACGAAAAGTTGTTCGTCGCGTTCTGGACCGCATGGGTCGCCGGCGGCGAGAAAGGCGTGAGCCGCGCGATGTCCGCCCCGTCGTAGTACTTGGCGAACGAGTGCGCGTCGGTCGGCAGGAACGAGCGTTCGAGAACCGTAAGGCTCGCAGTGTCGCTCGAGCGCATGCCGCCGAACAGAATCTTGCGCACGGCGTCCATACGCGACATGGACGCCCAATTCAGGAAGTTGCCGCTCCACCGGCCCGTGCTGTCGTCGCAGTAGGCGGATCCCGGCCGGGTCACCCCGCTTACCGTTTCGGTCACCGTCGTGATCGAAACGGGCTCGAAACGGTTGTTCGCGGTCGAGTAGTTGTAGCACTTGGTCGGGTCGAAATAGCCGTAATACTTGATCGAGTGCTTGTACGTCGACTCGATGACGCCGTCGTTGTCCAGATCGCCGTAGTCGTTGTACGCCTTCTTGTAGAGCTGCTGGTCCTTCGAAAGCGTGAGCATCACTTTGGGCGGAACGCGGTTCTGGAGGAACAGCGGCTCCTGCGCGAAAGTGATCGCGTAAGTCGGCTGCACAGCCGTGCAGAAGAGCGCGACGGCGGCGACCGCGCGGTTGAGCTTGTGTTTCACGTCGCTTCTCATGAGAGCTCCCGATATTCCTCTGAGGCGCTGTTACTCGGCGGCCTTGATGAAGACTTCCTGAATCATCGCCTGCGTGTTGGGGTTCCGGCCCCAGCCCAGCGCGGTGAAGCGATAGAGGCGGCACGTCTCCGCCAGCGTCCCGTCGTTCTTGCCGCCCGTCAGGTTGATGCAGAGCAGCTCGATCGTGTAACGCGGCTGCCTCGAAAGGCCCGCGAGCTTCGGGGCGTTCGAGAATTTGCCGAACTCGGTCGTCGTCGCATCGCTCGCCCAGTTCACGTCGGGCGGCAGCGAGGGCGGTATGGTGGCGGGATCCCGCGTGTGGAACGCGGCGCGGCACAGCCCGCTGTTGTTGCACGAGCCCTTGTCGGCGGGGTCCGCAGCTATGCCGAACACCGACATGTGAACGTCGCGCGCGACCTTGGCGATGCCGAGAATCTCGTCGCGCGCTTCGCGCAGCGCGGCTTCCGCGGCCTGGT
>DATAJS010000030.1 GCA_036262035.1 Burkholderiales bacterium | reverse complement strand
ATCGAGCGCGACCGCGACAACGATTCCAGTTGTTCACGTTCGTCGGCACTCAACATGACCGGGGGCATGCGTTGGGGCATTGCGATCTCTCCAAGATGAGATACCGCAAAGTACCAAAAATTAACGGGGCAGTACACTAGCGGTGCGTTACGCCCTGTCGCGGCGAACGCGACGGTTGTGCGTAGGGCGCGTTGCCCGGAGCCGTAAACGCACCACGGCAACCCTACAGTCCGAGGTTTTTCTCGTACGGATAACACCGCGTCACCCCGAACCCGCACGTCGATTCCCCGCCCGGCCGGAAACCGTGCTTTTCGTAGAAGACGCGAGCCGCCTCGGTGCTCGCCAGATGCACGCGCGGCAGCGCCCACTTTCCGGCCTGTTCTTCGAGCGCCGCGAGGATTGCAGCGCCGCAGCCGCGGCGCTGGGCGTCGGGACTGACGTAGCAAAGCTGGATCTCGCCGCGCCGGTTGAGCATGCCGACCCCGTTCACGCCGGCGTCGTCTTCGGTGACCACACAGAAATGGTCGAGCGAGCCGATCCAGGCGCGGAAGTTTTGAACGGTCTTGTTCGACAGCCACTGCTGCAAGGTCGCAGCGTCGTTGCGATGGTCGATCACGCACAGCTCGGTGATCGAGCGCTTCAGCACGTCGACTGCGGCTTCGGCGTCGCCTGTCCGTGCGATACGAGCGTGCATCATGTCGGCATAATAAGGCGGCCCGCCATGGAGGTCATCGTGCCCCGCCTCTTCACCGCAGTGCTCCTTGCTTGTCTTGCCTGCGCCGCGTCCGCGCAGATGCCGAACACGGTGTTCCTGGAACGCCTTACCTGGGACGAAGTCCGCGATTCGATCGTTGCAGGCAGGACGACCGTCATCATCCCGACCGGCGGCACCGAGCAGAACGGTCCGCACATGGCGCTGGGCAAGCACAACGTGCGAGTCGCCGCCAACGCCGAAGCGATCGCACGCACGCTCGGCAATGCCCTCGTCGCTCCGGTGATGGCGTACGTACCCGAAGGCAGCATCGATCCGCCCGGCGGCCACATGCGCTACGCCGGCACCATCAGCCTGCCCGACGCGGTCTTCCGCCAGGTGCTCGAGTACGCGGCGCGCAGCCTGAAGCAGCACGGATTCCGCGACATCGTGTTCATCGGCGACAGCGGTCCCAACCAGCCCGGCCAGAACGCCGTGGCTGCCGCGCTGAACGCCGAGTGGGCGGGTTCGGGCGTGCGCGTGCACGCGATCGAAGGCTACTACCGCGGAGATCGCGAAGGCGATGTCGCCGAGATGATGAAGCGCGGGATCCGCAAGGACGAGATCGGCAACCACGCCGACGTCGGCGACACATCGCGCATGATGGCGGTCGATGCGACGATGGTGCGCGCCGCGAAGCTTCAGGCCGGAGACGGCATCAACGGCATCCAGGGCGATCCGCGCCGCTCGACCGCGGAGATCGGGCGTGCGCTCAACGAGCGGTCCGTCGCGCGCGCGGTGGACCTTATCCGCAAATCCGTCGCGGCGCGCTGAGCCATGAGCGGCAGGATGACTCCCGCGGTAGCCTCGCTCACCAAGGCCCGCATCGCCTTTCAACTGCTGGAATACGACTACGACCCCGATGCCGACGAGATCGGCGTGCATGCGGCGAAAGAGCTGGGACGCGCGCCCGGGACGGTGTTCAAGACGCTGGTGGTCGCGCTCGACACCGGCGAGCTCGTCTGCGCGGTGATCCCTTCGGACGCGAGGCTCGATCTCAAAGCGCTCGCGAGCGCCGCGGGCACGCGCCGCGCGGAGCTCGCCGATCCGAAGAAAGCGGAGCGCACCACCGGTTACGTCGTCGGCGGCATCAGCCCGCTCGGGCAGCGCAAGGCGCTGCGCACCTACGTCGACGCGAGCGCGTCGGCGCTCGATGACGTGGTGGTCAACGGCGGACGGCGCGGGCTGCAGATCGCACTGCGGCCCGCCGACCTCGTCGCCGTCGCCAGGGCCGAGGTCGTGGCGCTGCGCGCGTGATCAGACGACGTCGATCTGCGTGACCTTGGCGCCTTCGAGCTTGGCGCCCGCATAGAGCCCGGCGTTGGTCAGCGCGAAGCCGACGATCGACTGCTTCGCCGTGTTCGTGTCGATCTCGCCGGTGGCGCCGACTTTCGCGACCGCGACCGAGGCATCCGCACCGACCGTCCAGCCCTTGCTCCTGCGGAAGCGTTCGAGCGCGTCCTGGGTCATGAACATGAGGATGACGGCCTGCGACTGGCCGCCGATCTGCCAGCCGATCGAGCCGCCGATGAGGCGGTAATAACCCTCCGGACGGATGGGTGTGCGCAGCACGCCGTCGCCGAATTCGCCGCCGACGCCCAGGCCGCCCGACAGCACGCGCGGGAAGACGAGGATGCCCGCGGCGCGGTCAGCCATCTCCCGCGAGCCGCGCGCGTTGGCGTAAAGCCTCTGCAGCGCGCCGTCGGCCGCGCTGTCGATTTCCTGCCGCCGGGCCACGCGGTCGGCCGGCGTGTTGGGCCGGGTGGTCGTGCAGCCGGCCGAGATCAGGCCGGCGCCGAACGCGCCGCCGGCCATGAGAAGAAATTCACGTCGCTTCATGCCTTGCTCCACAAGTCGTTACGCCCAGCTGGCGTCGCCCCTGTGCGAAGCAAGAAGCAATCCCCGTCGGGAATTCGCCGACATCGGTCCGCCGGCCGAGACGCTAGTATCCGAGCAAAGGGGGACCCCCATGGACCAGCGCACTCAGGACGCCTACGATGCGGTCGCCGCTTCGGCCTTCGGATTCGATGTGCCCGCGCAATCGCAGCGCAATCTGCGCGACCTGCAGGAGCTGCAGCCGCCGCTGACGCAGGACGAGCTGCACTTCTACAGGCGCTTCTGGAACCTGCCCCTGATCCTCGAGCATCGCTCGCAATCCTGGGACAAGATCACCGGGTCCAACCGCATGCTGTCGCTGTTCGAGCTCGCCAAGGTGCTGGCGCTCGCCGGCGGCAGGACGACGGCGACCGCGCGCAACATTCCGATCGCCGCATTGCGGGTGCCGGACGTCAGGTTCGCGGACCTGCTGGATATGCTGGGGGACGTGACGATCAACACCAGCGAGCGCGACCTGGCCAACTTCGGCAACGTCGATTTCGTCTTCTTCAAGCTCAACGTCGTCGGCACGCACGTGAACGACCAGCCCGGGTACGCCGGCGTGGCCAGGGGCTCGCCGCGCTTCTTCGACGCCGACCTACTCTTCGATAACGGCTGGATCACGCTGGACGACTGGGTGAGCTATTCCGCCGGCGGCACGTTCACGAACGATCTCCAGCCGGCATGGTACGGCTTCGTCCCGCAGGGCCTGACGGTGCAGTACGACCGCCACGGACGCACCAAGGACTATCTGTACAAATCCTACGCGCAGATCGGGCCGGCCTTTTCGCAGTATTCCAAGCCTGTCAGCAACATCGGGCGCGGCTGGATGCAGCATATGCGGCAGGAGGCGTTCTTCGGTCCGGATATCCGTTCCGGCCTGGCCCTCACGATCATCCACCACCTGCGGCTCGCAAACCCGGGGGGCGAGTTCGTCCGCAGCGCGATCGAGAAGGATTACAACCGCAAGGTGGCGATGGTCATGGGCAATATCTGGCGGCTGATCGAAGCGAAGATTCCCGGGAGCCTGAGCTACCGCGAATACCACCTGACCGCGGACATTGCGAAGGGCCGGGTGCGTCCCGGCATGCATTATTTCGCGTGACGGTCGATCCGGCTTCGGGCGCGAGCGCCTTCAGTCGTTCTCTTCGAGCTTGCGATTGATCCAGAGCGCCGCGAGGGTGCCCGCGGCGCCCGAGAGCAGATAGAGGCTGACGTAGCCGAGCCCGAAGTACGCGGAGAGGCCGAGCGCGGCCAGCGGCGCGAATCCGGCGCCGATGAGCCACGCGATATCCGACGTCAAGGCGGCGCCGGTATAGCGGTGGCGCGGGCTGAAGCTCGCGGAGAGCGCGCCCGCCGCCTGGCCGTAAGAGAGTCCCAGCAGCAGGAAGCCCAGCATGACGAACACGTCCTGCCCCAGCGCGCCGCCGTCGAGCAGCGTCGGCGCGAATCCGCTGAATACCGCGATCAGCACCGCAAAGAGACCGATGGTGTTGCGTCGCCCCAGCCGGTCGGCGATGAGTCCGGAAGCGACGACGCCGCCGATCCCCAGGAACGCGGCGACGATCTGTATCGCGAGAAACTGGGTGACCGACTGGTTCGAGTACAGGACGATCCACGACAGTGGAAACACCGCGACCACGTGGAACATCGCGTAGCTCGCGAGCGCGCCGAACGCGCCGAGCACCACGTTCACGCCCTGCGTGCGCAGCAGCTCGCCGATCGGCGACGGCTCGAGCTCGCGCGCAGCCAGCAGCTCCGCGTACTCGTTGGTGACGACCAGCCGCAATCGCGCGAACAGCGCCACCACGTTGATCGCGAAAGCCACGAAGAAAGCATAGCGCCAGCCCCAGTCCAGGAAGTCCGGCAGCGCCAGCGCGGCGTACAACAGGAGGTAGAGCCCGCTCGCGACGATGAAACCGATGGGCGCGCCGAGCTGCCCCATCATCGCGTACCAGCCGCGCTTCGAAGGCGGTGCGCTCATCGAGAGCAGCGACGGCAGGCCGTCCCACGCGCCTCCCAACGCAACGCCCTGTCCGATGCGCAGCGCCGAGAGCAGCGCGCCCGCCACCAGTCCGGCGCTCTCGTAGCCCGGGATAAACGCGATGCCCACCGTGCACGTGCCGAGCAGGAACAGCGCGAGCGTGAGCTTGGTGGAGCGTCCCCAGCGGCGCTGGATGTCCATGAACACGATCGTCCCGATCGGCCGCGCGATGAACGCGAGCGCGAACACCGCGAACGAGATCAGGGTCGCTTCGAGGTACGGCGTGAAGGTGAAGAACACCCGCGGGAAGACGAGCACCGACGCGATGGCGTAGACGAAGAAATCGAAGTACTCCGACGCGCGCCCGATGATCACGCCGACGGCGATGTCCCCCGGCGCGACCTCCGACGGATGCGACGAGACGATGCGCGCGTCGCGCTCGAGGGTGCCGGAATTCGGAGTGGACATGGCGCGGCCTCGTCAGGGTAGCTTGCGGGCCTGCTCGGCCGAGACCGGCATGGTGTGGCGGTCGACGTGGTACATGATCCACAGCGACCCCGAGAGCGCGATGACCAGGAGCACCAGCGTAAAGATGAGCGACATCCACGTCCAGCCGCCCTCGGCTTTCGAGGTCATGTGCAGAAAGAACACCATGTGCACGTAGATCTGCACCATGGCGAGCGCGAGGATGATGAAGATCGTCAGGGTCGAATTCGAGAAGACCTTGCCCATCACCAGCCAGAACGGGATCGCGGTCAGGATCACCGCCAGCACGAAGCCGGTGACGTATCCGCCCACCGTGATGTGCAGGGTGTCGTGATCCAGCTCCTGGTCGTGGAGAGCCGGTCCGTGCGGAGGGTCGAGAGGTGTGCTCATGGCAACACGCCCATCAGGTAGACGAAGGTGAAGACGCCGATCCACACGACGTCGAGGAAGTGCCAGAACATCGACAGGCACATGACGCGGCGGCGGTTCTCCGGGATCAAACCGTGCTTCTTCAGCTGCGCCATCAGGGTCACGAGCCAGACGATGCCGAAGGAGACGTGCAGTCCGTGCGTGCCCACCAGCGCGAAGAAGGACGACAGGAAAGCGCTGCGCTGGGGCCCGTAGCCCTGGTGGATCAGGTGGCTGAACTCGTACATCTCGATCCCGATGAAGCCCGCGCCGAGGAGGCCGGTGACGGCGAGCCAGAGCAGCGTGAGGTCGAGCCGCCTGCGGTTCATCGCGATCACCGCGAAGCCGTAGGTGATCGACGAGAGCAGCAGCAGCGCGGTGTTCACGGCGATCAGCGGCAGCTCGAACAGCTCGGCCCCGGACGGCCCGCCCGCGTAGCTGCGGCCGAGCACCCCGTAGGTCGCGAAAAGACACGCGAAGAGCAGCGTGTCGCTCATCAGGTACAGCCAGAAGCCGAGCAGCGTCGGCTGCTCGGGATGGTGCTCGCCCTTGATATCGTAGAAGCGCAGCGCCTCGGCGCCCGCGGGTACGGGTGCGGTGGGCTCAGCCATGGGCGGCCAGGGCTTGCGCGCGGGCGAGCTCGCTGCGCGCGACGTCGTCGGGCGCGATGTGGTAATCGCGCTGGTAATTGAAGGTGTGGACGATCGCCGCCGCGATCAGCACGACGAACACCGCCGCCGCGATGAGCCACATGTGCCAGATGAGCGCGAACCCGCAGAGCCCGGCGAGCGCGGCCAGCACGAAGCCCGCGCCGGTGTTCCTGGGCATGTGGATCGGCACGTAGCCCTCCACCGGCCGCTGATAGCCGCGGCGCTTCATGTCGTACCACGCGTCCATTTCATGCACGATCGGCGTGAACGCGAAGTTGTAGGGCGGCGGCGGCGACGACGTGGACCACTCGAGCGTGCGGCCGTTCCACGGATCGCCGGTGGTGTCGCGAAGCTGCTCGCGGCGCAGGTAGCTCACGACGAGCTGGATGAGGAACGCCGCGATGCCGAGCGCGATGAGCACCGCGCCGAACATGGCCGCGTGGACCCACGGCGACAGCGTCGCGTCGTCGATGTGCTGGAGACGGCGCGTCACGCCGTGCAGGCCGAGGACGTAGAGCGGCATGAACGCGGCGTAGAAGCCGGTCACCCAGAGCCAGAACGAGCATTTGCCCCAGAACGGGTCCAGCCGGTAGCCGAAAGCTTTCGGGAACCAGTAATAGATGCCCGCGAAGATCCCGAACAGCACGCCGCCGATGATGACGTTGTGGAAGTGCGCCACCAGGAAGAGGCTGTTGTGCAGCACGAAGTCGGCCGGAGGCACGGCGAGCATGACGCCGGTCATCCCGCCGATCACGAACGTCACGATGAACGCCACCACCCACATCATCGGCAGCTCGAAACGGATGCGCCCCCGGTACATGGTGAAGAGCCAGTTGAAGATCTTCGCGCCGGTCGGGATCGAGATGATCATCGTCGTGATCCCGAAGAACGAGTTGACGCTCGCGCCCGAGCCCATGGTGAAGAAGTGGTGCAGCCAGACGAGGTACGACAGGATGGTGATCACCATCGTCGCGTACACCATCGACGCGTAGCCGAAGAGGCGCTTGCCGCAGAACGTGGACGTGACCTCGGAGAAGATGCCGAACGCCGGCAGGATCAGGATGTACACCTCGGGATGGCCCCAGATCCAGATGAGGTTCACGTACATCATCGGGTTGCCGCCGAGGTCGTTCGTGAAGAAGTGCGTCCCGACGTAGCGATCGAGCGACAGCAGCGCGAGCGTCGCGGCGAGCACCGGGAACGCGGCGACGATGAGGATGTTCGTGCACAGCGACGTCCACGTGAAGATCGGCATCTTCATCATGGTCATGCCGGGCGCGCGCATCTTGACGATGGTCGCGATGAGGTTGATGCCGGAGAGCGTGGTCCCCACCCCCGCCACCTGCAGCGACCAGATGTAGTAATCCATCCCCACGTCGGGGCTGTGAACGATGTCGGAGAGCGGCGGATAGGCGAGCCAGCCGGTCTTGGCGAACTCGCCGACGAACAGCGACAGCATCAGCAGCACCGCCCCGAACACGGTCATCCAGAAGCTGAAGTTGTTGAGGAACGGGAACGCGACGTCGCGCGCGCCGATCTGGAGCGGCATGACGTAGTTCATGAGACCGGTCACGAGCGGCATCGCGACGAAGAAGATCATGATCACGCCGTGCGCGGTGAAAATCTGGTCGTAATGATGCGGCGGCAGATAACCCTCGGCGCCCCCGATCGCGAGCGACTGCTGGAGACGCATCATGATCGCGTCGGCGAAGCCGCGCAGCAGCATCACCAGCCCGAGGATCATGTACATGATCCCGATCTTCTTGTGGTCGATGCTGGTGATCCAGTCGCGCCACAGCGGGCCCCACCGGCGGAAATAGGTGATCGCGCCCACGATGGCGATGCCGCCCAGCGCGACCATCGCGAACGTGGCGATCAGGATCGGCTCGTGAAGGGGAATCGCCTCCCACGTGAGGCGGCCGAACAGGAGGCTGGTTGCGTCGGACGGCTCGGACATACGCTATTGCCTCCGATGGGTGTCGTCGTGTGCCGCCGGCGCCTTGTGCATCTCGCGCACCATGTCGCTCTCGCACCTCTGACCCGGAGCGACGCAGCGATTCACGATCGCGTTGAACAGATCGGGCGCGACCTCGCCGTAACGGCGCACCGGCTCGCGGTCGGTCGGTTTCTCCAGCTCGAGATACGCGGGCCGCGTGAGCGCCTGCCGCTCGGCCTTGACCTTCTCCACCCACTGGTCGAAATCGGCGGAGCTCACGCCGAGGAACCTGAAGCGCATGTTCGAGAAGCCGGCGCCGCTGTAATTCGACGAAAAACCCTCGTACTCGCCGGGCTTGTTGATCACCGCGTGCAGCGTGGTCTGCATCTTCGGCATCGCGTAAATCATGCCGGCGAGTGCCGGAATGTAGAACGCGTTCATCACCCGGGACGACGTGATCTCGAAGCGCACCGGCACGTCGACCGGCGCGGCGAGCTCGTTCACCACGGCGATCCCCTGCTCCGGATAGATGAAGAGCCACTTCCAGTCGAGCGCGACGACCTGGATCTTCAGAGGCGGCAGGTCGCGCGGCGCCTGCCGCACGTCGAGCGGCCGGTAGGGGTCGAGCGTGTGCGTGCCGATCCACGTGAGCGCGCCGAGCGCGATGATGATGAGCAGCGGCGCCGACCAGATCAGCAGCTCGAGCTGGATCGAGTGGTCCCACTCCGGCGTGTAAGGCGCGTCCTTGTTGGATGCGCGGTAGCGCCACGCGAACACGAACGTCAGCACGATCACCGGCACGATGATCAGCAGCATCAGCAGCGTGGAGACGACGAGGAGGTTCGCCTGTTCCCGCGCGATCGCGCCCGACGGCTCGAGCACCACCATATCGCAACCGGAGAGCAGCACGGCGCAGGCAACGGCCGCCAGAGGCCATGGGGGCTCGTCCCGAGCCGGAATCGCGCGCGGTGAAGAACGTGTCATCTCTCTACGGCTCGATGCTCGGGCGGCTCATATCACCATACCGAGCGCGGAAACGCAACAAAGGCGATAGCTCGGACCGACTGGTTGGGCGCACAAGCAAGGCGCGCTCCCAGCCGTCACCACGTGCAGTTAAACGGTCAGTCCGGCTTCGCGCCCGACGCTTTCACCACCTTCCCCCACTTCACGATCTCCTGGGGCATGAGCCTGGCGAGCTCCTCGGGCGTGCTGGCGACGACTTCGACGCCGAGCTCGGCGAGGCGCTTGGTGATCTCGGGCGTGTGCAGCGCTTTGCCGAACGCGTCGTAGTGCTTCATCGTCACGTCGCGCGGCAATCCCGCGGGGCCGAGCAGCGCGTACCAGCCGCTCGACTCGAACCCCGGGATCGTCTCGGCGATGGTCGGCACGTTCGGCAGCGACGCCGAGCGCTTCGCGCCGCACACCGCGATCGCGCGCAGGCGGCCGTTCCGGATGAACGGCAGCGCCGCGAGCATGGTGTTCACCTGGAACTGCACGTGGCCGGCGATCGTGTCGTTGAGCGCGGCGCCGGCGCCTTTGTACGGAATGTTGAGCACGTCGATGCCCGCCATCGACTTCAGCATCTCGACCGCGAGGAACTGCGACGTGCCGCCGGACGTGGCCGACGTGAGCTGACCCGGTTTCGCCTTGGCCAGCGCGACCAGTTCCTTCACGCTCTTCACCGGCAGCGACGGATGCACGACGAGCACCGTGGTCGTGCGCGCGAGCAGGCTGATCATCGTGAAGTCCTTGACCGAATCGAACGGGAGCTTCCCGAACAGCGTCGGGTTCACCGCGTGCGGCGTGGTCGCGATGAGCACGGTGTAACCGTCCGGCGCGGCGCGCGCGGTGTATTCGGTGCCGATGTTGGTCGATGCGCCGGCGCGGTTCTCGATGACGACGCTCTGGCCGTAGATCGCCTGCAGACGCGGGCTCAGCAGTCGCGCCAGGATGTCGGTGCCGCCGCCGGGGACCGCGGGCACGACGATGCGGATCGGTTTGGACGGGAAAGTCTGCGCGAAAACAATGGCGGGCAATGTCAGGCAGGCGGCGAGCAGCGCACGCCCGGCGTTGAATGAAGCTTTGATGTCAGTCTCCTTCTTTCGGTGTGTCTTTCGGTGTGTCTTTCGGTGTGTCTTTCGGTGCGTCTCGTTGGCCGAGGGGCGTCATTATGGTCGAAAGCACGTCGGCCGCGCCGGGCAGCGGCTCGAGATGCGGATAGCGCAGGCCGTCGAAATAGCTCACGGCCAGCGTGCGATACCAGTCGTCGCTGCGGACCAGGAGCTCGATCGGCTTCTTCGACCGCTTCGCGTCCGCGATCGCGTTCCTTAAGCCTTGCGCGCGGTAAGCACGGCCGTTCACCGCCACGAGCGTCGCGCCGCCTGCGAGGCCCGCCCTGTACGCCGGGCTGTCCCATTGCACGCTCACGATCCTGTCCTGCCGGCCGACGGTGAAGCCGAGCGTGTAGTAGAAGTCGGTCTCGTTCGTCTCGCGCTCGACCGCCTGTGCGTAGGCGCTCGCCTTCTCGCGGAACACGAGGCGCCAGCCCGCACTCTTCAGCGCCTCCGCCGCGGTGTCGCGCGTGTTGCTGTCGAGGCGCTCGCGCAGGAACGCGCGCCAGTCGTGCGGCGCGATCGCGTTCAGCGCCGCGACGATGTCTTCGAACGTATAGGTCACGACGGGCCCGGAACCGGGACGCGAGAAGAATGTCCTCGCGAAATCGTCCATCGACCGCTTGCCCTCGGTGAGCCGGCGCAGGGTCGTGTCCACTTCGAGCCAGAGGAACAGGCCTTCGCCGTAGTAATCGACGCCGCGCTGCCAGCTCGACCAGTCTCGACGCCGCACGTGCCGCATCGCCGGGTCGTTGTTGGTGTCCTGCAGATTGCGCCAGGCGCGCCCCGAGCGCTGCGCCAGGAAGGCCGCGGTGCGCGCGATCGCCTGCCGCGCCTGCTCGCGCGTGAGGAGCCCCGAGCGTGCGGCGAGCACCCAGGTCCAGAACTCGGTCTGGCCTTCGTACGTCCACAGGAGGCTGCCGCCCATCGCCTCGTTGAAGTCGCGCGTCGCGAGATCGGCCGGCCGATGGCGCTTGCCGTTCCACGCGTGGACGAACTCGTGCACGAACACCGGTCGCGCGAACGGCAGCATGTTCCAGCGCGTGAAGAAATCGGGATAGGTCGCGATCTCGGTCGAGCCCTGGTGCTCGAGCCCGATGCGCGACACCGCGTTGCTGAGCGCGACGAGGAAATCGAAACGCCGATACGGCGGAGCGCCGAACACGCGGGCGGTCTCGTCGACCGCCGCGGACAGCGCGGCGACGTGACGCGGCTCCATCTCGAGGCTCTCGTGGAGATCGGCGAAGACTTGCAGCGCAACCGGCGCCGCGCCGCGCTGGAGCTCGGCATGCGCGTGATGGCGCCCCGCCCACACCGGCGCATCGACGAGCTCGGTGAGGCTGGTCGGTTTGAAATGGACCCTGCCGCCGCTGCGACCTTCCACATCCAGCGACGATGCGTGCCGCCAGCCCGCCGGCAGCGCGATGCTCGCGCGCACACGGATGTCGTCGGTCGCGTAGCCCGCCGGATACAGGACGGCGGTGTGCCACTGGAACGCGAGGATGTGCTGCGTGACGACGATGCGTCCCTGCGTGTCGTCGAGCGGCGAGAGGTACTGGAACGACAGCTCGAGGCTCGTGACGCCTTCGGGCACGTCGACCTGGAAGGCGTGCACGTTCGCGGCGTCGCGCAGCCACGGCAGCGTCTGGCCGCCGCCGGTGATCGTGAGCCCCGCCAGCAGCGTGATCGACCCTGCCGGCGCGTGGTGGCCCGGTATCCACTGCGGATAGAGCAGCGTGAGCCTGCCGCTCGCGACGGGCACGGTCTCGCGCACGCGGACGATGCGCTTGTCGACGTCGGTCGCGTCCACGCGCAGCTCGATGACGCCCGGGTAGCCTTGCGCGGCGGCCGCCGCGTGGCACAGCACGAGGCATGCGAGCGCGACGAGCACAACGTGGACGGATCCTCGCAGTGGCGGCATCTAGCGTGGGCGGTAACGCGGCGGCAGACCGGCGGATAATGCCATAAACATACAACCGATAAATCGATACAGGAGATGACCAAGGGCCTCGCGCGCGACGACGCCTACATGCTGATGAGCGCGCAGATCGACCTGCACGTGACCCAGGTCGTCGACGGCACGCGAGGCGTGCACGCGATGATGCCGAAGGCAGTGTTCAAAAAGTAACGCCCTCGACCCACTCGCTCTTTTCGTAGGGTGCGCTAGCCGCGACAGCGGCGTAACGCACCGCGCAAGCCCGTTCGTCCTGAGCGTAGCGAAGTCGAAGGACGAACGCCGCCCAAGCACATCGCGCGTTCACCACGGGGATGCGTCCGGGTCGCGCCCGGCCAGCTTCACTTGAAGAAGTGCGAGCCGAACCAGTAGTCGTAGCTGACGCGCTTCAGCAGCTCGAGCAGGACTTCAACCGGAGCGCCATCGGCGGACACCACGGCTACGGCGAACGGCGCCTGCGGTGACGACGCAAGGCTGGTCGCGAGTAGCCAGCAAGGCCTGCCGTAGACCACGCACTCTTGCTGTAAGGGGGCGACGCAACCCGTGGAGGCGATACGATCGAGCACACCCTGGATCGGCGGCCAGTAGAGAGCATTCCTGGATGCCCGCTCGAAGCGCACCTCGGCTGCGGAGTCGGGTCCGAAGCGCAGCGCTGCGGCCTTCACCTCCGGCTGGCCACGGAGACGCTCCAGATGCTCCGGGGATTCAACGTCCATGAAGATCGCCTGATCAACCGGCTGACCGTTGAAAGTCGGAAATGGATTCCCGATCACATCCGCTGCCGCGGGTCGGGAATGACGAGAAGCAGTTCACCTCATCACGTCTTCTTCAGACAACCCGTACCCGCGCAAGCACGTCAGCAACGCTCGCCGCGCTGTCGACCGCCCACAATGCCTCCACCATCGCCTTGCGCGCGCCCTCTTCCATCAGGCCCGCGCACAGCCCCGCGAGCTTCGCCTCGACGTCGGCGTCGCTCATCGGGTTCTTCGCGTGACCCTTGGGATACGACGCTTCGCCGACGAGGCGCTCGCCGCCTCGGGTCGTCACTTCGATGCGCGTCATCAGCTTGCCCGGGAACTCCGCGGTATAGCTTTCGTTGTGCGCGATGCGGATGCGGTGCATGAGCGCGTTGACCCTGGCGTCGGCGATGCGCTCGTCGCTGAAGCTGTCGGCGCCGACGCGCCCTTCGATGAAGCCCAGGGCCAGCAGATACGGCAGGCTGTGGTCCGCGGTCTCGCGCGTCCTGGGCGACCACTTCTCGGGCTCGCTGCCGATCTCGCTGTAGGCGGTCCAGTAGGTCTGCACGTCGATCGCTTCGATGTCCTCGACGCGCACGCGCTCGCGCAAGCCGAGCGCGATGAAGAGCGGCGCCTGTGAGTGGTACTCCGACGGGAAGAACTTGAGATTGGTGCGCTCGATGCCGCCGGGCGTGCCTTTGCCGCCCAGCGCGCGCAGCTCGAACGGCCGCGTCACCTGCTCCCACAGCCCGTTCTTGCCTTCGAACGCCGCGGTCGGCCCGGTCATGCCTTTTTCGGCGAGCAGCGCGGCGAAGACGCCCGAACGCGCGGCGGCCGCGGTGGCAACGCCCTTCCACATCGCGAGCTCGCCCGCGCGGGTCTGGCGCGTCGGGATGTTGGCGGTGATTGCGATGGCGATCGCGTCGGCGGCCTGCGCTTCGGAAAGTCCGAGCAGCTTGGCGGCGCCCGCGGCGGCTCCGGCGACGACGAACACACCCTGGTCCCAGCCGAGATCGCGCAGCGGCACCGCGTCAGCGAATGCGGTGAAGACTTCGTACGCGATGACGATCGCGAGCAGCGCGTCGCGGCCGGAGCACCCGCGCGCTTCGGCCACCGCGAGCAACGCGCCCATCATGTCGCTCGGATGGCCCGAGCCGATCGAGATGAAAGTGTCGTTGCAGTCGAGATAGCGGATCGCGCACGTGTTCGCGAACGCCGCCATCTCGATCGAGGTCGACGCGCCCGAGCCGAGGATGCGCCCGGCGGGCGTGCTGCTCGCTTCCGCGGCGAGCGCGCGCGCAATGCGCGCCGGCTCGCTGTCGTAACCGCCGATCGCGCAGCCGATGCTGTCGATCAGGCGCCGCTTCGCCTGGTGCACCGTCGTGGCGGGCAGATCTTCGAAGGTGAGCGACGCGACATAGCTTGCGAGCTTCTGCGTGGTCCGGTCCATGGTGCGGTCTCCCCCAGTGGCGCTGCGCAGTCCAGTCTACGATACTTCAGGGACTGCTCATGAAGAGGAAATGGCAATGCGCGTCTCGTGGTCTCGCTCGTACATCGTCCTGCTGCTCGCCGCGGCATTGCTGGCGGGTTGCGCCGGCACCGGCACGCCCGATCATTCGCAGGGCGTTCCGATCTTCGAAGTCGATGCGACGTGGCCGCAGCTTCCCACGCAGTACAAGATCGGCGATGCCTCGAGCATCGCGTTCGACGCGGAAGACAATGCCTACGTCCTCCATCGCCCGCGCACGCTCAAGGGCGAAGACGCGAAGATGGCCGCGCCGCCGATACTCGTCTTCGATTCGGCGGGCCGCTTCGTGCGCGCCTGGGGCGGGCCGGGCACCGGCCACGAATGGCCGGCGCGCGAGCACGGCATCCACATCGACCACCGGGGTTACATCTGGGTCGGCGGCAACAACTGCATCGGCCGCAAGCTCCCGGGACAGAAGGAAGCGGGCGACGACCAGCTCATCAAGTTCAACCCGGAAGGCCGCGCGGTGCTGCAGATCGGCCGCGGCTCGCAGAGCCAGGGCAATGCCGACACCTTCAATCTGCACCAGCCTGCCGACGTGTGGGTGCTGCCCGGCACCAACGAGCTCTTCGTCGCCGACGGCTACGGCAACCATCGCGTGGCGGTGTTCGACGCCGACACCGGCGCGTTCAGACGGATGTGGGGCGCGTTCGGCAACAAGCCGGTCGACAAGGACGAGTGCCCGCCGCCGAGCCTGAAGGCCGTGCCGCCGGGTCCGGGTCCCGACCAGTTCAGCATCGTGCACGCGATCCGCGTCGCGAACGACGGCACGGTGTACGTCGCGGACCGCGAGAACCGGCGCGTGCAGATGTTCACGCGCATGGGCAAGTTCGTGAAGCAGTTGAAGCGAGCGGAAGCGCCGTTCGCCCGCAACCTCGCGCTCTCGCCCGATCCCGAGCAGCGCTTCCTCTACGTCGGGGGCGGCAGCGACATCGTGATCGTCGAGCGCAGCACGCTCGAGATCGTCGGCACGATCCAGGTGCCCGGCATGGTCGGCGGCGGCCATCACATCGCGACCGATTCGAAAGGCAATATCTACATCGCCGCGACGGCGCGCGGGCTGCAGAAGCTGGTGCTGCAGGGATTCAAAAAGCAGTGATGAGGTGGCAAACGCATACCCATCACTTCATCACTTCTCGTACTTGACCGAGGCGGTCACGAAAACGGGCGTCTGCGCCGCCGCTGCGCACGACGCGAGCGCGGCCGCGATCGCGATGAGGCGGCCGGCCCGGTTCACGAGGTCAACGGCCCTCAGGCCGCGCGCTTCGCCTGGCCGTGGCCGCAGTGCGGGCACGCCACGCCCGCGCGGAGCGTGGCGTAGCGGTTGACCGCGCGCTCGCCGGCGCGCACGCGCGCGTGGAGCTCGTCCGGATCGAACGGCTTGCTCAGGTAATCGTCGGCCCCGGCGTTGAGCGCCGCGACGAGGTCGCGCGTCTCGTTCTTCGCCGAGAGCATGATGATGTAGGTGTACTCGCCGCCTTCACGATCGCGCAGCATGTGGCAGATCTTGATGCCGTCCATGCCCGGCATCATCCAGTCGAGGATGGCGAGCTGCGGCGCGTCGGGCTGCTGGAGGATTTTCCAGGCTTCGTTGCCGTCCTTGGCGACGACGACTTCGTGCTCGACTTTGGTCAATATGGCTTCGACGAGGCGGCGCGTTGCCATCTCGTCGTCGGCGATCAGGATTCTCATGTGGGGCCCTCCGCTGATGCAGTTGATGCGTCCCCGATAACGGCAGTTCCGGGGAATCGCTTTAGCCGCGGAAGGGCCCTGAAGCGCTCAGCGAGTGTGGCTAAGTTCCTGGCCGGACTTGTGTTTTTGATGCTGTGCGGGTGCGCGCTTCGGCGCCGGAGTGTCGCTGGTCGGCAACGCTTTCGGCGCCGCGAGGGGGGCCTTCGGCGTGCCAAAGTGCACATGCGGCTTGCCGCCGGGTGCGGCGGCCGGTGCGGTGCCGTGGCCGGGGTGGGCGTAGGCGGCGACAGGCAGGGCGAATGCGGCGAGCGCGAGGAGCTGGATTTTCATCGAGAGGTTCCGGTTCGTTATCGTAGGGTGCGCGCGAGCGCACCGCGTCATTCAGCTTAATTGTAAACATCCTTCCCGCTCGATGAACGCGATGGCGTGATCGACGCCTGTGCCGTTCCCGGCGATCGCAACGAGTGCTCGTTGCGATACGTGCGGCACGTCCGATGCACATTCGTGGTCTCCAGCTCTTTTGCGCCGCGCGTGGCTCGCACGCTTGCAGGCGCGTTCCCTTGGAGACATCGAATGGCTGACACGGTCGGCGATTTTCTATTGAAACGGCTCCGGCAATGGGGCGTCGAGCGCGTCTACGGTTATCCCGGCGACGGCATCAACGGCATCATGGGCGCTTTCGGGCGCGCGAAAGACGGCATCGAGTTCGTGCAGGCGCGGCACGAAGAGCTCGCCGCGTTCATGGCGTGTGCTCACGCAAAATTCACAAATGAAGTCGGCGTGTGCCTCGCCACCTCCGGCCCGGGCGCGATCCATCTGTTGAACGGGCTCTACGACGCGAAGATGGATCACCAGCCGGTGGTCGCGATCGTCGGCCAGCAGAAGCGCATGTCGCTCGGCGGCGATTTCCAGCAGGAAGTCGACCTGCTCTCGCTCTTCGAGGACGTCGCGCACGAGTACGTGCACATGGCGGTGACGCCGTCGCAGGTACGCCATCTCGTCGATCGCGCGATGCGCATCGCGCGCGATGAGCGCACGGTGACGTGCCTGATCTTTCCGAACGACGTGCAGGACATGCCGTTCGAGCCGCCGCCACGCGTGCACGGCGCCGTCCCCACCGGCGTCGGCTATACCGGCCGCGCGCTCGCGCCGGCCGACGCGGACCTCGCGAAAGCCGCCGAAGTCCTCAACGCCGGCAGGAAGGTCGCGATGCTGGTCGGCGCGGGGGCGCTGCACGCGACCGATGAAGTCATCGAAGTCGCGGAGCTGCTGGGCGCGGGTGTGGCCAAGGCGCTGCTCGGCAAGGCCGCGGTGCCCGACGAGCTTCCGTTCGTCACCGGCTCGATCGGGCTGCTCGGCACCAAGGCCTCGTGGGAGCTTATGGACGGCTGCGACACGCTGCTCATGGTGGGCTCGGCCTTCCCCTACTCCGAGTTCCTGCCGGCCGAAGGCAAGGCGCGCGGCGTTCAGATCGACATCGACCCGCGCATGCTCTCGCTCCGCTATCCCATGGAAGTCGGGCTCGTCGGCGACAGCAAGGCGACGTTGCGCGCGCTGATCCCGCACCTGAAGCGCACGACCGACCGCACGTGGCGCGAGGACGTCGAGAAGAGCGTCGAGCGCTGGTGGCAGGTGCTCGAAGGCCGCGCGATGAACGAAGCGCAGCCGATCAATCCGCAGCGCGTGTTCTGGGAGCTCTCGCCGCGGCTTCCCGACGATTGCATCCTCACGTGCGACTCGGGCTCGTCGGCGGCGTGGTACGCGCGCGACCTGAAGATCCGCCGCGGCATGATGGCGTCGCTCTCGGGCGGGCTCGCGACCATGGGGCCCGGCGTGCCGTACGCCATCGCCGCGAAGTTCGTGCACCCTCAGCGCCACGCGATCGCGCTGGTCGGCGACGGTGCGATGCAGATGAACGGCATCAACGGGCTGGTCACCATCGCGCAGCGCTGGCGCGAATGGGCCAGTCCGCGCCTCACCATCGCGGTGCTCAACAACAGCGACCTGAACATGGTCACCTGGGAGCAGCGCGTGATGGAAGGCGATCCGCGCTATCTGCCGTCGCAGACACTGCCGAACTTTCCGTATGCCGATTACGCGCGTCTGCTGGGCCTCGAGGCCTTACGCGTCGAGAAGCCCGAGATGATCGCGCCGGCGTGGGAACAGGCGATGACCGCTTCGAAGCCGATGGTGCTCGAGTTCGTCACCGATCCCAACGTGCCGCCGCTGCCGCCGCACGTCACGAAGAAGGAAGTAAAGGCGTACCTCTCGGCGCTCATTCACGGCGATCCCGACGCGATCAAGACCGTCATCGCATCGGCCAAGGAGACATGGGAGAGCTTCTTCCCGTCGGGCAAGGCGTGATCGGCGACTGCGCCAATGCCGGCGAGCCGTCGCTGCACCTGCCGCTCTGCTGCGCGGCGCGTTACGCGGTGTCTTTCTGAACGCATCGTGAAAGACGCCGGCCGCTCCGCGCTCGAAAAAGCGCTGTCCGATTCCATCGAAGGCGAAGTGCGCTTCGACGCGGGCAGCCGCGCGCTCTACGCCACCGACGCCTCCAACTATCGGCAGGTGCCGATCGGCGTGGTCGTGCCGAAAAGCATCGCCGATGTCGAAAAGACCGTAGAGTTTTGTCACGAGTTCGGGGCGCCCGTCCTCTCGCGCGGCGGCGGCACCAGCCTCTGCGGACAATGCTGCAACGTCGCGATCGTCATCGACTTCTCGAAGTATCTCAACCGGGTGCTCGAGATCGATCGGGAGCAGCGCATCGCGCGCGTGCAGCCCGGCTGCGTGCTCGACGACCTGCGCGACGCCGCGACGAAACACGGTCTGACCTTCGCGCCCGATCCCGCGACGCATACGCACAACACGCTCGGCGGCATGATCGGCAACAACTCGTGCGGGCCGCACTCGGTGATGGGCGGCATGACCGCGGACAACGTGATCGCGCTCGACGTGCTCACCTACGACGGCACGCGCATGACGGTCGGACAGGTCTCGCAGGCCGAATACGAAAGCATTCTCGCTGCCGGCGGACGACGCGCGGAGATATACCGGGCGCTGCGCGATCTCGCGGCACGCTACGCGCCGCTGATCCGCGAGCGATTTCCCGCGATCCCGCGGCGCGTCTCGGGCTACAACCTGCCCGCGCTGCTGCCCGAGAACGGCTTCGACGTCGCCAGGGCGCTCGTCGGCTCCGAATCGACGTGCGCCGTCACCCTCGAAGCGAAGCTGCGGCTGGTGCCGAACCCGCCGTGCCGCGCGCTGCTCGTGCTCGGCTATCCCGACGTCTATTGCGCCGGCGACCACGTGCCCGAAGTGCTGGAGTTCGGGCCGATCGCGCTCGAAGGCATGGACGATCGCCTGATCGAGGACATGACCGCGGTGCATCTGCACCCGCGGGACGTGAAGCTGCTGCCCGAAGGCCGCGGCTGGCTCATGGTCGAGTTCGGCGGCGATACGCGCGACGAGGCGCGCGACCGCGCCAAACGCGCGATGGCGGCGCTTGCGAAGCGCCGCGACGCGCCGCGCATGAAGCTGTTCGGCGATCCGGGCGAGGAAGCGTGCATCTGGAGAGTGCGCGAAGCCGGCCTCGGCGCGACCGCGCACGTGCCGGACAAGCCCGTCACGTGGGAAGGCTGGGAGGATTCCTCCGTGCCGCCGGAGAAGCTGGGCGAGTATCTGCGCAAGCTGCGCGCGCTGTTCGAGCAGTACGATTACGGCTGCGACCTGTACGGCCATTTCGGACAGGGGTGCGTGCACACCCGCATCGACTTCGATCTCGAGACCGCCGCCGGCATCGATAAATTCCGCCGCTTCCTGCGCGACGCCGCGACGCTCGCGGTGAGCCTCGGCGGCTCGGTCTCGGGCGAGCACGGCGACGGCCAGTCCAAGGCCGAGCTCCTGCCGATCATGTTCGGCGACGAGCTCATCCAGGCGTTGCGCGAGTTCAAGCGGATCTGGGATCCCGACCTGAAGATGAACCCGGGCAAGGTCGTCGACGCGTACCGCGCGGATCAGAACCTGCGGCTGGGCACTTCGTATTCGCCGCCGGTACTGGAGACGCGGTTCAAGTTCCCCGCCGACGCCGGCAACTTCTCGCGCACCCTGCTGCGCTGCGTGGGCGTCGGCGAGTGCCGCAAGAAAGGCGGCACGATGTGCCCGAGCTACATGGCGACGCGCGAGGAGCAGCACTCCACCCGCGGCCGCGCGCGGCTGCTGTTCGAGATGTCGAAAGGCGAAGTGCTGCAAGGCGGCTGGGGCGAGCAGGCGGTGTACGACGCGCTGCATCTGTGTCTTTCGTGCAAAGGGTGCAAAGGCGAGTGCCCGGTACACGTCGACATGGCGACCTACAAGGCCGAGTTCCTGTCGCATTACTACGAGCGGCACGCACGGCCTTTCGCCGCGCAGGTCTTCGGCCGCATCGACCGCGTCGCGCGCTTCGCGTCGCACTTCGCCCGCGCCGGCAACTTCTTCATGCGCAGCGCGCCGTTCGCGGGTATCGCCAAACGAGTGCTGGGTGTGGCGCGCGAGCGCGAGCTTCCGCCGTTCGCCCGCGCGTCGTTCGTGTCGAGCCTGCGCGATCGGCGATCGCATGGAGCCGGGGCGCCGCGCCTCATCCTCTGGCCGGACACGTTCAACAACTATTTCCATCCCGCGACCGCGCACGCCGCGCTGGCGTTGCTCGAACACGCCGGCTACGCGGTCGACGTCCCGCGTTCGCATGTCTGCTGCGGCCGGCCGCTCTACGAATGGGGTTTCGTGGACGAGGCGCGCCGCTACCTGCGCGACATGATGACGCGCTTCGAGCGCGACATTCGAGACGGCACGCGCATCGTGGTGCTCGAGCCCGCGTGCGCGTCGGTATTCCGCGACGAGCTCACCGATCTCTTCCCCGACGACGAGCAGGCGAAACGGCTGTCGCGGCAGGTCGTGCTGTTGTCGGAACTGATGGCGAGCGAGCCGCAGCGCTTCCCGCCCGCGCACCTGACACGGCGCGCGATCGTCCACGCGCACTGCCACCACAAGGCGGTGCTCAAGACCGACGCGTTAGCGCACGCGCTCGACAACCTCGGGCTCGATTACACGCTCCTCGATTCGGGCTGCTGCGGCATGGCGGGCTCGTTCGGGTTCGAAGCGGACAAGTACGAGGTGTCGATCGCGTGCGCCGAGCGCGTGCTCGCACCCGCCGTGCGCGAAGCGCGCGACGACACGCTGGTCATCGCCAACGGCTTCAGCTGCCGCGAGCAGATCCGGCAGTTGACGGGCCGCCGTGCGCTGCACCTCGCCGATGTGTGCAAGCTCGCGCTCGACGCGCGGCACAGCGCTTGCGGCTAGCCACCCTCAACCCGGGAGCGCGAAACATGCACTGGAAACTGCTCGACCAATCGACGGAACGCACGTTCGCACTGGTGTTCGACACGGGCGACGAAGCGGTCTCCACCCTCACGCGTTTCGCCAGGGACCAGAACCTGTCGGCGGCGCGTTTCACCGCGATCGGCGCCTTCAGCGACGTCGTGCTCGGCTACTTCGACTGGGCGAAGAAAGACTACGAGCGCATACCGGTCGCGGAGCAGGTCGAGGTGATCGCCCTCCTCGGCGATATCGCCCTGAAAGGCACGGAGCCGCAGGTCCATGCGCACGTCGTGGTGGGGCTGCGCGACGGGACGACGCGCGGCGGCCACCTGCTCGAGGCGCACGTGCGCCCGACGCTCGAAGTCATGCTCACCGAGGCGCCGGCGCATCTTCGGCGCGTGCATGACGCCGAAACCGGGCTCGCGCTGATCCGTGTCGATCGCAGCAATGCATGACACGTTCGGAACAGCCTTTGCAACCACTGCGAGCAGAGGAAGGCTTCAACCCGCGAAGAGCTTGCCCATGACCCGACTCGAAGGCGCGATCACCCTCGTGCAGGAGCGCCGTTTCCAGCTCGTCGACGAGCGCGGCATCGCCCATCCCTTCACTCTCGCCGCCGACGCGTCGTTCGATCCGTCCGAGCTGCCCGCGCTCGCGCGCAGCGGACAGCGTGTCCGCGTGGAGTACACCGACGACGGCGAGGCGCTCTCGCACGTCGCGCACGACCTGATGACATTCGACAGGGGAAGCACCCGATGAAACACCGCAAGACCTTTGTTGCTCGCCGCGCGCATCGCTTTTTCGAAGACTGGTCTCTGCCGCGGCAGCTTCGCGGCGAAGACCCGACCCGCGAAGCCGCGAAGAGCACCGCGTCTTCCAGGCTGCGGCCACGCCTCGAAGACGCCGACGAGGTCGGCACCGCGATCTGCCCGTACTGCGCCGTCGGCTGCGCGCAGCTCGTGTACGCGAAGAACGGCCGGGTCATCCATATCGAAGGCGACCCGAAGAGCCCGATCAACGCCGGCACGCTGTGCCCCAAAGGCGCGGCGACCTTCGGCTGGCTCACCAGCGAATCGCGGCTCGCCACGGTGCGCTACCGCGCGCCGTATTCGGATCGCTGGGAAGACAAGCCGCTCGACTGGGCGATGGACCGCATCGCGCAGCTCGTGAAGCGCACTCGGGACGAGACGTTCGTGCACGAGCTGCCCGATGGCGGTGTCGTGAATCACACGCTGGGGCTCGCCGCGCTCGGCGGCGCGACGCTCGACAACGAAGAGAACTACCTCATCAAGAAGCTCTTCGGCGGAGGGCTCGGCGCGGTCTGGATCGAAAACCAGGCCAGGGTCTGACACTCCTCCTCGGTGCCCAGTCTGGGCGCCTCCTTCGGACGCGGGGCGGCGACGCTGCCGCAATGGGATCTCGCGAGCTCGGACTGCATCCTCGTCATGGGCTCGAACATGGCCGAGAACCATCCGATCGCGTTCCGCTTCGCGATGCAGGCGAAAGCGCGCGGCGCGACGCTGATCCACGCCGATCCGCGCTTCACGCGCACGTCGGCCATGGCCGATATCTACGCGCCGGTACGCGCGGGCACCGACATCGCGTTCCTCGGCGGCGTCATCCGCCATCTGCTCGAAAACGACCTGTGGTTCCGGGAGTACGCGCTGGAATACACCAATCTCGCGACGATAATCGACAGCCGCTTCACCGATGCGAGCGAGGGCGACGGGCTCTTCTCGGGCTGGGACGGCAAGCACAGGAAGTACGACTACTCGAGCTGGCAGTACGAAGGGCATCCGGTGCCCTCCTCCCTCGCGGAGCACAACGTCAACACCGTCGAGAGCTTCAGCGACCACAACAAGCGCCACGCACACGACAAGCCGCCGGAAGACCGGACGCTGCAGCATCCGAAGTGCGTCTATCAGATCCTCAAGCGGCATTACGCGGCGTACACCCCCGAGATGGTCGAGCGCGTGACCGGCTGTCCGCGCGACGTCTTCCTGAAAGTGGCAAACGCGCTCGCCCACGCCTCCGGCCGCGAGCGCACCGCCGCGATCTGCTACGCGGTCGGCTGGACGCATCACACGACGGGTGTGCAGATGATCCGCGCGGCGGCGATCATCCAGGCGCTGCTCGGCAACGTTGGACGGCCCGGCGGCGGCATCCTCGCGCTGCGCGGCCATTGCAGCATCCAGGGCAGCACCGACGTGCCCACCCTCTACAACCTGCTGCCCGGCTACCTGCCGCAGCCGCACGCGGGCAAGGACCACGCCACGCTCGCGAAGTACCTCGAGCATGAGAAGGTGCCGACCGGCTGGTGGCACAACTTTCCGAAGTACGCGGTGAGCCTCTTGCGCGCGTGGTACGGCGATCACGGCACGGCTGCGAACGGCTACGGCTACGACTGGGTGCCGAAGATCGTCGGCGATCATTCGCAGCTTCCGATGACGCTGGCGATCCTCGACGGCACGATCCGCGGCCTCGTTCTGCTCGGTCAGAACCCGGTGATCGGCGGCAGCAACAGCAGGAACGTCGTGCAGAAAGGGCTGGCGAACCTCGAGTGGCTCGTCGTGCGCGACACGCACGAGACCGAGACCGCGTCGTTCTGGTACGCGAGCGATGCGGTCAAGAGCGGCGAGCTTGGAACCTCCGACATCGGCACCGAGGTGTTCCTGCTGCCGGCGTCGCTCGCGGCGGGCGAGAAGGAAGGCACCTTCACCAATACGCATCGGCTGCTGCAATGGCACGACCACATCGTCGACGGGCCGGGCGACAGCCGCTCCGATCTGTGGTTCGTCTATCACCTGGGCCGCCGGCTGAAAGACTTGTATCAGGCGAGCGCCGATCCGCTCGACGAGCCGATACAAGCGCTCACGTGGGACTACCCCGTGAAAGGCGAACGTAAAGAGCCCTCGGCCGAAGCGGTCCTGAAAGAGATCAACGGCTACACCTGGCCCGAGCGCAAGCAGATCGCGAGCTACCAGGACCTCAAGGACGACGGCAGCACCGCGTGCGGCGTGTGGATCTACACCGGCGTCTATCCCAAGGAAGGCGAGAACAAGGCGCGCGCGCGCAAACCCGACGGCCCCGACGGTCCGGGGACTCATCTCGGCTGGGGTTTCGCGTGGCCGGCGAACCGCCGCAACATGTACAACCGCGCCTCCGCCGATCCCGACGGCAAGCCGTGGTCGGAGAAGAAGAAGCTGGTGTGGTGGGACGCGTCCAAGGGCGAGTGGGCCGGCGACGACGTGCCCGACTTCGTGAAGGACAAGCCGCCCGATTACACGCCCGATTGGGCTTCCAGGCCCGAAGGCATGGACGCGCTGTCGGGCCGCGATCCGTTCATCATGATCGCCGACGGCAAGAGCTCGCTCTTCGTGCCTTCGGGCCTGAAGGACGCGCCGCTGCCCACGCATTACGAGCCCGTCGAATCTCCGGTGAAGAACCCGCTGTACTCGCAGCAGGACAATCCGACCGCGAAGAAGTGGGCGCGCGACGCCAATCCGTATCACGCGGTCGGCGATCCGCGCTATCCGCACGTATTGACGACCTATCGGCTCACCGAGCATCACAGCGGCGGCACGCCGACGCGCTCGGTGCCCGCGACCGCGGAGCTCATGCCCGAGAGCTTCGCGGAGATCCCGCCGGAGCTCGCCCAGGCGCTCGGCATCGCCAACCTCGACTGGGTCGTGCTCTCCACTGCGCGCGGAGAGATCGAGACCAAGGCGCTCGTCACCGAGCGCCTGCGTCCGTTCGAGATCGCCGGCCGCCGCATCTACCAGATCGGCATGCCGTGGCACTTCGGCTACAAGGGCTACGCGACCGGCGCGATCGCGAACGAGCTCTCCAGCGTCGTCGGCGATCCGAACACCAGCATCCACGAAGGCAAGGCGCTCACGTGCGGCCTGCGCAAAGGCCGCATCGCGCGTCGCGAACGGAGCACCGCATGACCGAGCTGCGCAGCGGCCACGAAGCCGAGCTCACCGCGGGCGTGGCGATCACGCCGGGGAAACGCTACGGCTTCTTCACCGACACCACGCTGTGCATCGGCTGCAAAGCGTGCGAAGTGGCGTGCAAGACGTGGAACAACCTGCCGGCCGACGGCATGGGTCTCTCCGGCATGAGCTACGACAACACGCGCGAGCTCTCGTCGAACACCTGGCGCCACGTGAAGTTCGTCGAGCGCGTGAAGCGCGGCGAGACCGGCGGCATGCAGCCGTTCCAGAGCCAGTGGCTCATGATGAGCGACGTCTGCAAGCACTGCGCGAACGCGCCGTGCCTCGAAGCGTGTCCCACCGGAGCGATCTTCCGCACCGAGTTCGACACCGTGGTCGTGCAGAACGACATCTGCAACGGCTGCGGCTACTGCGTGCCGGCGTGTCCGTTCGGCGTGGTCGACCTCTCGCTCGACGACGGCAAGGCTCACAAGTGCACGCTGTGCTACGACCGCATGAAAGGCGGCTTCGAGCCCGCGTGCGCCAAGTCGTGTCCGACCGACTCGATCCAGTTCGGACCGATCGACGCGCTCGACGAGCGCGCCCGCGAGCGCGTCGAAGCGCTTCACGACCAAGGGGTGACCGATGCGTATCTCTACGGTGCGCCGGACAGCCCCGGCGCGACGGGCGGGCTCGAGCGGCTCAACGCGTTCTTCCTGCTGACCGCACCGCCCGAGACCTACAACCTGCCGCGCGCGCCGACGCGCGCGTCGAACCGTTCGGCGCCTTCGTTCAAGCGCGGCTTCGCGACCGTGCTGGGCCTCGCGCTCGCTGCCGCCGCGATCTTTGCCGGAGGCGGCTCGTGAAGCCTCGCGACATGCCGCTCGCGCAGCGGCCGCAGCAATACGCCGGCGACACCTACTACGGCATGCCCGCCGTCAAGCCGCCGCCTTTCGGCTGGCACGTCGCCGCATACCTGTTCCTGAGCGCGCTGGGCGGCGCATCGCAGATCGTTGCAACGCTCGCGGGCCTGTTCGGCGGCGCGCGCATGAAGAGCGTCGCGAACTACGGCCGCGATATCGCGACGGCGGCCGCGCTGACCGGTCCGGCGCTGCTGATCCTGGATCTCAAGACGCCGCGCCGCTTCTACAACATGCTGCGCATCGTGCGGCGCACTTCGCCGATGTCGATCGGCAGCTACACGCTCACGGCCTTCGCGGCGACGAGCACGGTGGCCGCGGCAGCGAGCGCCTCCGACACCGATGCGCGCTTGCAGCCGCTGTTCGATGCGCCGGCTGCCGCGGCCGGCGCTGGCATGCTCGTCTACACCGGCGCGATGTTCGCGTCGACGAGCACGCCGCTGTGGGCCGCGCAATCGCCGCTGCTCTCGGCGCGCTACGCCGCCTCGGGCTTCGCCTGCGCATCGGCGGCGCTCGCGATGATCGAGACGCTGCACGGCCGTCGCTCCAACGCCGCGGCGCTCGAGCGGCTCGGCGTCACCGCGACGGTCGCCTACGCCGCGATCTCCGAGTGCGCGGAAGCGAAAGCGCGCGCGGCGCATGCCGCGTCGCCGCTGGACGAAGCGCCGTTGCGCGCGCTGCACCGCGCGTCGAAGGCGCTCGCGGTCGCCGTGCCGCTGGCGTGCCACGCGCTGAAAGCGCTCGCGCCGCGGCACGCGCGATCGCTGTCGCTCGTCGCCGCGTTGAGCACCCTCGCGGGGGCCGCGCTCGCGCGCTACGTCGACCTCTATGCCGGCAAGGCTTCGGCGAAGAAGCCGCGGGACTATCTCACGCTGACGAACGGGAGCGCGCGATGAGTGCGCCCGCCAGGGCCGAATTGTCGGAGTGCCGCGGCAATGCGATCGCCGCGCTCGATACGGTGCTGCGCGAGCAGCCGCAATCGGCGCAGGCCGAAGCGCTGGCGCTCACCCGAGCGGTGGTCGAACTGCGCGATGCGCTGATCGAGGCGTTGCGAGGCGGCGACGCCGGCGCGAAGCGCGAGCTCGATCACGCCAACGCGCTGTTGAGCCTGGTGGTCTCGATTCAATATCCGATGCAGGGCCGGCAGTGGGAAAAGCTCAGGCAGGCGCGGGATGCACTCTCGCAACTGCTGAGCGGCCTCGAAGAATCGGCCCAGCCAGAATCGCAGCGGTAGTTTGTCGGGCCGATCCCGACGGCGTTTTACTCGGCACGAGCGCATACTCGACCGGGCACGATCGATTCACGACGAACCGGAGCTCTCCATGCCGCACGCGAGCGCGCTGATTCAGCGCAACAACAACGGGTCCCAGCTCGAATCGGGAGCGCAGGTCTGGGTCATCTCGTCCCAGTCCGGCACGACCTACTCGGTCGGATTCGAGAAGGAGTTCGTCAAGAAACACCTGTTCTGCGACCCGGACCCGCCGTCGGACATGAACGCCAAGGCGACCCACCTCGTCGGGCGCGTGAACCTGTACGGAAATCTCACGGGCAACAACGTCGAAACCCTGCCCACCACCCTCGATGCGGCAACGCTGCGCTTTCTCAAATTGAAGAAGCTGGTGCTGGCGCGGGTTTCACAGGGCCAGTGCTCGGTGTGTCACCAGAAGATCACCCAGCACGCCAAGATCTGCGGGAACTGCGGCCACCTTCACAAGAAGCCGTGGGCCGGCGGCGGCGCTTGCGGCGTGGACGACGGATCCGGCGCCTGTGCATGCGCGGATTGGGCCGCGGGCGCCGGCGGCATCGTCGCCAACGGGGTGCTGCAGGCGTGTACGGGGTATGTCTCGAACGACTACGACCTGCACCGAACCTCAAAAGGCAAGGCCAACCCGTTCGGCGGCTCCGGCGGCGCCTGCACCGGGACCAATACGGTCGTGCTCATGGACGAGATCGACGTTCAGGCGTTCAAGGACGTCGTCGTCAACGCCATTCAGAACGAAAATACCGCCGGCTGGCCGCCCGGGCAATGGAAAGCCGGCGAAGGCGTGCCGCTCGAGTTCGGCGCCAATACGGTGGCAACGATCAAATCGGACGACTCGCTGCTGACGTTCAATCAGCGCGCCAAGGCGAAAGGCGTCAAGGTCCACATCAAGAAGGGCCTGGACGAGGTGTACCGGATCTATCACTTCCACGACACGATCGCCTAGGCGAAAGCGTCGCCGTCCCTTCACGGCTTCGGGTCGAGCACCGAGCCGTCGGCGCCCAGCTTCGGCGCGGCTCTCTCGTAGGCCGGCCGCTCGCCGTCGAAGCGCACCGGAAGCCCCAGCGTCGGCAGCGCGCCTTCGGGGCCTCGCTGAAGGATGCCGAGCGCGGTGACCTGCTCGTCTTTCAGCACCTCGTCGAGCCGCTGCACCGGCGCGTTGGGCACGCCGGCGCCGTCCATCAGCGCGCGCACTTCGGCAACCGTGTGCTTGCCGACTTCTTCCTGGAGCATCGGGATCAGCACGGCCTTGTTCTGGACGCGTCCCGCGTTGGTCTTGAAACGCTCGTCGCTCGCCAGGTCGGGACGGCCGAGCGCATCGACCATCTTCGCGTACAGCCCGTCGTTGCCGCCGCCGATGACGATCCATGCGTCTTTCGCCCTGAACGCCTGATAGGGCACGATCCCCGAGGCGCCGGAGCCCTGCGGCTTCATGATCCGCGGCGCGATGGTGACGCTCGCGAGCTGTATCGTCGCCCAGCCGACCGCAGTCTCGAGCAACGACGTCTCGACGAGGCCGCCTTTGCCCGTCTTCTCGCGCTCCAGCAGCGCCGACAGGATGCCGATCGCGCTCCACAGCCCGGTGCCCATGTCGATCATCGACACCGGGACGCGCACCGGCGGACGCGTCTCGTCTTCGCCCATGATGCTCATGATGCCGGCGTAGGCCTGCATCAGCGGGTCGTAGCCCGCTTTGTGCGAGAGCGGTCCGCCGCGTCCGAACGCGCCGATGTCGCAGTAAACGAGCGACGGCTTCTGCGCGAGCAGCTTGTCCGCTCCGAGCCCGCGCTCGCCGGCGAGGCCGGGGCGAAGGTTGAAGATCACCGCGTCCGCGCGTGTGACGATGAGGCGCTCGAGCGCATCGCGCTGCTTGCCGTCGCCGAGATCGCACGTGATCGCGCGCTTGTTGCGATTGAGCGCGGTGAAGTGCGGCGCCGATCCGTCCCAGAACGGCGGCCCCCAGCCGCGCGCGAAATCGCCGCCGTTCGGCGACTCGATCTTCATCACCTCCGCGCCGAGCTCGGCGAGGATCAACCCCGCGTACGGGCCGGCGACCGAGTTGCCGACTTCGACGACGTGGTAGCCGGTCAGGGGTTTGCTGCTGGGCACTGGTGTTTCCTATCGGAAAAGGTGATGAGGTGAAGGTGATGAGATATTCACCTCTATCTCATCACTTCTCAATACGACCTCGGCATCCCCAACACATGCTGCCCCACGAACGCCAGGATGAGGTTCGTGGAAACGGGAGCGATGCGCGACAGCCGGGCCTCGCGCCACTTGCGCTCGACGTTGAACTCGCGCGCATAGCCCATGCCGCCGTGGGTCTGCATGCACGCCTCGGCGGCGTTCCACAGCGCTTCGGCGGCGAGGTAGCGCGCCATGTTCGCTTCGGCGCCGCACGGCACGCCGGCCTGGAACATCGCCGCGGCGCGCCTCACCATGAGGTCCGCCGCTTCCATCTGGATGTGCGCCTGCGCGATCGGGAACTGGATCGACTGGTTCTGCCCGATCGGGCGGCCGAACACTTCGCGCTCCTTCGCGTACGCGGTCGCGGTGCGCGTGAACCACTTCGTGTTGCCTATGGCTTCGGCCGCAGTGAGCACGCGCTCGGCGTTCATGCCGTCGAGGATGTAGCGGAAGCCCCTGCCTTCCTCGCCGATGAGCGCATCGGCGGGAATCTCGAGATCGTCGAAGAAGACTTCGGTCGTGTGATGGTTGACCATCACCTTGAGCGGCCGGATCTCGAGGCCTTTGCCGAGCGAGGCGCGGATGTCGACGAGGAAGGTCGAGATGCCGTGGGAGCGATTCTTCACTTCGTCGGCGGGCGTGGTGCGCGCGAGCACGAGCATGAGGTCGGAGTGCTGTGCGCGCGACGTGAAGATCTTCTGGCCTTTGAGCGTGTAGCCGTTCGCGGTCCTGATGGCGCGCGTCTTGAGCTGAGTGGTGTCCGAGCCCGTGGTCGGCTCGGTCACGCCGAAAGCCTGGAGGCGCAGCTTGCCGGCGGCGATCTGAGGCAGGTACTTGCGCTTCTGCTCTTCACTGCCGTGCCTGAGCACGGTGCCCATGGTGTACATCTGGGCGTGGCCCGCGGCGGCGTGACAGCCGGCCGCGCAGACTTCCTCCAGGATCACCGCGGCCGCCCGCAGCGGCAGGCCGGTGCCGCCGTATTCCTCCGGAATGAGCGCGCCGAGGAAGCCCGCCCTGGTCAGCGCGTCGATGAACTCGGTCGGGTACGCTTCGGCTTCGTCCTTTTCGCGCCAGTACTCCTGCGGAAAATCGGCGCAGACGCGGCGCACCGCCTCGCGGATGTCGGCGTAATCCTCGCCGGTCTCGATCGTGACGCGCGGCTCGGCGCCGACGTGGGGCGTATCCATTCAAACTCCTCCGATAAAACCGGGGTCAGACCCCGATAAAGCCGGGGCCTGACCCCAGCCTCAAGCCTTTTGCAAACCGGCCGTTATTGCGTAGTGACGGCATGGTGTGCCGCAAACACTTCATTATGGACGCAGCCAGGATCAGGAGCTTGGCCCCCGCGGTGGACACGCGTGCCGCCACGGGGACCGATACGCAGGCCGGACGCTCGGACGCCGACATCGTCGTGCAGAAGGTCGCGCCCCTGCTCGCCCTCGATACGCTGCTCGGGCGCACCGATGGCGGGCTCGGGAGCGAAGCGGCCCCCGATGCGCGCGCGGCCAGCAGCGTCGTCGTGAACCTGATGCTGCCCGTGGTCACCGCCGACGCCGCGCGCAAGCTCGCGAATGCACTGGCCAACGCGCCCGACTACAGCCACCTCGACCCGCACAAGCCGCATCCGGAGCACACGCAGGCCGCAGCCGCGCAAGCGCTGGCCGACGAGCTCGAAGCGTTGAACGGATCTTCCAATCCTGCCGTGCCTCGCGCGCCGCACGAGCTTGCGGGCACGACGTCGCCGGCTATGCGCTCCGACCTGCATCCGCTGGTCCTCGCCCACGCCCAGCATGCAAGCGGCCACATCGGCCTGCCGATGCAAAGGTCCGAGCTGAGCGCCGTCAATCAGGCACGCGACAGCGAACGGCTCGCGGGCCTCAATCGCGCCGCCGAACGGTATGCCGGGACGCCGGCGCGGCTCTCCACGCTCGCGCTCGCCGCGGCGTTCCTCGGCTTCGTCATCGTCGTCGTCCTGATGTAGCGCTCAGGTCAGCGCGATGAAGTCGGGATCGCCCTGCTGCTCGCGCTCGAAGCTCAGGAAGTCGTAGTAGCCGCAGCGATCGGTGTCCTCGGGATACGCGCGGCACACGCCGGGGCGCGCTTCGTACACCGTGCAGCGCCGCTTCTCCTGGTCGAACAGCATGCACATCGACGCGAAGATATGGTCTTTGCGATGGCGCAGCATGCGCACGCCGCGCTCCGGGATGGCCTTGGTGTAGCGGGCCTCGGCCTGCTCGTAGCTGATGCCGAAGTGCTTCGCGAGGCGCGCGATGTCGCGCCGCGTGATCTCGATCTCGGGATAGCTGCAGCAGTAACCGGGACACTTCAGGCACGAGTATTTCGGCTTTTTCACCGGGACGACGCGTATGGCGACGGGGAACGGCTTCTTCATGCGGAGCTGACCGGCGTGGGACGACGAAGGATGTAGTATACGACCCATCACGCACGTTTCACCTTTCACCCTTCACGTTTCACGTTTCACCCTTTCACCCCCTGCACCCTTCACGAACGAAACATGCCCATCTACCCCAACCACACCAAACGCACCCTGGCCGAAGGCGGCATCGCCATCGGCATGGGCCTGCGCCTCGCGCGCTCGGTCGACATCGCGACCATCGGCAAGACCTGCGGCTACGACTGGCTGTTCATCGACATGGAGCACAACTCGATGGACGTCGACAACGCCGCGCAGATCGCGATGGCCTCGCTCGCGGTCGGCATCACGCCGATCGTGCGCGTGCCGGGCAAGGAGCACTTCCACGCGACGCGGCTGCTCGATTCGGGGGCACAGGGTATCGTCGTGCCGCACGTCGACACCGTCGAGGAAGCCGAGCGCGCGGTCGCCTACTGCAAGTACCCGCCGAAAGGACACCGCTCGGCGATGGGCACGCTGCCGCAGTTCGCCTACCAGGCCGTGCCCGTCGGCGAAGCGACCAAGGCCGCCAACGAGGAGACTCTCGTGATCGTGATGGTCGAGTCGCCGGAAGCGATCGAGCGCGTCGAGCAGATCGCCGCCGTCCCCGGAATCGATTCGGTGCTGATCGGGACCAACGATCTCTGCGCGGAGATGGGCATACCGGGCAAGTTCGACGACGCACGCGTCGAAGACGCGTATCGCAAGGTCGTCGCGGCGTGCAAAAAGAACGGCATCCATCCCGGCATGGGCGGGGTCTACGATCCGAAGCTGATGGAGAAGTACATCGGCTACGGGATGCGCCTCATACTCTCGGGCGGCGACATCAGCTTCCTGATGGCGGGCGCGAAGCAGCGCGCGGAGTTCCTGAAAGGCATCACGCTGACGTAAAAAATCTTTTTACGTCGTCCCCGCGGGGGCGGGGATCCATTTTGACTTGCGTCGGGGGAGTCCCATGTCAGCGCTGAACACTGTAGTCGGCAGCGGCCGTCACACGTACGAGGTGCACGAAGACTGGGCGCGCCCGCCCGAGGGCTGCGAGATGATGGCCGCGTCGGTGACCGTGGACGCGCAGGACCGGGTCTACTGCTTCAATCGCGGCAAGGAGCACCCGATCATCGTCTTCGATCGCGAGGGCAACTACCTCTCGTCGTGGGGTCAGGGACTTTTCGCGTTTCCGCACACGATCCGCGCGACCAAGGACGGCAAGCTGTGGCTGGTCGATCGCGACCACGCGCAGATGATGCTGTTCACGACGTCGGGGGAGTTGCTGCGCACGATCGGGGCCAAGGGCGCTCGCTCGGATACGGGGGTCGCGCCGGACGATTTCAGGTCGGACGCTTACAAGGCCGTCACCCGCGGCGGACCGCCGTTCAACCTGCCCACCGACATCGACGTGGCGCCCTCCGGCGAGATGTTCGTCACCGACGGCTACGGCAACGCCCGCGTGCACAAGTTTGCGGCCGACGGCACCCATCTCTTCTCGTGGGGCGAGCCGGGGACGGAGCCCGGACAGTTCAATCTGCCGCACGCGGTCTGGATCGACCGCAAGGGTCGTCTCCTGATCGCCGATCGCGAGAACGATCGCGTGCAGGTGTTCGACCAGGACGGGCGTCTTCTGCACGTATGGCCGACGAAGCTCGTCGGGCCGGCGGTGTTCTATGTGGACGACGACGACATCGTCTACATCGTCGAGCACAACAGCGGGCAGGTGAGCGTGCTCACGCTCGAAGGCGAGCGCCTCGCGCAATGGGGCGATCCGTCGTTCAAGTCGTGCCACGGCATTGCGGGCGACTCACGCGGCGATCTCTACGTCGTGCGCGCCGGGCCGTGGGGACGGCGCCGGCGTGTCGTCAAGCACGTGAGGGTGCGGTAACGCGAACGCTCTGTTTCGTCATCCCCGCGGAAGCGGAGATCCATTTTGGACAGTTACTTCAAAATGGCTCCCGGATCGCGTCTGCTCGCGCGGACGGTCCGGGACGACGCGACAGACTGTCGCGTCGGCCGCCGCGGGTCCGGAATGACGATCAATTCGCGTAATCCGGTTGTTCCCGATTGAGCTTGCGCAGCAGTGCGTCCCACAACAGCTTCCCGCCCGCATGCCGCCCACCCGCGGCGGAGAGCTCGATCCCCTGCCGCGTCGTGTGGTCGATCACTTCCTGCGGCAGTCGCCGCAGCGTAGCAAAGCCCGACATCGCGAGGATCTGGAACTTGCACGCGGTCTCGAGGCGATACATGCGCGCCCACATCTCGCCGCACGACGATCCCACGGTGAGCGTGCCGTGGTTGCGCAGGATGAGCATCGTGCCGTCGCCCATGTCTTTCAGCAGGCGCTCGCGCTCGGCGAGGTCGTGCGCCACGCCTTCGTAGTCGTGATAGCGAAGCTGCGAGAACGGCATGGTCAGCGCTTTCTGCGTGATCGGCAGCAGGCCTTCTTCCTGCGCCGACACCGCGACGCCGTAACCGGTGTGCAGGTGCATGACCGCGTGCGCGTCCGGGCGGCCCATGTGGATCGCGCTGTGGATGGTGAAGCCCGCCTGGTTGATCTCGTACGGCGACTCGGACAGCTTGTTGCCTTCCGTATCGCACTTGATGAGCGACGACGCGGTGATCTCTTCGAAGAGCTCGCCGTAGGGGTTGATCAGGAACTGGTCCTCGGTGCCGGGCACCCGGCACGAGATGTGGGTGCCGAGCATGTCCGACCAGCCCATCGTCGCGGCGAGCCGATAGGCCGCGGCGAGGTCGCAGCGCGCTTCCCATTCCGCGGCGCTCACTTTGTTGCGGAGCGACTGCGCGGCGGTGGCGAGTCGGCTGACGTTGGACGTGCTGGTTTCTGCGCTCATGCGCGGGCTCCTTCTATATCGTGGACGGGTGGGGAACGGCAGAAGCGCGCGAGTTTACCCTACGCCCGTTCCTTGCGCGGCGCCTTCTGCTCAACATGCGGACGCGCTATCCGAAGCTCCTGCGTGTCGCGGCGCGGATGGCGGATGCGCAGCACGCCTTCGTCTTCGTCGTAGTCGACGTTGTCCGGCAGCAGGCGCTCGGCGTAGTCGCGGTGGGATTCCCACAACGTCGGGAAATGCTCTTTCAGCGTCGTGACGAGGTAAGTCTCGAGGTCTTTCGCCACCACCGCCTTCGGGTTCTCTTCGATCGCCGCGAGCGGATAGCGCACGAGCAGAAGGCGCGTGATCGGCGGCAGGAAGCGCCGCTCGGGCGCGAGGTTGTCGTCGATCTTCACCGTGAGGTGATACGCCACGCGCACCTGGAGTGCGCGCAGGTTGCTCGTGAGCTCGCCTTCCTCGAACAGCTCCTTCCACGGCCCCATCGTGATCCAGTCGAGGAACTCGTGGTCGCGGCTTTCGGTGAGCGCGCCGAAGAAATGGAAGAGCTCTTCGGCGATCGCGCCGTGCAGCGTCTCGTCGGTCAGCGGATCGTAGCTCGCGACGTTGGTCTCCACCGGCACCGGCAGGTTGCTCGTGCGGATGCGCTTGACGATGGTGCGGAAGGCGCACGCGATCTCGAAGAGCTGGTCGTGCACCGACAGCCACGGCGCGGCACGGCGCTCGCGATCGGCGAGTATGGCGGCGCAGACCTGGTTCAGCGTCTCCAGCCCCTGCCGGAAACGGAACACCGCTTCGCCGTGCTTGCCGTTCTCGACGAACGTGCCGAACGCGGTCTCCACCGCCTCGCTCCAGCGCTGCACCTTGCGCTCGTTCAGGTTCGCATCGGCGAACACGCGCCAGCTCGCGAGCGGGCGCGCCGCGCTGTCGACGAGGTCCCACTCGCCGAAGATCGACTTGAGGAAGACGCGCTGGCGCCTCAGTCCGGAGATGCGCGCCTCGGCATACAGCAGCGAGCGCTCGTCGGTGAACGCCTGGTTGACGAGCTCCGAGCCGAGCGCCGCGCCGTCGCCGTGCGCCGCGTGCTCGGTGAGCGCCTTGACGATCTCGGCCGCGGTCGCCGGACACCCGCACACGACGGCGTTGCAGAACCGCGGCTCCGACCAGGCGTCGAGCAGCGCGAAACACGCACGCGTATACGCATCGGGCTCGATCGGTCCTTCGCGCACCGACCGGTCACGGTAGTCGCGGCAATGCGCGCCGACCTGTGCGACCGTCGCTTCGATCTCGGCGCCGAGCCGGCGCAAGGCTTCGGCTTCGCCGGAAGCGATGATGCTCTCGTTGCCGGCCAGGTATTCCGCGGCATTGCGCTGCGTGAGCCGGCTCTTGCGCAGCGCGAGCGCCGCCATGAGCAGCGCGCACGCCGCGAGCACGAGCGCCGCCGCGATCTCCCATACGATGGGGTAGCCCACGACCGGCATTCGCACCCACGGCGGGCCGAACGTGCGCAGCACCGCGGCGACCAGCACGAAGACGAGGCTCGCGGCGACGGCGGCGATCATCGCGCGCTGAGTGAGCCCGCGGGTGCGCCAGCGCATCTCGGTCAATCGCCCGCCGTATCGATAGAACGCGAGCAGCAGCGCGCCGGCAACCAGGGCTTCTCCGAGCGAGAGCAACGGCACGCCCCCTGCTACGCACCGGCCGAGCGCCTCGAGCCCCAGACAGAATTCTTCCAAGTGACAGCCTCACCGCTTTCGATCGTGGCCATTATCGCCGAACTCGCGAGAGTCGCGCGCAACACGTCTCTGAGAGAAACGACATGAGCAAGGCGAAAATCGCCGCGGCGCTGGCGGTGGCGGCAAGCGTCGCAAGCGGCTGCGCGTCGGTCGCGAACACCGCGTCTTCCGAGATCGCCGGCGTCGGCGGCGCCGCGGTGGCGAGCGCCATCACGAGCAACGGCGCGGCGGCGACCGGCATCGGCCTGGGCGTGCAGGCGGCGACGCGCGCCGGGCTGCAGTACGCGCAACGGCGCGTGCACGACTCGGTGCAGAACGAGATCGCCCGCGCGGCGGGCCCGCTCGAGGTCGGCGTGGTCGGCCACTGGTCGATCGATCCCGCGGGCGCGCTGGAGCGCAAGCAGCAAGGCCGCGTCACCGTGAGCCGCGTGATCAGCGTGACCGACCTGCAGTGCAAGGAGACGGTGTTCTCGGTCGACACCGTCGAGAAGGACGTGCCCAAAGCCGCGTTCTACGTCGCGATCGTCTGCCGCGACGGCGAGCAATGGAAGTGGGCGTCGGCGGAGCCGGCGACGGCGCGCTGGGACGGTTTGCAGTGACGGCGTCGACGCCGCTGCGCGCGGCGGCGCTTGCCGCGTGCAGCCTTGCGCTCGCGGGCTGCAGCGCGATCGGAGGCTTTGCCGGCGCCGTCGCCGCGCTCGGCACCAGCGCCGCCACGGCCAACCCGATCGTCGGCATCAGCGTCGGCATCGGCGTGAAGGCGGCGACCGATGCAGGCCTGAAGTACGTCTCGCGCCGCAATCAGCATGGGATCCAGAACGCGGTCGCCGCCGCCGCGGCCGATGTCGCGCCGGGTCAAAGCGCGCGCTACGAGCACGCCCACGCGATCGGATCGGGCGTCGACCGCGGCGAAGTGCGCGTGGTGCGCCTCATCGACACGCCGCTCGCGGCCTGTAAGGAGATCCTGTTCTCCGTCGAGCGCGGCGGCGAAACGCCGCGCGTGGAGTGGTTCAGCACGAGCGCGTGCAGGAACGGCGATGCGTGGCAGTGGGCGGGTGTCGAGCCCGCCGTCGAGCGTTGGGGGAACCTGCAATGACCGACGGTCATTGCGAGGAGCGTAGCGACGAAGCAATCCCGAGACGCTCGATAACCGTGCGCCACGAGATCGCGTCGTCGCCTTGCGGCTCCTCGCGATGACTTGTCGCTAGCGCCTGCCCAAGTCCCGCAACGCGTCGACCACCATCGTGGTGCCCACGGTGATGAGCAGGATGTCGCCTGCCACACGCACGTACTCGTGACCCGACGGCGGCGGGCCGAGGCGGACGACGAGGTCCTGGGGCACCGGGTAATACACCACGTCGGGCGGCAGCGGCCGGCCGACGCGCCACTTCTTCGCCTGTCCGGGCGGCATGCAGCCGTTGTTCTTCTTGGCGAGACCCGGCGGGCAATGTCCCGAGCGGAACGACTCGCCGTAATACTCGTGTACGACGACGCGCTGCCGGTCGGAGAAGTAGCGGTCCGGGCCGTGGCCCTTACCGTGGCCTTTGCCTTTGCCTTTCTCGTGCCATTCGTCACCGCCCTTGCCTTTGCCCTTTCCGGCCCACTCCGGCGGATCGGCATAAGTGCACGGCGAAACGAAGCCCAACACGATCAGCGCGAAGAGCGCGCGCACTCAGAGTTGGTTCATTTTTCGAATCTTTCGCAGAAGCGGACGGCGCCGGGGCGGCGCCGTGCATCGCGACCGGCTCCGAGCGAGCCGCGTGCCCGCGCTCACATACTGGAATTTCGACGAGGAATTTGTGCGCGGCGTCAGCCGAGCGGACTGAAAGTCTGGGAGATCAACACATACTCGATGCAAACGACCATGACGAGGTCGAGCAACAACTCCATATCGCGCTCCTTCTGTCCCCTGCCGCTTTTTCGTAGTTATCCGTCGATGATACGGCTTTGGGGGAGCGCACACAACGCCGCGCGGCGCGCGGCCGGTCAGGCAGTGGTGCACCACAGCTCGAAGTAATGCTCGCGCATCGAGGGTTTGGCGTAGAGCCCGCCGCCGAGGTTCACGAAGTGGGCTTTCAGGCGCGCGGCATACCAGCGCGCGTCGCGCACGTGCACTTCGAAATCGGTGCCTTCGGGATCGCACACGCGACGCGCGTCGCCGCTCGTGAGCACTTCGAGATACAGGAAGCGGCGCGAGAGCTTCGCGAGGTTCGCGATCGCACGCTCGCACTGCGCGTCGTCGAGGTACTGGAGCACGCCCTGGCACACCACGAGATCGAAGGTGCGCCCCGGCGAGTAATCCACCGCGCTGCCGCGCTCCCAGCCGTAGCGCTCGCAAAGATAGCTGCTGTATTCGACGCCGGTATAGCGGACGCGCTTCGACTGCTTCGCGAGCGCGGCTTTCCACAGACCGACGCCGCACCCGAGATCGAGCACGGTGCCGATGCTCGAATCCATGTGATCGACATACGACAGCACGAATCGCGCCGCCTGCTCGGCGATGTCGACGCGGTCTTCGTCGTCATCGCTGTACCACTTCTCGTAATAGCTGCGATCGAAACGTTCGGGTTTTGCCGACGCGGGTTTCTTCGCGCGCGTCATCGGCGCGCGCTCGCGAGCGTGTCTGCGAGAAGCTCCAGCGCCGCGGCCGAGAACGCATACATGTTGTGGAAGCGATCGGCCGAGTCGGTCTCGAGGATCTTCGCGGCGTCGGCGGGCCCGGCGACCGCGATCGCGGTGTGTCCCGCCGGATAGCCGTAGCGGCTGCCCGTCGGGCCGGCGGCGCCGGCTTCGCTCAGTCCCCACGTCGTGCCGAGGCGCTCGCGCGCGAGGCGTGCGCGCATGAGCGCGGACGCTTCGGTGCCCGGCGTGACCGAGCGCAGCTCGTCTTCGTTCGCCTGCAGCATCGCGACGAGCGACTTGCGCGTGTAGGTCACGCCGCCGCCGATGAAATAGGCGGAGGCGCCGGGCAGCGCGAGCAGCGCCGCGGATATCAATCCGCCGGCCGACGATTCGGCGACGGCGATCGTTTCGTTGCGCTGTTTCAGCAGGGCGGCGATCTTCTCTGCGATCGGCAGCAGTTTTTCCATGGCGGTCCCCCGTCGTGTGCGAATCGCAGCATTGTAAGCGCGCGTCCGCGGTCTGCCGCTTGCAGTCGCGGCGCCTCCGCGCCTGCTCCGGGCGTAGCGTACGCGGCACGCGCGTTGCGTCGAACGCGGCGTGTCAGTTTTTCCAACAAAGACACCTTCAACCGAACAGAGAGGAACGCGTATGACCAAGCGACTTTTGATAGCGACGGCCGTGGCGATGGCGCTGTCGGCGGCAGCGTGTGGCAAGAAAGAAGAAACCACGACGGTGACGCCGCCTCCGAGCACGACCACGACGACGCCGCCGAGCTCGAGCTCGTCGAGCTCGACCACGACGCCCGGCACCGGCACGACCGGCGGCACCACGAGCGGCAGCACCAGCGGCATGGGCGGGGCGCCGGGCACCCCTGGCACGCCCGGCTCTCCCGATACGACCACGCCCGGCGCGGGATCGAGCAGCAGCACGAGCGGCGCGGGCGGCACGTCGAGCAGCAGTTCCGGCGGCGGCATGTCGAAATAAATTCCGCGCCCGGCGCGCAATCAACGCGGGCGGAGCCTTACCAATCGCTTCTCTCCTCGTGTAAGGCTCCCACTTGACCCGGCATTGCGCCGGGTCTTTTTTGTACAATCGGCGCATGTGTGGCCGTTACGCGCTCTACGGTCCCCGCTCCCGGTCGCGGGCGGAGGCCGAATACTTCGAGACCATCGCGAATTTCCCCGGAAGCTGGAACGTGGCGCCCGGCCAGGTGCTGCCGATCACGCGTCTTACGCACGGCGAGATCGAGCACGTCACCGCGCGCTGGGGACTCGTGCCCTTCTGGGCGAAGGACGAGAAGATCGGCTACAAGTGCATCAACGCGCGCGCCGAGACGATCGCGACGACTCCCGCGTTCAAGGGCGCGTATCGAACGCGGCGCCGCTGCCTCGTGCCGGCGTGCGGATTCTACGAATGGCACAAGCATCCCGCGGGTAAGCAGCCCTACTACATCACGAGCGCGGACGGAACGCTGCTCGCGTTCGCGGGCCTGTGGGACGACTGGAAGAAGCCCGACGGCGAGCGCCTGACGACCTTCACCGTGCTCACGTGCGCGCCGAACGATCTCATGCGCCCGCTGCACGACCGCATGCCGGTGATCCTCAGACACGAGGACTATCGCACGTGGCTCGAAGCGCCCGACCCTCAGGAGCTGCTGGTTCCCTGCCCCGACGAGATGCTCACCTACTTCCCGGTCTCATCCAGAGTGAACAGCCCCAAGAACGACGCGCCGGATCTGATAGCACCGGCCCGCTAACGCGATAAAGCGTTATCGACCGCCAAGGACGCAAAGGACGCAAAGGTAAAAGCGGTCAAAAAAATGGATTCCCGCTTTCGCGGGAATGACGATCACAGTTCCGCACGCGTTTGTTCTTGTCGTTCTTGTCTTCCTTGGCGTTCTTGTCTTCCTTGGCGTCCTTTGCGTCCTTGGCGGTTAAAGAGCCTTGTTGCTTTCAATCGGCTTTGATGCCCGCCTCCCGTATCACCTTGCCCCATCGGCCGATGTCGGTCTTCACCTGCGCCGCGAACTGCTCCGGCGTGTTGCCGACGATGTCGAAGCCGAGGGCGATCATGCGCTCGCGCACGTCGGGCGCCGCGAGCGCTTTCATGACGTGCTCGTGCAGCTTCGCGGTGATCGCGCGCGGCGTTCCGGCGCGCGCGAAGAGTCCCTGGAACGTATCGCCGGTCATCGCCGGGTAGCCGAGCTCGCCCATCGCGGGGACGTCCGGCAGCGCCGACATGCGCTTCTCGGCCGTGACCGCAAGGCCTCTCAACTGCCCCGCTTTCACCTGCTGCGCGAAGCTCGGCACCGACGCGAAGCCGATCGGCACCTGCCCGCCGAGCAGCGACTGCACCTGCGGGCCCGCGCCGCCGTACGGCACGTGCTTCAGGTCGAGCTTGAACGCCATGCGGAACATCTCGCCGGAGAGGTGCGGCGTCGTTCCCGCACCGGGCGAAGAATAGTTGTGCTTGCCCGGCTGCGAGCGCACGAGCTCGATCAATTCCTTCACGCTCTTCACCAGCAGCGACGGCGTGACCGCGAGCATGTTGGGCGAGCTGCCGAGGCACGTGAGCGGATAGAAATCCTTGTACGGGTCGTACGGGATCTTCGAATAGAGCGTGGGGTTCACCGTGAACGCCGAGCTCGCGACGAGCAGCGTGTAGCCGTCGGGGGGAGATTTCGCCGCGATGCCGATGCCGATGTTCGCCCCCGCGCCCGGGCGATTGTCGACGATCACCGGCTGCCCCAGGCTGTCTGCGAGCTTCTGACCGACGAGCCGTGCGATCACGTCCGATCCGCCCGCGGCCGCGAAAGGCACGATGATGCGCAACGGGTGCGTCGGATACTGCTGGGCGACTGCGCCCGACGAAAGCGCGCATGCGGCCAGCGCGGCCATGCCGTACCGTGATGCCATTTACATCTCCTCCTTCGTCGTTGTGTGTGTCGCAGATTACACGGAATAACGTGCTGTCTTCAGGTGTGCGGACGCCTCGTGCGCTCGGCTAGGAAGCCCGCGATGCTTGCAGTAACCTGACGGTCCGCCCACACAAGGAGGGAACGACGATGCAAAGCAAGAAGATGAAGATTGCATTGGCTGTCGCCGCAGTCACCGTCGGAAGCTGCGCGCTGTTCGAGCCCAAGAATCCGATGACCTTCTTCGTGACGAGCACCGGCTCCGGCCAGGGCGCCAATCTCGGCGGCCTCTCCGGCGCCGACGCGTTGTGCGAGCAGCGCGCAGCCTCCGTCGACGCTGCCGGCCCGGGGCGCACTTGGCGCGCTTATCTCAGCGGCAGCGGCTCGGGCGCGGTCAATGCGCGCGACCGCATCGGCAGCGGTCCGTGGCGGAACGCGAAAGGCGTGGTCGTCGCGACGAGCGTCGCGGACCTGCACAGCGCGAACAACAAGCTCTCGAAGCAGAACTCGGTCAGCGAAAAAGGCGAGGTGATCTCCGGACGCGGCGACCCGGTCAACAGGCACGACGTATTGACGGGCTCTTCACCCGACGGCCGTGCGCTGCCGGGCGACGCGACGTGCAACAACTGGACGAGCGCCGGATCGGGCTCGGCGATGGTCGGCCATATCGACCGCATGGGGCTGCGCGACGACGATGCCTCGAAGTCGTGGAACTCGTCGCATCCGACGAAAGGCTGCAGCCAGGACAACCTCAAATCGACCGGCGGCGACGGTCTCATCTATTGCTTCGCCTCGAAGTAACGGACGAGACTGCCTGACCGCCCACGGCCGGCGACCTCGTCGCCGGCCGTTCTTCATCCCAGGCTCGTATAGAACGAAACGTCCTGCTCGTTCACCCAGTCCGCATCGCCGACGCCGCTCAACACCTTGCGCTGGGTCATCACCTTGAAACCGTTTCCGGTCGCGCCGTGCACGAACGGATCAGTCTTGCGATACGCGCCCCCGATCGCGGTGTACTTCACGCAGCAGTTCATCATATGGCCGAGGACCACGACGTGGGTCACGCCGGCCGTGGCGAGATCCGCCTTGAGCGTCGTGCCCTCGAAGGCGTTGAAACGCTGCTTGGTGATCACCGGCGTCGAAGGCGGGATCAGGCCTTTCAGCCGCGTCGCGGTCGGCGACTTGCCGACGATGCCGTGCTGGCTGAGCTCGATGCGCCAGAAGCGGCAGCCGATGCTGTTCGCGAACGCGAGCAGCTGCTGCTGGTAACGCACCAGGTCCGGCACCTGCTCGTCGGGTACCGGTTTGGGCGGCTCGGGCTGATCGATGATGAGCACCGCGATCTTCTTCGGCGCGATCGATTGCATCGCGCCGCACAGACTGCCGGCCTTCAGCGTCATGACGCCTCCTTTCGCAGGCTACGAGCCCGGAACGATACCCGGCTCGAGGCTCCTGCAATGATCCGACACGTCCCCCGGCGTGCACTTCCACACCCGATCGGCGAACCTGCTCGAGAAGCAGTGCTGGAGCGCCTTGCGCAACGGCCGCAGGCGGAACGGATAGCCGAAGACGTACGGGTGAATGGAAACGTTGCACACGAGCGGATGGGCCGCGCTCTGCTCGACCATCTCCTCGAACTGGTCGACGAGCATGTCGCAGAACTCGCGGCCGGTATGCTGGCGGTGCACGACCTGCGGTGAGTCGTTGAGCTCCACGGGGTAAGGCACCGACAGGATCGGACCCGCGCGCGTGCGCATCCAGATCGGCTGGTCGTCGTGCGGCCAGTCCATGACGTATTCGTAGCCCGCTTCTTTCAGCAGGTCGGGCGTGGTCGAGTTCTCGTACGCGCCCGCCCCCATCCAGCCCTTGGGCGGCTTGCCTTCGTTGCGCGTAAAGGTCGCGGTGGCATCGACGATCGCGCGGCGCTCGTCGTCTTCCCAGCGGAAGTCGTGGAGGTTCTCCGAGTTGGTGCGCCCGTGGCCGACGATCTCGTCGCCGCGCTTGCGCAATCGCTCGAAGATCTGCGGCGCGTAATCGTAGAGCAGGCTGTTGGTGTTGTGCGCGAGCGGCATGCGAAGCTCGTCGGCGAGGTCGAACAATCGCCAGATGCCGACGCGATTGCCGTAGTCGCGCCACGAATAGTTGCGCTGGGTCTGCGGCTCGCCGTGCTTCGCGTTGTCGTGCCCGCGGCCCTTGCCGAAGGCGAAGCACTCGATGTTGGTGGTGATGCAGAACGCGAGGCGCTTGCCCTGGGGCCAGCTGTAGTCCCTGCGTTCGATGATGGGCGAGTAGTCGTAGCGCCCGTGCTGGGGCAGCTTCATTCGAGGGCTCCGGTGTTATGCCGGTGAGACCATAACACGGGGGCAAGTCAAAATGGATTCCCGCCTTCGCGGGAATGACGGCCTCGCGGGGACGCCGTCCTGGCTAGGTCGTCATTCCCGAACCGCGGCAGCGGGAGCTATCGGGAATCCATCTTTTGTTCTTACACCTCAGGCTTCGCGCCCGACGCCTTGATGATCTTCCCCATCTTCTGGATCTCGGAGATCATGTACTTGCGGAACGCTTCGGGCGTGCCGCCGTTCGCTTCGAGACCGGCCTTGAAGAGAATGTCCTTCGCCGGCCCCTTCAGGGCCTTGTTGAGCGCGTCGTTGAGCTTGGCGACGATGTCCTTCGACACCTTGGCCTGCGTGTGCAGGCCGTACCAGGTGTCGAACTCGTAGCCGGGCACCCCCGACTCGTTGAGCGTCGGCAGCTCGGGCAGGAACACCGAGCGCTTCGCGCCGGTGCTGGCGAGCGCGACCAGGCGCTTGCCCTTGATGAACGGGATCGTGCCCGGCAGCGCCGAGATCATCACGTTCACCTGCCCGCCCGCGAGGTCGGTCAGCGCCGGCCCCGTGCCCTTGTAGGGAATGTGCGTCAGGCTGGTGCCCGTCGAGAGCTTGAAGTACTCCATCGCAAGGTGCGACGTTCCGCCCGCGCCGGTGCTCGCGTAATTGAGCGAGCCGGGTTTGGCCTTGGCGAGCGCGATCAGGTCCTTGGTCGAGCGCGCTGAGACACTGGGATGCACGACCAGCGTGTTGGTCGTCGTGCCCACGAGGATGATCTGCGCGAAATCGCGCTCGGCGTCGTACGGAAGCTTCGGATAGAGCGTCTCGTTGATCGCGATCGCGTTGTGCGTGACGAGCAGGGTGTAGCCGTCGGGCTGGGCTTTCGCGGCGATGTCGGTGCCGATGGTGCTGCCCGCGCCGGCGCGGTTGTCGACGATGCCGGTCTGGCCGAACGTCTGATGGATCTGCTCGGCGACGATGCGCGCGACGATGTCGTTACCGCCGCCGGGCGAGAACGGCACGACGATGCGCACCGGGTGGTCGGGATATTTCTGGGCCTGCGCGTACACGTGCGGCGCCGCCGCGGCGAGCGCCGCCGCGAGCAAAGAGGTCTGAAGTTTCATGCTGATGCCACTCCTGAAGGACTGCGGGGAAACGCTGAAGGGCGCGGGAGCGCTGTAACATGGGCTGCCGCGAAGCCGCGGATATTACCAAAGAGGGAGCGCGCGCGACATGTCCTCGTCCGAAGCGGCAAGTTCTGTTCCCGCGGCAGCGGCCCGGCGCAGCTGGGCGGTCGCCGCGCTGGTGCTGGTGATGCTCGCCGGGCTGCCGGTGGCGGTCTGGCTCGACCTGCGCAACATCTCCGAAGCGGTGCTCTCGCGCCAGGCGAACGACATCCACAACATGCTGAAGAGCTTCCGCGAGTACTACGCGAGCCACGTCGTCGACCGCGTGATCTCGGCGCCGGGCGTCATGACCCAGGTCGTCCACGACTACGACACCATCGCCGGCGCGATCCCCAATCCCGCCACGCTGTCGATGGAGCTCGGACAGATGGTGAGCGCGCGCAGCCCCAACATCGTCTACCGCTTCGCCTCCGACCTGCCGTTCAGGAGCCGCGCGCCGCACCAGCTCGACGACCTGGAGAAGATGTCGCTCGCGATGCTGCGGCAGGACCCGCGGCGCTACGTCACCCGCATGTCGAAGTCGGTGCTGACCGACAGCGTGCGCGTCGTGTCGCCGGTCATCATGGAGAGCGCGTGCGTGAGCTGTCACAACGCACACCCGCTCTCGCCCAAGCACGACTGGCGCGTCGGCGACGTGCGCGGTTTCGAGTCGGTGAGCATCACCCAGCCGCTCGTCGCCAACATGTACGCGTTCAAGTATCTCTTCATGTATTTCGTGTTCACCGCCGCGGTCGGCATCGGCTTCATCGTGCTCCAGCGCCGCCAGGCGAGAGAGCTGCGCTCGATGAACGAGGAGCTCGGCAGGACCAACGACTTCCTGCACGCGATCTCGACCAAGCTCTCGCGCTATCTCTCGCCGCAGATCTACAAGAGCATCTTCAGCGGCGAGAAGGACGTCGTCGTGCACACCGAGAGGAAGAAGCTCACGATCTTCTTCTCCGACCTGAAGGACTTCACGTCGACGACCGAGCGGCTCCAGCCCGAGGAGCTGACGCGGCTCCTGAACGAGTACTTCACCGAGATGTCGGCGATCGCGCTCGCCCACGGCGGGACGATCGACAAGTTCGTCGGCGACGCGATGCTCATCTTCTTCGGCGATCCCGAGAGCAGGGGCGTCGCGGAGGATGCAAAGGCCTGCGTGCGCATGGCGCTCGAGATGCAGCAGCGCATGGCCGCGCTCAACGTGAAATGGCGGCAGGAAGGCGTCGAGCGTCCTTTCCGGGTGCGCATGGGGATCAACACCGGCTACTGCGACGTCGGCAACTTCGGCTCTGCTACGCGCATGGACTACACGATCATCGGCGACGAGGCGAACTTGGCTGCGCGGCTGCAGGGCATCGCCGACGTCGAGCGCATCGTCATCAGCTACGAGACTTACGCGCTGGTGCAGGACGTCGTGAGCGCGACGGCGCTTCCGCCGGTGACGCTCAAAGGCATCGGCCGCGAGGTCGTGCCGTACGTCGTCGAAGGCGTGCGCTCGCGCGCCGACGAGGCGAAGGTGGTGAGCGGGCAGACGGCCGGCCTCACGCTCTATCTCGATCCGAGCAAGGTCGACGGCGACGCGAAAGGCCGGGTGCGCGAGCTGTTGACGCGCGCGCTCGAAGCGCTCGAGAAACCGCCGCTCGCCGATCAGGCGCGGTAGCGCTCGACCGCCTTCCAGTCGATGTCGAGGCCGAAGCCCGGCTTGTCCTTGAGGTGGATGTAGCCGTCGCGGAAGTCCACCCGCTCGCGGAAGACGTGGTGCGGCAGCGGATCGCGCGTGCTCGAGCCGTGTGATTCCACGCAGTAACCCACTTCCGGCAAGGCGAGCACGAGATGGGCGTGGATCTCCGGCGAATGGTGCGGCACCACGAACACGCCGTGCTGCTCGCACATCTGCGCGATGCGCACCGACTCGGTGAAGCCCGCCGCGCGCGTCGAATCGAACTGCAGGTACTTGATCGCGCCGCACTCGACGAAGTCGCGCACCGTGAAGCGGTGCATCTCGCGCTCGCCGTGCGAGAGCGGGATGCGCGTCTCGCGCGCCAGCGCGACGTAATCGGGCGGCTGGAGGTACCAGTGCAGCGGCTCTTCCAGCCAGAAGACGTCGTGCGGCTCGACGCCGCGGGCGAAGCGGATACAGTCGTTGAGCCCGTACGCCGCGTTCATGTCCAGCATGAGCTGGATGTCGGGGCCGATCGCCTTGCGCACCGCCGCGACCCGCGCGATCTCGTCTTCCACCGAGAAGCCGCCGGTCTTGAGCTTGACCGCGCGATAGCCTTTCGCGACAAACGCCGCCATCTCATCGGCGGCGCTTGTCACCGTCGCATTGCGGGGATAGTAGCCGCCGGTCGAGTACGTGTAGACCGGCCGGTTCTGACCGCCGAGGAGCTTGTACACCGGCATGTTCGCGGCCTTGCCTTTCAAGTCCCACAGCGCGATGTCGATGCCGCCGATCGCCGCCATCACCTGCGGCCGCGCCGAGCGCGGCAGCGGCGGCGTGACGCCGTCCTCGCCGAACATCGCGCGCGGCCGCGGCACGGTCAGCGTGAAGAGCTTGTTCCAGACGATCTCGTGCGCGAGCGCGTCGTCGCCGACGATGAGCGCACCGAGCTTCTCCACCCATTCGGCGATCGCCTTCAGCGGCGAGCCGTGGATGATGCCGTAGCCGGTCGATCCGCCCGCCTCGACTTCGACGAGGATGAGGCTGGAATCCTTGAGCGCTTCGTGCGCAGTCCACAGCGACTCTTCGAGCGGGTAGACGAGCGCGTGCGCGCGCACCGCGGTGATCTTCATGTCAGCCCTCCCCGCTCTTGATGCCCGCGGCCCTGATGACCTTCGTCCATTTCGCGATCTCGGTGTTGATGTACTGGGCGAACCACTCGGGCGTGCTCGCCACGGTCTCGTAGCCCTGGTCGGTGAGGCGCGACGCGATCTCGGGCTGCTTGAGCACGCGCGCGAACTCGCTCTGCAGGCGCGCGATCGCCGCGCGCGGCGTGCCCGCCGGCGCGAGCAATCCCTGCCACGCGATCGCCTCGTAACCGGGCAGCGCGGATTCGGCGACGGTGGGAACGTCGGGCACCGCGGAGGAGCGCCGGGCGCTCGTCACCGCGAGCGCGCGGACCTTGCCAGCGCGCAGGTGCGGCAGCACCGGCGGCATGGTCGAGCTCATGATCGGGATGCGTCCGGCGAGCAGATCGATGAGCGCCGGCGGGCTGCCTTTGTACGGGATATGGGTCATATCGATGCCGGCCATCGATTTCAGGAGCTCGCCCGCGAGGTGCTGCGAGCCGCCGGTCCCCGAAGAGCCGAAGTTGAGCTGCCCGGGACGCGCTTTGACGTAGGCGATCAGCTCTTTCATGGTCTTCACCGGCAGCGACGGCGTGACGATCCAGATGTTCGGCTGCTGCGACAAGAGCGAGATCGGCGCGAAGTCGCGCACGGTGTCGTACGGCAGCTTCGCGTGCATCGCGGGATTGGTGGCGTGCGAAGTCGCGGCCTGGAGCAGCGTATGCCCGTCCGGGTTCGCGCGCGCGACGGCTTCGGCGCCGATCACGCCGGTCGCGCCCGGACGATTGTCGATGACGATCGTCTGGCCGAGGCTGTCGCCGACGCGCTGGGTGAGCGCGCGCGCGAGCGTGTCCGACGACCCGCCCGGCGCCTGCGGGACGATGTAGCGGATGGGGCGATTCGGATAATCCTGAGCCGCGGCGATGCCACTGAGCAGGGCGACACCGGCGACGATCACGTAGCGAAACTGTTTCATGCAGGTCCTGTATTAAAGCCGGAACACGAAGGGCACGGAGGTGCACGGAGGACACGGAGGAGAATCTGTTCGGTCGTTATGCAGCGCGTGTCGTTCTACGCAAGCGTAGGGTGCGTGGTAACGCACCGACCAACGCGCGGTGCGCTGGCGCGCACACTGCGTCCGATGCTTTTTTCCTCCGTGCCCTCCGTGTTCCTCCGTGACCTCCGTGTCAAAGCTTTGCCTTTTTCAAAACGGGAGCTTGGATTCCAGCCCCGTCTCTTTCGCGATGCGCTTCAGATCGGCGAGCGTATCCTCCGGCAGCGACAAACCTTCCGCGCGATTCTTCGTGTCGTTCCGCGCCTCGATCTCGCCGGGGTAGAACACTTCGTCGAAACCCTGCGCGGTCGGCACCGATTTGATCTCCTGCACCCACTGCTCCATGCGCTTGTTGTATTCCTCGAGCGGCTGGAGCTTGGCGATGTCGATCGCGATCATGAAATGTCCGCAGTTGCTCTTCTCCGCGGTCTTGTAGGGACTCGCGACGTGCGACAGGAAACCGCTGCCCGTCAGCACGCCCGACATGAGATCGACCATCGCGGCGATCGCGTAACCCTTGTGCTCCGCCATCGGCAGGATGATGCCGTCGATCGCTTTCTGCGGATCGGTCGTCGGCGCGCCGTCGCTGTCGATCGCCCAGCCCAGCGGTATTGGCTGGTGCCTGTTGCGTGCGAGATAGATCTTGCCGCGCGCCACACCGGTGTTCGCCATGTCGACCACGAACGGCGCGTGCTTGCCCGCGGGCGCCGCGATCGACCACGGGTTGGTGCCGACGATCTTCTTCCGGCCGCCCCACGGCGCCATCGCCGGCCCGCCGTTGGTGGTGAGAAAGCCGACGCAGCCCTCGCGCGCCGCCGTCAGCGTGTAGTACATGCACGTGCCGAAGTGGTTCGAATAACGCACGCCGACGCAGCCGATGCCGTGCGCTTTCGCGCGCTTCACCGCTTCGCGGGTCGCAAGCATGGTGAGCGCGTGGCCGACGCCGTCGTGGCCGTCGATCAGCGCCATCGCGCCCGCGTCGACGACGAATTCGGGTCGGGTCACCGGCTTCATCACGCCGTTGCGCAGCCGATCGAGGTACCAGCCGAGACGCAGCACGCCGTGCGACTGGTGTCCCCACAGATCCGCCTGCACCAGCGTGTCGGCGACGAGCCGCGCGTCGTCCTCGGGCATGCCCTGCGACGCATAGACGGCAGTGGCGAAATCGTTCAATCGTTGCGAATCGACGCGTGGAGTGTCGGCCATGTTCGTCTCGTGGTCGCGTGTACGGAAACCTCCAAGTTTCTCACGCGCGCGAGGCGAGCGCCTATAATCACGAGCTCCTCTGCAAGCAGCGAAATCGTCATGCCACTTCCCGCCATCATGAAAGTCGTCGAGATCAGCGCGCCCGGCGCGCCCGACGTGTTGAAGCCCGCCGAGCGGCCCTTGCCGCAGCCGAAGGAAGGCGAAGTGCTCGTGAAGGTCGCCGCCGCGGGCGTCAACGGTCCCGATCTCATGCAGCGCAAAGGCCTCTACCCCGCGCCGCCCGGCGCTTCGGATCTGCCGGGCCTGGAGATCTCGGGCGAGATCGTGGCGATCGGCGCCGGCGTCGCCCGCTGGAAGGAAGGCGACCTCGTCTGCGCGCTCACCAACGGCGGCGGTTACGCGGAATATTGCGTCGCCGACGCGCAGCAGTGCCTGCCGATACCGAAAGGCGTGGACATCGTCGACGCGGCCGGGTTGCCCGAGACGTTCTTCACCGTGTGGAGCAACGTCTTCATCGGCGCCGGCCTGAAAGCCGGCGAGACCTTCCTCGTCCACGGCGGCGCCGGCGGCATCGGCACCACGTGCATACAGCTCGGCAAGGCGTTCGGCGCGAAAGTGATCGCGACCGACAGCCCCGAAGCGCGCTGCCAGATCTGCCGCGATCTCGGCGCCGACCGCGTCATCGATTACGCGACGGAAGATTTCGTCGAAGCGGTGCGCGCCGAAGGCGGGGCGAACGTGATCCTCGACATCGTCGGCGGCGCGAACATCGAGAAGAACTTCAAGGCCGCGAGCCACGACGCGCGCATCATCCAGCTCGCATTCGGCGCAGGCTCGAAAGTCGACATCAACCTGATGCCGGTGATGCTGAAGCGCCTCACTTACACCGGCTCCACGCTGCGCACGCGTCCGCCCAAGTTCAAGGCGAGAATCGCCGCCGAGCTCGAGCACGACGTGTGGCCGCATTTCGAGGACCGCCGCATCCGTGCGGTGACGAACACGACGTTTCCTTTAGCGGAAGCCGCCAAGGCGCATGCGATGATGGAAAAGGCGGGGCACGTGGGGAAGATACTGCTCGTGACAGGGTGACGAAAAACGGTGACAAGAAGCGGTGACGAAAGGCGGTGACGAAAACCGGTTCACGTCACCGGTTTATGTCACCGCCTTCGTCCGACCCGGGCAGCGTATCCGGCGGCTTTCTGCGCAGCAGCGACAGGTCCTCGCGGTCGGCGATCGCGCGAGCGTGGTTGATGTTCTTCTCGAGCTCGGTGAAGTAGAGGTTCTCGCCGCCGAAGTGTCTCTCGACGAAGTCGCAGTAACCGCCGAGGTCGACTTCGAGGCGCTTCCGCGCGCTCTGGTAGAAGCGCGGCGTCTGGTAGATGAGGTGCGCGGCGGATTCGAAGAGGACGCGCTCATCGCCTTCGGGCGTCTTCTGGCGGTCGATGCCGCCGCTGACGAACTCGGGATAGAGACGCTCGTGGCACTTCTCGAGATAACAGCGGTCGGCCATCTGCGCCAGGATATCGGCGCTGCCGAGCAGGTTGCCGATCAGCCTGAACTGCGGCTCGACGCGGATGTCGGCGACGGGAATCTCGTAACCGGTGAAGTGCAGCGTCCCCGCGGCCGACGGCGCAAGATCGCCGAGACCGACCTTGGCGAGGTAATGCTCGAGAAAGCGCCCGCCGCGCGACACGTGGGTCTTGGTGTATTCCGCCCCGTTGACGTGGCGGGTGTCCTTGCGGTGCCGGATATAACCGCAGTCGTGGTACAGCGCGGTCATGATGCCGAAGCGGAAGAGCCGCTCGGTCAGCACGTCGGAATTGGTCGCGCGCGCGCAGCCGTCCATCAGCCGGGCCATCGCGAGGGTGACGTCGAGGACGTGCTGGATGTCGTGATACGACGTGTCGCAGGGACGGTAACCGGGATATTCGCCGTTGTACAGGCGGGTTACGTCCTCGAACGCCTGAACGAGGTTGCCCGGATCGGGTACCTGGTAGAGGTCCTGGTAGATCCGGAATACTTCACCTGAAACTGCGTCGGGAAGGGTGGTGTTGACGCGGTCGGTGACGTCGTACTCGTTGCGCCTGTACGCGCCGGTCGGCATCGAGCGCCTGCATTCTGGTTGACGTCATGCAGTTTAACATACGGCTAAACTGCGCTAGTTCATCTTGCAAAGCTTCGGTTCGTCAGTCACTTGCAATGCCCTTCTCAGCCGCCTGAGTCGTCAATTTGTGCCGCTTGCCGGCCCGGCGCGCGCGGTCGGCCGCCCACCCAGGCCCGACGGGCGGCGATACCTGCCCCGGTTTCTCTGCTCCGATTCGCAAGCAGTTGATGGAAAAGCAGTAAACTGCGGCAAATCTAAATACAATGACCGCGGCATCGCGACGTCGTAGGAGCGCATGGCGACCCTAGTCCCGCAGACGGTTTTCACCAAGACGGCGAAGGGGATCCTCGAGATCCGGAACAAGTCGACCCGCCTTCCCCGCGATCTTGCCCAGGTCCTCGAATTCGTCGACGGCACCGCGAGCATCGCCGATCTCCAGGCTCGATCGAGCCTGCCTCAACCCCAGTTCCACAACGCGCTGAACACACTGGCCGGCGACGGCTACATCAAGGCCGTGGCCTCGTCGGCGAACGCGCACCCAGCGGTCGATCCGAGCGCGGTGCAGTTCGATTCGCCGGCCGTCGATGCGAAGCTCAGCATGGAGATCGCCACTCATGCGCTGGCGAGCGCCGAGGCCGCGAAAGTCGCACAGCAGGAAGGCCACGCGGCGCTCGAATCGCGCCTGCGCGCCGAGGCGGAGGCGCGCGCCCGCGCGCTCGCCGAAACGCGCTTGAACGCCGAAGCCGAGGCGCGCGCCACCGCCGAAGCAGCTGCGCGCGCGGCCCAGCACGCGCGCGACCACGCGGAACAGGTCGCGGCAGCCGCGAGCGATCCGGCGGCGAAAGCACAGGCGCAGACCGAAGCGCGTACCGCGGCCACCGCGGCGCTGCGCGCGCGCGCCGAAGCGCAGTCGCACGCCGAGGCCGAAGAACGCGCCCGCGCCGTCGTCGAGGAGAAGAAAGCCGCCGAGCAGCGCGAGCGCGAAGAAGCGCAGAAGCACGCCGAAGCCGAGCGCCGCGCGCAGGAGCGCGCCGGCGCCGAGCAGCGCGCGCGCGATGCGCTGCAAGCGCAGCTCGACGCGAGCGCGGCCGCACGCGGCCACGACGATCCCGAAACCCGCGCGCTTCTGCACCAGCGCGAGGCGGCCGCCGAGCGCGCGCGCGAGGATGCCGAGCTCGTCGCGCAATCGCAGGGCGTCGCGGCGCCGGAGGCCACCGAGAATCTCCACTTCGACGATCTCGCGCAAAAGCTGACGGCGCGCGTCAACGCCGAGCGCCGCGCACGCGAGGAAGCGAGCCGCAGGACGACCGTCGCGCCGGCGGCGACGGCCGCCGGCCCGGCCGCGCCCGCCCCGGCAGCAGGCGACGTCGGCCGCGACGGCTTTCCGCCGCTCGAGTTCGTGCCCGGCAACGCGCACGCCGAGCCCGAGGCCGAGCCGGCCGCGGCGGCGGCCGAGGCGCACGATCTGCCGTCGATCGACATGCGGGCCGGCAGCGGCCGCGGCGACATCCGCCACACCACGCCCGAGCACGTGCCGAGCGCGCTCGAGCGCGCCATGATGGAAAGGCAGGCGCGCACCGAAACCGAGGCGCGCAGCGACGACGGCGCCGCGGCGGCGCCCGCGCCAGGCCCGGCGCCGACAGCCGCCTCTTCCTCCGCCGCCGCGCCGCGCTCGATGATCACCCGCAGCGGCGGCACTGCAACCATCCGCGCCGCGCCGCCGAGCTTCGAGGCGAAGCGCGAACTCGCCCCTCACGAGGAAACCGCGGCCGAGGAAAAGGTCGAGCCGACCCTCGAAGAGGACGAGCCCGCCGTGGAACGCCTCAACGTCGACCGCAGCGCGCACGACGTCCTCGCGCAGAACGCCGAGGAGCAGCGCAAGCGCGAAGCCGAGGCGCTCAGCCGCCAGGCGGCGGACATGCGCCGCCAGCGGCAGCAGGAAGAGGTGCGGCGCGCAGCGTACGCAGAACGCGAACGCAAGCGCCGCGCTCTGGGGCGCGGCGTCACGATCGCCGCGATCGGCATCCCGGTCGCGGTCGTCGCGTGGCTGCAGTTCGTCCCGCTCAACGGCTATGTGCCCGACGTGCAGCAGGCGCTGAGCGCGCGCCTGAACCAGCCGAGCACGGTCTCGACGGTCCGCTACGTGCTGCTGCCCACACCGCGCATCGTGCTCGAAGGCGTGCGCATCGGATCGGCGCAGGCGGTGCATATCGAGCGCATCGACGCGCACGCGTGGCCGACATCGCTCTTCACCGGCCCGCACGACTTCTCCGCCGTCGACGCGCGGGGCGTCACGCTCGACCCCGGCATCCTGGCGACGATTCCGGCGTGGACCGGCGGGCGCAGCGCGAACACCGTCCATGTCGAAAAGCTCCGGCTGTACGACGTCAAGCTCGGCCTGGCCGACCGCAAGACCGAAAGCGTCAACGGCGAGGTCGCTTTCGCGCCCAACGGAACGGTCAAGGACGCGGTGTTCGACAGCGACAAGATCCGCCTGGAGCTGATTCCGCTGCAAACCGGCGTGCGCGTGGCGCTCAACGCGCGCGACTGGCGCGCCCCTTTCGGGCCGGCGGCGCCGTTCAGCTATCTCACGCTCGAAGGCATCGCCGACAAGGACCGTTTCGCCACGACGCAGCTCTCCGGCCGCGTCGGCGGCGGGCTGGTCGAAGGCACGTTCGCGGCGCGCTGGGACGGCCCGACCACCGTCGGCGGCGAGCTGACGATCAAAGGCACGCGCATCGAGGAAGTGCTGCCGCAGCTCGCGCCCGGATTTCGCGCGAAAGGCCTGCTCAACGCCAACCTGCGTTACGCGATGCAGGCCGACACCGCGAGTGGGCTCATGGAGAAAGCGACGGTCGAAGGCACGTTCGCGCTCGCGCGCGGTGAGATCGGCGGGGTCGACCTCGCGCGCCTGGTCCAGCTTCCCGGGACGCCCGCCGGCGGGCGCACCGCGTTCGACGAGATCAAAGGCTCGGTGCAGATGAGCGGCAATCGGTACAGCTACCGCAACGTCCAGCTCACCTCCGGTCCGCTCGAAGCGACGGGCCACATCGACGTGGCCGGGGGACAGTTGAGCGGGCGCGTGGACGCGCAGATGACGTCGCGCTCCGCGATCGTCGCGCGGTCGATCTTCGCGGTACGGGGTACGGTAAAAGAGCCTCAGCTGTCACGCTGACAGATCTACAGCGCTGGTCGGTGCGGCTGAAGCCGCACCTCCCCGCGCAAAGGCGCGCTGATGCGCCTGCCGGCGCTACCTGTTATGCGTTTTGCAATGCCGCGATGCGCTCTTCGAGCGGCGGGTGCGACATGAAGAGACGCTTCAGGCCGTAGCCCGTGCTGTCGGATATTCCGAACGCCTTGACCTGGTCCGGCAACTGCGCCGGCTGATCGTGGTTGAGCTGGAGCCGCTGGAGCGCCGCGATCATCTTGTTGCGGCCCTCGAGACGCGCGCTTCCCGCGTCGGCGCGGAACTCGCGCCAACGGCTGAACCACATCACGATCATGCTCGCGAGCACGCCCAGCACGAGTTGCGCGACGATGGACGTGATGAAGAACGCGGGGCCGTGGCCGCGCTCGACCTTGAACACCACGCGATCGACGACGTAGCCGATCACGCGCGACAGGAAGATGACGAACGTGTTCACCACGCCCTGCACGAGCGCCAGCGTCACCATGTCGCCGTTCGCGATATGGCTCACCTCGTGCGCGAGCACCGCCTCGGCCTCGTCCTGGCTCATGTTGTTGAGCAGGCCCGTGCTCACCGCGACGAGCGAGGCGTTCTTGTTCCAGCCGGTCGCGAAAGCGTTGATCTCGGGCGCGTCGTAGATGGCGACCTCGGGCATGCCGATGCCGGCCTGCGCCGCCTGACGCTGCACGGTGCTCACCAGCCATTGTTCGGTGGAATTGGACGGCGTCTCGATCACGTGCGCGCCGGTACCCATCTTCGCCGTCCACTTGGACATGAGCAGCGAGATGAAGGAACCGCCGAAGCCGATCACGCCGGCCATGACGAGCAGCGCGTTGTAGTTCAGACCCGTGCCCTGGGCGTCGAGGATGCGGTCGACGCCGAGCAGTCGCAGCGTGATGCTGAGGACCAGCAATACCGCGATGTTCGTCACCAGGAACAGGAAGATGCGTTTCATGCGTTGTTTTCCTCGTAGGAAATCGCGCCTGGATGGCGCTACGCTTAGATTGAGGCGGCGGCCCTACAGTTCAAGCCGGCGCAAGTATGACGCCCCCGACGCCCTCCCTCGATTGCATTTCGGAATGACCCGACGACTAAACACTTAAAACTAAACACTAAACACTGGGTTTCACGTGCAGCCAGAACGTCACCGGCCCGTCGTTGGTGAGGCTCACTTGCATGTCGGCGCCGAAGCGCCCGGTCGCCACGTCCGGGTGCGACTCGCGCGCCCGCCGGACAAGATAATCGAAGAGGCGCGCGCCGTCTTCGGGCGCCGCCGCCGTCGAGAAACCCGGCCGGGTGCCTTTCCGGGTATCCGCGGCCAGCGTAAATTGAGGCACGAGCAGCAATCCGCCCTCGACATCGCGCAAGGAGAGGTTCATCTTCCCGTCGCTGTCGGCGAACACGCGGTAGGAAAGAAGACGTTCGAGCAGCCGGTCCGCTTCGCGCTCCTCGTCTCCCCGCTCTACCCCGACCAGTACCAGGAGACCTTGGCCGATCTCGCCGATGCAGGCGCCGTGGACGACGACTTCCGCATGGCTGGCTCGTTGAAGGAGTCCTATCATCGGCGCCCGATACGCACTGTAGCGGTGCAATCCCCCACAATTGCCCCCCGTTCGATGGAACTTGTTTTCAAATTGTCAGAATTTCCATTACCATGCCTCGCGAGGGATGGTAAATATGAAGCGCAACGCGTTCAATCTGAACGGTTTTAGTTCATCCGCCCCATGAAGAACAGCCTCATATTCGATCCGACGCTGTCGGCCGAAGAGCTGCGCGGATTCTCCCGCACCGTCGCCGAGATCGAATGGCTGACGGTGATCCTGGTCCTGCTGTACCAGGTCGTATTCTCCCCCGGACCTGAAGCCTCCTCCGCGCTCGCGCTCGGCACGCTCGTGTTCGGCGGTTTCGTGCTGTCCTTCCACTACCTGAATTTCTACCGCAACGAATCGAACTGGAAGATCGCGATCGAGACGTGGGTGATGCTCGGGTTCATCACGTACGTGCTCACGCATACCGGCCGGCTCGAAAGCCCGCTGGTCAACCTGTACCTCCTCGTCGTGATCACCACCGCGCTCACGCTCGGCAAGGTCGCCACGCTCCTGCAAATGGCGCTCATCGCGGCGTGCTATCTCTGGCTCGCGCCGCCGATCGAATCGACGCAGCCGATCGCGGTATACATCGCCGGGCTCGCCGCGCAGCTCGCGCCGATGCTGCTCGTCGCGTACATCACCACGATGCTCTCCTCGGACATCCGCCGCGCGCTCGTCCACATCAAGGCGTTGTCGGAGACCGACGAGCTCACCGGGGTGCTCAACATGCGCGCGTTCAGCGCGATCGCCGAGCGCATCTCCCGCCAGTCGGCGCGCTACAACCATCCCTACACCGTCGTGATGATCGACTCGGACAGCCTGAAGGCGGTCAACGATCAGTACGGTCATCCCGCCGGCAACCGTTTACTGCAGATGCTCGTGCAATGCGTGCAGGCGCAATTGCGCGAGACCGACATCGTGGCGCGCTACGGCGGCGACGAGTTCGTTTTGCTCCTGCCGGAGACCACGTCGGTGGGCGCGGAAAAGGTGGCGCAGCGCATACGCCAGCGCGTCGAAGCGGGCGTGCTCGCCACGCGCGACAAGCCGGTGAGCAGCACGGTCAGCGTCGGGCTCGCGTCGTATCCCGAGCACGGGGCGGATCTCGAAAGCGTGATGGAACGCGCCGACCAGGCGATGTACACCAGCAAGACCTCCGGCAAGAACCGCGTGACGGTCGCACCGGGACGCGCGTACCGCGCCGCCGCCGGATAAAGATCTACGCCGCTGGTCGGTGCGGCCTGGGCCGCACCTCCCCGCGCAACGGCGCGCTTATGCGCCTGCCGGCGCTACGCGTTATCGCCTGCGGCCGGGCCTGAAGTAAGCGGTATCGTCGTAGAACGCCTCTTCTTCGTTCGCTTTCCACCAGCCCGGAACGCCTAACACCGGCAGCGGCGCGAGATCGCGCGGCGTTGTCAGCACGTCCGCGACGTACTTCGCGGTCGCTCGATCGACGAGTGCGCGGTTTTCGATCACCTCGCGATCGACCGCGAGCGTGATCGCCTGCGCGGTCATGCCGACGTACGGGGCCAGTGCTTTCTCCAGCAGTCCATGGCCGAAGAGATAGACGCGCAGCGCCGTGCGCACGCGGGCGCGCTTCCCGACGAACAGCTCTCTCCAGCGAAACGCGCGCAGCTCGTCGAGGAGATCGGCGTCGCTGGAGACGACGATCGCGCCGCTCTCGTCGAACAGCGTGAGCGCATCGCGGGCGCGGCCGCGCCTGCCGCCCGCCTCGGCTGCGGCGGACTCGGCGTGCCGCGCGTTCAGCGCAGCCTTGGTCGCCGGAAAAACGCACCACACCAGCACGTTCATGAGGTCGTGCCACTCGCCCTCGCGCACCGCGAGCTCCCTGCGCTCGAAGACGCGGCCTTCATACGCAGCGGCGCCGCCCACGCCCGGCCCGACCGCTCTCAGCGCATCGCCGCGGGCGTTGCGCACGCGGTGCTCGGCCAGCAGCGCGTCGAGCGCGCTGCGGCGCGGCCAGTCGGTGGAGCCGCCGAGGCGGCCGGCGCACCGCGCGAACGGCTCGAACATCGCCGAGCGCTCGAAGAATCTCGCGTCCCACTGCATAAGCTAGAATGGCGCCCTTTTCTTCGAGCATAGCGAAGTACGGGCGGTTTGATGGCGGAAAGAATCGATTGCGCCGTGATCGGCGGCGGCGTGGTAGGCCTCGCGGTCGCACGCAAGCTGGCCATGAGCGGACGCGAAGTCGTCGTGCTCGAAGCCGAAGAGCATTTCGGAACCCACACGAGCTCGCGCAACTCCGAAGTGATGCACGCGGGCATCTACTATTCCACCGGCTCGCTCAAGGCGAAGCTGTGCTTCGCGGGCCGCAACCGGCTGTACGAGTACTGCGCCGAGCACGCGGTCAATCACAAGCGCATCGGCAAGGTGATCGTCGCGTGCGACGAGACCGAGCTGCCGGGCCTCGACAAGTATCGCAAGCAGGCCGAGATCAACGGCTGCGACGACCTGCGCATGCTCACGCAGGACGAGCTGGCCGAGATGGAGCCCGCAGTGAAATGCGTCGCGGGCTTTCTGTCGCCGTCGACCGGCATCATCGACGCGCACGGGCTCATGCTCGCCTACCAGGGCGACCTCGAAGCGCACGGCGGCATGATCGCGCTCGCGAGCCCGGTCGTGTCGGGACAGGTCACGGGCGACGGCATCCTGCTCGAAGTCGGCGGCGCCGAGCCGATGTCGCTCCTGTGCAATACCGTCGTCAACTGCGCGGGATTCAACGCGCAGGCGGTCGCGCGCAGCATCAAGGGCATACCCGAAGCCTCGATCCCGCCGACCTATTACGCGATCGGCCACTACTACACCCTCTCGGGCGCGGCGCCGTTCAGCCGCCTCATCTATCCGGTCGCGCGCCAGGACTGGCTCGGGGTGCACGTGACCATCGATCTCGGCGGCCAGGTGAAGTTCGGTCCCGATTTCGCGTGGATAGACCGCATCGATTACAAATTCGACGATTCGCCCCGGCACGAAGCGGCGTTCTATACGGCGATCCGGCGCTACTACCCCGGCCTCAAGGACGGCGCGCTGCAACCGGGCTACACCGGGATCCGTCCCAAGATCCACGGTCCCAAAGAGCCCGCGCCCGATTTCGTCATCCAGGGTCCGCGCGATCACGGCATCGAAGGACTCGTGAACCTGTACGGCATCGAATCGCCGGGGCTCACCTCGTCGCTCGCCATCGGCGACTACGTCGAAGGGCTGCTCAGCGCGCCGTGAACAACGCCGATCTCCTGGTAGCGCTCCTGACGCGCGCCGGGATCAGGCGAGGCTTCGGAGTGCCCAGCGGCAACGTGCTACCGCTGATCGAAGCGATGCGCGTCGGCGGCATCGATTTCGTGCTGACCGCGCACGAAGGCTCCGCGGCTTTCGCGGCGGATGTCACTGCGCGCGTGAGCGGCACGCCCGGTCTGTGCATCGCGACGCTCGGCCCGGGCGCGACCAATCTCACCACCGGCGTCGGCTGCGCCTATCTCGACCGCACGCCGCTGATCGCGATCACCTGCAACCTCAACCAGGCGCAGCTCGGCCGGCGCATCCAGATGTGGATCGACCATGCCGCGCTGTTCAAGCCGATCGTGAAGGCGAGCTTCCGGCTGCGTGCGGGCAGCATCGTCGAGACGGTGAGCGAAGCGCTGCGCATGGCGAGGAGCGAGCCGCACGGGCCGGTGCATCTCGACCTGCCGGAGGACGTCGCGCTCGCCGCCGCGACCGAGCAACTGCCCGACGACATCGCGCCTGCGCCCGCAGCCGACGCGGTCGATCTCCGGGCCGCCGCGGCGCTGCTGCGCCGTGCGCAGCGGCCGTTCGCGGTGATCGGCGCGAGCGCGATGCGCATGCGCGATCCCGCGCTGCTGCGCGCCTTCGTCGAGCGCCACCGCATTCCGTACGCCACGACGACGATGGCCAAAGGCCTGATCGACGAAGACCATCCCTTGTCGATCGGCTGCATCGAGCGCGCGGCGCGCCAGGTCCAACGGCGGTTCGTGCGCGAGCGCGCGGACCTCGTGATCGGCCTCGGCTACGACACGATCGAAGTCGAATACGAAGCGTGGGTCGGCAACGTCCCGGTGCTGCACGTCGACATCGAGCGCGCCGATGTCGACGCATCGGTCCGGCTGGAGGCCGAGGTCGTCGCGCCGCTCGACGCGTCGGTGCGCGCGCTGGCAGCGCTGGCGCCGGCGCGCCACGCCTGGACCGATCAGGAGGTCTCCGCGCATCGCGTGGCGTTCCAGGCCGCGCTGCGCCCGGCGTCGGCGAGCTTCTGCCCGCATCACGCGATCGACGTCGTGCGCCGCGTGCTGCCGCGCGACGGCGTGCTCGCTTTCGACGTCGGGGCGCACACGCACCAGATCGCGAGCCAGTGGACCGCGCACTCGCCGCGTACCTTCCTCATCACCAACGGCTGGTCGTCGATGGGCTTCGGCCTGCCGGCCGCGATCGCCGCGAAGCTCGCGCGCCCGGACCTGCCGGTGGTGTGCATCGTCGGCGACGGCTGCTTCCAGATGACGTGCGGCGAGGTCGCGGTCGCGCAGCGCGAACGATTGGCGATTCCTTTCGTCGTGCTCGACGACGGCTGGCTGAGCCTGATCAAGGTCAAGCAGGAACGGCGGGCGCTCGACCTCTACGGAACGTCACTCGACCGCGAATCGCGGAATCCCCCGGCGCATTACTTCGGCGTCCCTGCCGCCGGTGTGGAAAGCGCCGAGGCGCTGGAGCGCGAGCTGACCGCGGCGCTCGCGGCGGACGGCCCCCGCGTGATCGAAGCGCGCGTCGATGCCGCGCACTACTCGCAGACCGTCTACGACTGACCCTCGAACTTCCGCAGGAAATCGCCCAGCGCCTTCACCCACTCCGGTCGCGTGAAGACGAAGCCCGAGTTGTGGCCGCCGGCGAGATCGACGAAAGCCTTCGGCTCGTTCGCCGCCTCGAAGAGCTTGCGCCCGTGCGCGTACGGAATGATGTCGTCGTCGGGGCTGTGCATGATGAGTATTGGAGACGTGACGTCGCGCAGGCGCTCGAGTGTCGCGTACCTGAACCTGCTGATGAGGCGCACCGGCAGGAAACCGTAGACCTCGGCGCCGAGGTCTGTCGCGGACGTGAACGTCGAGGCGAGCACGAGCGCGCGCGGGCGATGGCGCGCCGCGATCCACGATGCCACACCGCCGCCGAGCGATTCGCCGAAGACGACGATTTGGTTTTCCGGTATGTGGCGCGTCCGGGTGAGCCATCGCCACGCCGCGTCGGCGTCGCGATACGTCCCCTCCTCGCTCGGCTTGCCCGTGCTCCTGCCGTAGCCGCGATAGTCGACGAGCAATGTCGAATACCCGAGCTCACGGAACATCAGCGCGTAGTCGGTGCGCTGCGAGATGTTGCCCGCGTTGCCGTGGAGCAGCAGCACCGCGCCGCGCGGGCTCGTCGCCGGCACCCACCACACGCTGAGCCGCTCGCCGTCTTCGGTGGTGATCGTGAAGTCGTCATACGCGACTCCGCGCGCTGCCGGCGTGGTCGCGATCTCGCGGCCCATCTCCGGATAGTAGATGAGCCGGTCCTGCACCAGCCAGACGAAGCCGACGATCAGCAGGTAGGCGGCGGCGATGCCGATGGCCATTTTGAATAGGGAGCTCAAAAGCGTATTAACCGCCAAGGACGCAAAGGACGCAAAGGAAGATCAACGGCTTTTTTTATTAACCGCGGAGGACGCAGAGGCGCGCAGAGGAAAGACGAATCCGTCATTCGCGACCCGCGGCAGCGGAAGGCATCGGGAATCCATTTTTCCGTGGGCGGCTGAAAATGGATTCCCGCATGCGCGGGAATGACGATTTATTTCAATTCGCTTTTCCTTTGCGTCCTTTGCGTCCTTTGCGGTCGATTCGCTTTTCAATAAACCTCCAGCGGCGGCTCGTCCAGCGCCGCGGCCTGCTCGCGCAGCGCGAGCACCTGGTCCTGCCAGTAGCGCTGGGTGTTGAAGAACGGGAAGCTGCGCGGAAACGCCGGATCGTCCCAGCGCTGCGCGAGCCAGCCCGAGTAGTGGATGAGGCGCAGCGTGCGCAGCGCCTCGATCAGCCACAGCTCCGCCGGATCGAAGTCGCGGAACTGCCGGTACCCTTCCATCACCGCGTTGAGCTGGCGCTGCATCTCGTCGCGGCTTCCCGACAGCCACATCCAAAGGTCCTGCACCGCCGGCCCCATGCGCGCGTCGTCGAGGTCGACGAAGTGCGGTCCGTCGTCGGTCCACAGGATGTTGCCGGCGTGGCAGTCTCCGTGCAGCCTGATCGCACGCGTCGGACCGGCGCGCTCGTACGCACGCTCGACCCGCTCGAGCACGTCCTCGACAACGCTCGCGTAGGTGACCTTCAGGTCGTCGGGAACGAAGCCGTTGTCGAGCACGTAACGCGACGGCGCCCGGCCGAACGTCGCGATGTCGAGCCGCGGCCGATGGGCGAAGGCACGCGTGCCGCCGACCGCGTGGATGCGCGCGATGAAGCGGCCGAGCCAGCGCAGCGTCTCGTCGTCGTCGAGCTCCGGCGTGCGTCCCCCGCGGCGCGGATACAGCGCGAAGCGGAAACCCGCGTGCTCGAAGAGCGTCGAGCCCCGGATCAGGGGTGCGACGACCGGCAGCTCGGCCGCGGCGAGCTCGAGCGCATAGGCGTGCTCCTCGCGGATCGCGGCGTCGGACCAGCGCTGGGGACGGTAGAACTTCGCGACGAGCATCGAGCCGTCGTCGAGCCAGACCTGGTAGACGCGGTTCTCGTAACTGTTGAGGGCGATGAGGCGGCCGTCGCAGCGATGACCCGCCGATTCGATCGCGTCGAGGATGAGCGCGGGGGTCAGTGTGTCGTATACAGGCATGGCGCGAAGCTAACATAAAGATCCACGCCGTTGCTTCGCCGCAGCTTGCGCTGCGGCTCGGCGCGCGAAAAGCGTGCTTCAGCGCCTGGCGGCGCTACATGTTATCCGCCGGCGCGGCGCGTAGAATCCGGGGATATGCGTATTCTCATCATAGAAGACGACCGCTCGATCGCGACCAACGTCTACGACTTCCTCTCGGCGCGCGGCCACGTGGTCGACGCCGCGGCCGACGGCGTGACCGGGCTCCATCTCGCGGTGACCGAGCCGTTCGACGCCATCGTGCTCGACGTCGGCCTGCCCGGCATGGACGGCATGCGCCTGTGCCAGAAGCTGCGCGCCGAAGCGCACGTCGACACGCCGGTGCTCATGCTCACCGCGCGCGACACCTTGCAGGACAAGCTCAAGGGTTTCGAGCACGGCGCCGACGATTACCTGGTCAAGCCGTTCGCGCTGAAAGAGCTCGAAGCTCGCCTCACCGCGCTGCACAAGCGCAGCAGCGGCCGCGTCACCGACAAGGTGCTCGCGGCCGGCGACCTCACGCTCGATACGCGCTCGCTCGTCGTGCGCATCAAAGGCGCGGACGTGAAGCTGCCGCCCAAGTGCATCCGCCTGCTCGAGCTCATGATCTCCCAGCCCGGCCGCGTCTTCAGCCGCGCCGAGCTCGAGCGCTCGGTGTGGGGCGACGTACAGGAGACGAGCGACACGCTGCGCAGCCACATGCACATCCTGCGGCGCGCGCTCGTCGAGGCCGGCGGCTACGACCCGGTCGAGACCGTGCACGGGCTCGGCTACCGCCTTCTGGAAGATGCGCCGGCTTGATCTCAGGCTGCGTATCGCGGCGGTGCTCGCCACGGTGTGCATCGCGGTCGTCGGCGCGCTCGGCGTCACGCTCTACATGGCCTCGGAAGACATGGAGGAAGGCCTCGTCGCGCAGATCGTCGGGGAAGAGATCGACTCGCTGATCGAGCGCACCACGACGCTGCACGCGCCGCCGCCTCCGCACGGGCCGAACCTCCAGTACTACGTGCTGCGCAGGCCCGCGGATTACGAGCACATCGCGCCTGCGCTGCGGTCGCTGCCGCCGGGTCAGCACATCATCGGCGAGAACTCGAACGAGCGGTTCGTGGCGGTGCGCGAGCTCGACGGCGTGCGCTACATCGTGTCGTACGACGCCGCGCCCCACGAGCTGCGCGAGCAGAGCTACAAGCGCCTGACCGCGCTCGCGCTGGCCAGCGCGGCCCTCGTCGCGGTCGTGCTCGGCTACTGGCTCGCCGGCGTGCTGACGCAGCAGCTCACCGATCTCGCCGCCGCCGTGAAGCAGCTCGCGCCCGACGAGCGCCATCCGCCGCTCGAGCGCCCCGACCACGACCGGGAGGTCGCCGCGCTCGCGCACGCGCTCGACGAGTATCACCTGCGCATCATGGACATGATCCAGCGGGAGCAGGAGTTCACCGCCAACGCGAGCCACGAGCTCAGGACGCCGCTCACGGCGATCCGCACGAGCTCCGAGCTGCTCGCGGCAGAGCCCGGTCTCTCCGACAAGGGGCTCGCACGCCTCGGCATGATCACGACCGCGGCCGAGCAGATGACCGACCGCATCGAAGCCCTGCTGTATCTGGCGCGCCAGCGTCCAGCGACCGTCGTCGAGACGGTCGAGCTGCGCGAGTGCGTGACCGAAGCGGCGGCGCCGTGCCGCGACGAGATCGCGCGCAAGGGCCTCGCGTTCGAAGTGCCGATCGAGCCCGACGCCGTCGTCACGCTCGACCGCAAGGCGCTGCAGCTCGTGCTCGCCAACCTCATCAAGAACGCGGTGCGCTACACCGAGCGCGGCTTCGTGCGCGTGAGCTACGACGCCCGGCGTCTCACCGTCGAGGACTCGGGAAAAGGCATAGCGCCGCAGCACCTGCCGCAGGTGTTCGAGCGCTTCTATCGCGGCGCCTCCGACGTCGACGGCCTCGGCCTCGGCCTCGCGATCGTCCGCCGCATCTGCGACGACCTCGGGTGGAAGATCGAAGTCGAGAGCAAGCCGGGAGTCGGCTCGCAGTTCTCCGTCGTACTCACCTGACAGCACACCGCGGGCGGACCCCGGCCGCTTCACACGGCGTTCACGAACGTTGACGCGGCCTTCACGGCCTCTTCAGCAAAGCTCGATCCGGCGATTGCTATGGTCGCCACGGTCTCAATATCGAACCGTGCACCGTGCCCGAAGCAATCCTCCATCGCGACGCGGCATCCGCTGTCGTCTCCGAAGCGCCGCGCGTACGCCTCGTCTGGTCCGTCGCCGCCTACTGCGCCGCCATCGCTTTCCTCACGCGCGTCGCGCTGATCCTCAAGGCCTTTGCCGGCAGCCAACTCGCGCTCTCGGAGCTGCCGCGCGTCGTGCTCACCGGCATCGCCTACGACGCGCTCACCAGCCTCTATCTCGTCGCGCCGCTCGCCGCGTATCTCGCGCTGGTGCCTTCGAGAGTGATCGCGAAGCCGGTGCACCGCGCGCTCTTCAGGATGGTGCTGACGCTCAGCGCGTTCGGGCTCGCGTACCTGGGCGTCGTCGAATACTTCTTCTTCGACGAGTTCGACTCGCGCTTCAACTTCGTCGCGGTCGAATATCTCATCTACCCGCACGAAGTGTTCGTGAACATCTGGCAGTCGTACCCGGTGGCGCGCGCGCTCGCCGCCTGCCTGCTCCCGGCGGCGATCGCGTGGCGCGCGCTCGGGCCCTTGACGGCGGCGCTCGGCTCGTCCGAAGACCGCCGGCGCCGCATGCGCGTGCACGCGGTCTTCATCGCGATCGTGCTGGTCGCCGCGCACCAGGCCGTGGACCTCGACACCGGCCGCACCCACGAGAACCGGGTGGCCGACGAGGTCGCCGCCAACGGCATCTACGCGTTCTTCGACGCGGCGCTCAACAGCCGCCTGGATTACGACGAGTTCTACGTGACGCTGCCGCCGGCGGAAGCCGCGGCGCGCGCGCGACGCTTCGTCGCCCAGGACAACGCGACCTTCATCGCGGGCGCGCAGAACCCGCTCGCGCGCCGCGTCGTCTACCCCGGCGCCGCCAAGCCGCTCAACGTGATCGTGCTCCTCCAGGAATCGCTGGGCGCCGAGTTCGTCGGCGCCTACGGCGACAAGCGAGGGCTCACGCCGAACGTCGACCGCATCGCGCGCGACAGCGTCCTCTTCACCCGCACTTACGCGACCGGGACGCGCACCGTGCGGGGCATGGAAGCGGTGACCGCTTCGTTTCCGCCGGTGCCCGCCGAATCGATCGTGAAGCGGCCCGACAACGAGCGCATGTTCAACTGGTCGACCGTGATGCGCGACGCGGGCTATACGCCGACGTTCATCTACGGCGGCTACGGCGCGTTCGACAACATGAATTACTTCTTCGGCAACAACGGCTACCGGGTGATCGACCGCTCCGACATGCCGCCGCCCAGGTTCAGCAACATCTGGGGCGTGTCCGACGAGGACCTCTTCGACCACGCGCTGCGCGTGTTCGACGCGCAGCACGCCCGCGGCGAGCGCATCTTCTCGGTCGTGATGAGCACCTCGAACCACAAGCCGTTCACCTTCCCCGAGGGCGTGGACGGCGTCAAGGCCAAAGGCGGCGGGCGCGAAGCGGGCGTGCGCTACGCCGATTACGCGATCGGACGCTTCATCGAGGCGCTGCGCGCCAAGCCGTACTTCGACGACACCGCGGTCGTCATCGTCGCCGATCACGGCGCGCGCGTGTACGGCAAGGAGGATTTCCCGCTGCGCTCGTACGAGATCCCCTTCATGGTGTACTCGCCCGCGCATTTCAGGCCGCGGCGGGTGAACACGGTCACGAGCCAGCTCGACGTCGCGCCGACGGTGCTGGGTCTGCTGAAGCTCTCGTACGACAGCGCGTTCTTCGGCCGTGACGTGCTCGCGGGCCCGGCGCAGGACCGCGCCGTACCGCTCAATCACAACCGCGACGTGGCGCTGCTCACGGCCGGGCGCCTGAACGAGCTCGGTTTCCGCAAGACCTCGGCGACGATCGATCGCGACACCCACGGCTCGCACGGGCGAGACGACGAGGGCCTCAAGGACGCCGCGAGCGTCTTCCAGCTCGCCTACCGGCTCTATACGCGGCGCCAGTACGGAGCGCGCTGATCGTGCACAAGGCCGCGCGCACCGTCCCGCTGCGCTGGCTGTGGGTGCCCGCGCTGCTCGCGATCGCGCTGCTCGCGCTCGACCGCGCGACCGATCTCGACCGGACGCTGACGCGCTACGCGTTCGACGCCGCGACCGCCGATTTCCCGCTGCGCGACAACTTCTGGCTCGACGTGGTGATGCACCACTGGACGAAATACGCGGTTGCGATGCTGGGCTTCCTGGCCGCCGCCGCGCTCGTCCTCACCTTCGCGTTGCCCGCGCTTCGCTTCGATCGGCGCATCCTGCTCTTCCTCGTGCTGGCCATCGGCCTCGCGCCGCTCAGCGTGACGGCCGCCAAGGCGCTGAGCGCGCGGCATTGCCCGTGGGACATCGACGAGTTCGGCGGCTACGTCCCTTACGAGAGGCTATGGGAGGGGTCTGCGCCGCCGATCCGGGCGGGACACTGCTTTCCCGCGGGTCACGCATCGACGGGCTTCGCGCTGCTCGCCTTCTATTTCGCGGCGCATCGCCGCGGGATGCGCAAGGCCGCTCCCGCCGCGCTCGCGATCGGGATCGCGGCCGGGCTCGCGCTGGGGTGGGGACGCGTGCTCCAGGGCGCGCACTTCCCGAGCCACGTGGCGTGGGCGGGCCTCTTGTGCTGGATCGTGATGGTCGGGCTGTACGCGGCGGTGTTCGGCCGCTCGTCACGGATGCGCCGCGACCGGCAGCACCCTGCATAGGAGCCCGTCGGCGGCGAACGCCGCGGGATGGATGACGCCGGCGATCGCGAACACGCCCAGCGCCGCCAGCGCCAGCGCGACACCCTTTCTCACCGCGGGCTTGCGCGTCGCCGTTTTGAGCGTGCCGGCGGCGGCCGAGATCGCGAGCAGGTTGGGCAGCGTCCCGGCGCCGAAGGCGAGCATCACCAGCGCGCCTTCGGCCGCGCTGCCGGTGGCAACGGCGGTCAGCAGCACGCCGTAGACCATGCCGCACGGCAGCCATCCCCAGAGCGCGCCCAGCCCGAGAGCGCGCGGCACGGTGTTCGCGGGAAGGAACCAGCGCGTATGCGGCGCAAGCCTGCGCCATAGGAAGCCGCCCGCGCTTTCGAGGCGGCGGACGAAGCCGCCGACGCCGGCCATATAGGCGGCGAGCATGAGCATCGAGGCGCCCGCCACAACGAGCAACGCATGCTGAATTTGCGGGCCGGCACGCAGCGCGAGCGCGCCCTGCCCCAGCGCGCCGACGAGCGCACCGGCGACGCCGTAGCTCGCGATGCGGCCGATGTTGTACGCGAGCACCAGCCGCCAGCGCCCGCGCGCGCGCTCTTTCGGCGAGGGCGCGCACGCGGTCATCACGCCGCCGCACATCGCCGCGCAATGCACGCCGCCGAGGAGACCGGCGCTGAACGCGGCGAGCGCGAGCGCCTGGAGCCAGGCATTCATAGCGACCGTCGGGGACAGCCCACCGGCCGGTTCGGCGCTTCGAGCGGGCAGAGGCGGTTGATGTCGACGCTGCTCCGCTGGAGGAAGCAGGTCAGCGCGCTCGACGCCGCAGCGAGCGACCAGAAACCGAAGAAGCCGAGGGTGTAGATGGCGGTGCGCGTGAGCGAGACGGGATTGCCGAGGATCTCCAGCGACATCGGATCGAACAGCGTGAAGAACAACGCCTCGGCCGCGCCGCCCACGAGGAACGACGGCCACAGTATCCAGATCGCGAGCTTCATGCGGCTCTCCTGATCATCCGTTCGGAACCAGATCCACCACCGGCTCGTCCGACGCGCGCCACGTGCCGGAAAGGCGCCACGCGCCCGCGCCGTCTTCGAGCGAAACGCCCCAGCGTCCCGAGCCGACCGGCTCGATCGGCGCCTCGTACAGCCCCGCGGCGCCTCGCGTCAGCACCGCGACACGATCCTGGCCCGCGCGCGTGGGGTGCGTCAGGCGCAGCGTGAGCGCATCGGGCAGCCGGTCGCCGCTGACCGCGACGCGCACGCGGTCGAGCGTCGGATTGAACATCACGCGTGCACGATAGTGCCCGGATGCCGCCGCATGGTCGCGAGACAGCGTCTGGTTGATCGCCAGTCCGCGCTTGTAGTAATCGTCCGCGACGAGCCCGTCGTTCGAGCCCATGGCGACGATCAGCATCGCGACGCCGCCGAGCACCGCGAGGGCGGGGAAGAGCATGAGGAGCCAGGGCCAGTGATGCCGGTACCACGGAACGTTTTTCGTCACCGCTTTATCCGTCACCGCCTTACCCGTCACCGTTTTATCCGTCACCTTCTTGGTCATCTCACAAAAAACCGCGTCTTCTCATCGACCCCGATCGAGCCATCCTCCGCATCCTCGACGCGTATCACCACGTCGTACCCGCCCTTCTTCACCACCGCCGGATCGACGCGCAGCGCCAGCGCCACCGACTGCGCGCTCGCGCCGTGCACTTCGATGGGCTGCCTGGCGACGACGGCAAGCCCTTCGAGGCCGGAGGCCGACACGACGTAGCGATGCGGCGCTTCGTCGGTGTTCATGATCTGCAGGCGGTACACGTTCTCGATCAGGCCTTCGCGCGTCTCGCGCGCCAGCGCGGCGCGGTCGCGGATCACGTCGACCTTGAGCGGATTGCGCAGATAGAGCCCGGCACCGAGCGCGGCGGTCAGCGCGAGGAGGAGCGCGGAATACACCATCACGCGCGGCCGGAACGCCCGGCGCAGCCAGCCGCCCTCGCGCGTCACGCCGCTCATCGCGTTCTCCGACGAATAGCGGATGAGGCCTTTGGGGTATCCCATCTTGTCCATCACCTGGTCGCAACCGTCGATGCACGCGGCGCAGCCGATGCACTCGTACTGGAGCCCATGGCGGATGTCGATGCCCACGGGGCATACCTGCACGCAGATGCCGCAGTCGACGCAACTGCCGAGCCCCTTCGCTTTCGCGTCGACCGATCGCGCGCGCGAGCCGCGCGGCTCGCCGCGCTTCGCGTCGTAGGTGATGACGAGCGTGTCCTTGTCGAACATGACGCTCTGGAAGCGCGCGTACGGGCACATGTACTTGCACACCTGCTCGCGCATCCAGCCCGCGTTGCCGTAGGTGGCGAAGCCGTAGAAGAGCACCCAGAAGACTTCCCAGCCGCCGAACGAGAGCGTCCGCGCTTCGTCGACGAGGGTGTGTATCGGCGTGAAGTAACCGACGAACGTGAAACCGGTCCACAGCGACAGCGCGATCCAGATCGCGTGCTTGGCGCCCTTGCGGCCGATCTTCGCCGCGCTCGCGGGCCCTTTGTCCAGCCGCATGCGCTTCACGTGATCGCCTTCGACGAGCCGCTCGACCCACAGGAAGATCTCGGTGTAGACCGTCTGCGGACACGCGTAGCCGCAGAAGAGGCGCCCCGCGACGGCGGTGAAGAGGAAGAGCGACAGCGCCGAGATGACGAGCACGCCGGTCAGGAAGATGAAGTCCTGCGGCCAGAACACCGCGCCGAAGATGTAGAACTTGCGCGCACCGAGGTCGAACAGCACCGCCTGCCGCCCGTTCCACGCCAGCCACGGCAGGCCGTAGAAGACGAGCTGCGTTGCGACGACCAGCGCCACGCGCCAGCTCGCGAACCACCCGTGCACCGCGCGCGGGTAGATTTTCCTGCGGACCTCGTAGAGGGCGGACTCGACCTCGTTGGAGACGTCGGTCAATTTGGGTTTGCGGGCTGCGTTGGTCATGGTGCTTTGAAAGCGCCTTCCGGCGCGGATAGCCCATACACGTACGCCGTGAGCAGATGAATCTTCCCGGCGTCCAGGAAATCCCGATGCGCCGGCATCGCGCCTTTGCGTCCCTTGGTGATGGTCTCGACGATGGAGGCTTCCGAGCCGCCGTGCAGCCAGATGTCGTCGGTGAGGTTCGGCGCGCCGAGCTGCGAGTTGCCTTTACCGTCGGCGCCGTGGCACGCCGCGCAGATGCTTTCGAACTTCTGCTTGCCGCGGTGCGCGCGCAGGTCGTCGTACGTGCGGCCTGCGAGCCTGAGCACGTGGTGCGCGACGTCTCTCACGTCTTCCGAGTTGCCGACCGCTCCGCCCATCGGCGGCATGGTGCCGCTGCGGCCGTCGGTGATGCTCGCCTTGATCGTGTCGGGATCGCCGCCGTACAGCCAGTCCCTGTCCTTCAGGCTCGGGAAGCCGCGCGAGCCGCCGGCGTCGGAGCCGTGGCACTGCGAGCAGTAGTTGAGGAAGAGCCGCTGGCCCATCTCGCGCGCTTCGGCGTTGGCCGCGACGGTGCGGATATCCTGCGCGACGAACCTCGCCGTAGCGGGGCCGTAGGTCGCCGCGGCCGCCTGCTGCTCGGCCCGGAACTGCCCGGCCGAAGTCCACGAGAGGTAGCCCTGGTAGCTGCCGAGCCCCGGGTAGAGCACGAGATACGCGAGACCGAAGACGATCGTCAGGTAGAACAGCCACATCCACCACCGCGGCAGCGGGTTGTTCCACTCCGCGAGGTCTTCGTCCCAGACGTGGCCGGTGGTGTCGACCTGCGCCTTCCCCTTGCGCCGGCTCGACTGGGACTGCAGCAGCAGCGCGCACGCGACGATGCTGGCGATCGTCGCGATCGCGACGTAGAGGCTCCAGCCTTCGCTGATGAAGTCGCTCATCGCTCCTGCTCCTTCGCGTTCGAACGGAGCCCGAGCTCGTCCTCGAGCGGAAGCTGAGCGGCTTCGTCGAAACGCGTGCGCTGACGGGCGCTGTACGCCCACAGCGCGATGCCCACGAAAACCACGAACATCACGACCGTGGACACGCTGCGTGCGATCTCGTAATCCATGCTTACCTCACGTTGCGGAGGACCGTGCCGAGGCCCTGCAGATAGGCGATCACCGCCTCCATCTCGGTCTTGCCCTTGACGCTGTCCCGCGCGCCGGCGATCTCCGCGTCGGTGTAGGGCACGCCCAGCGTCCTCAGCGTGCGCATCCGCGCCGGCAGGTCATCGGCCTTCAGCGGCGTGGTGTCCAGAAAGGCATACGCGGGCATGTTCGATTCGGGCACGACGTCGCGCGGGTTCATGAGATGCACGCGGTGCCATTCGTCGGAATAGCGCCGGCCGACCCTCGCGAGGTCCGGGCCGGTGCGCTTGGAGCCCCACAGGAACGGCCGGTCGTAGACGAACTCGCCGGCCACCGAGTAGTGGCCGTAGCGCTCGGTCTCGGCGCGGAACGGCCGGATCATCTGCGAATGGCAGTTGCTGCAGCCTTCGCGGATGTAGATGTCGCGTCCGGAGAGCGCGAGCGGGCTGTAGGGTTTCAGCCCCTGTACCGGCTGAGTCGTCGAGCGCTGGAAGAAGAGCGGCACGATCTCGACGAGACCGCCGACGCTGATCACGAGGATGACGAGCACGATCAGCAAGCCGATGTTGCGCTCGATGACGTCGTGCCGCGATGTGACCTGGGAAGACATGCGCTGCTCCTGCTTTACGCCTGCGCGGGAACCGCAGCTGCGGTCACCGGCACGACTTTGATAGCGATCGCACCCGGGATCGGCGCGTCCACCGCCTGGTGGCCCATGACGGTGCGCGCGACGTTGTAGGCCATGACGACCATGCCGCCGAGATACATCAGCCCGCCCAGCAGGCGCACGCCGTAGTAGGGATAGGTCGCCTTGACCCCTTCGGCGAAGGCGTAGGTGAGGGTGCCGTCGGCGTTGACCGCGCGCCACATCAGGCCCTGCATCACCCCGGCGATCCACATCGCGGCGATGTAGAGCACGACGCCGAGGGTCGCGATCCAGAAGTGCACGGTGATGAGCTTCGTCGAGTACATCTCGGCGCGGCCGTACAGCCGCGGGATGAGGTAGTACAGCGAGCCGATGGTGATGAAGCCGACCCAGCCGAGCGCGCCGGCGTGCACGTGGCCGACCGTCCAGTCGGTGTAGTGCGACAGCGCGTTCACGGTCTTGATCGACATCATCGGTCCCTCGAAGGTCGCCATGCCGTAGAACGACAGCGAGACCACGAGGAACTTGAGGATGGGATCGGTCCGCAGCTTGTGCCACGCGCCCGAGAGCGTCATGACGCCGTTGATCATCCCGCCCCACGAGGGCGCGAGCAGGATCAGCGAGAAGATCATCCCGATCGACTGCGCCCAGTCCGGCAGCGCGGTGTAGTGCAGGTGGTGCGGGCCCGCCCACATGTAGGTGAAGATCAGGGCCCAGAAGTGCACGACCGAAAGGCGGTACGAGTAGACCGGCCGCCCCGCCTGCTTGGGGATGTAGTAGTACATCATCCCGAGAAAGCCCGCGGTCAGGAAGAAGCCGACCGCGTTGTGGCCGTACCACCACTGCACCATCGCATCCTGCACGCCCGCATAGGCCGAGTACGATTTCGTCAGCGTCGCCGGCAGCGCCGCACTGTTGACGATGTGCAGCACCGCGATGGTGATGATGTAGGCGCCGAAGAACCAGTTGGCGACGTAGATGTGCTTGACCGTGCGCCTGGCGATGGTGCCGAAGAACACGACCGCATACGCAATCCACACCAGCGCGATCAGGACGTCGATCGGCCACTCGAGCTCGGCGTACTCCTTGGAGCTCGTGTAGCCCATCGGCAGCGTGATCACCGCCGCGACGAGGACGGCCTGCCAGCCCCAGAACGTGAACGCCGCCAGCTTCTCGCCGTACAGCCTCGCCTGCGAGGTGCGCTGCACGACGTGGTACGACGTCGCGAACAGCGCGCAGCCGCCGAACGCGAAGATCACCGCGTTGGTGTGCAGCGGCCGCAGCCGGCCGTACGAAAGCCATGGCGCGAGGTTGAGCTCGGGCCAGATGAGCTGGGCGGCGATCAGCACGCCGACCGCCATGCCCACGACGCCCCAGACGACGGTGGCGATCGCGAACTGGCGCACGACGCGGTAGTTGTAGGTGGAAGCCTGCTGCATGGTCCTGCCCCGGGTTGAGATCACCCGGATGGTAGGTTTTGCACGGCAGCCCCCGTTTGACGTGGATCAAAAGGCCGCAACGGCGGCCGTGAGTTTTTTGGCAGAATTCGGTGCGGCGACCCGCCATGCTATGCACGGGAGCGAGGCATGCGGGCTGCTAGGGCTTGAACGCTGTGAACAGGGAGACCGAATGGCCGCAAGAGCTCGTGGTTTCACCCTCATCGAGATCGCGATCGTGCTCGTGATCATCGGGCTGCTGCTCGGGGGCATACTGAAGGGACAGGAGCTGCTGACCGCCGCCCGCGTGCGCAACATCATCCAGCAGCAGGAGCAGTACAAGACGGCGTTCATCGGCTTCCAGGACCGTTACCGCAATCCGCCCGGCGATTACGCGCAGGCGACCGCCAACATCAAGGACGTCGCCCCCGGCCCGTGCGGCACGCCGAACCCCGACGGTAACGGCAACGGCAACAATCGCGTCGAGGCCACGGGTTCGGAGAACACCCTGGCGTGGGAGCACCTGTCCAAGGCGGGCTTCATCACCGTGGTCTACACCTGCGCCACGACTGTCGGGGCCGGCACCTCGCCGCGCAACCGCTACGAGCAGCCGCTCGAGATCGTGTTCGACGACCAGTACGCGGGCACCGCACCGGCCCGGCACAACCTGAAGACCGGCGGGCGCATACCGTCGAACCTGCTCGCCGAAGTCGATCGCAAGATCGACGACGGCGTCGCCACGACCGGAGAGTTCCGCGCCGCGCTCGCGACGGGCATCACCGCCACCGAGTGCTACGCCGCCGCCACCGGTGCATGGCAGGCCGACAATCCCGGCAACAACTGCATGGGCGCCAGCCTGTTCTAACCTCGGCTGCGGTCTGACCCCGGCCTCATCGGGTCAGACCCCGGTTTTCTTCAAAAAGCCCAATAGCGCCTCGACGAACTCCTTTCGTCCCGCCGCGCCCGCGTGGTCCGCGCCTTCGATCACCACCCTCTCGATCCGGGGCAGCACTGCGCGCAGCTCGTCGTAGCTCGCGAGGTAAGGATCCTCCGAGCCCACGATGCCGAGCACCGGCGCGTCGATACCGCTCAAGTCTTCGGTCGCGAACACCTGCTCGCGGTTCGAGCGGCGCGACGCCGCGAGCGCCAGGCAGTCCTTGCCGCGCAGAAACAGCGCCGACGAGCGCGCGATGACCTCGTCGCGCGGCGGCGGCTTGCCCTCGGGCCATAACCGCAGCACCTGCGCGCGCAGCGAGCCCCGCTCCATCTCCCCGGCCTCGATCTCGACCTGGCGCTCTTCCGCGTCGCCCCAATGACGCCGTCCCGTCCCGCCGCCGAGCGTCGCCGAGAGAAAGCGCCGCGGCGCGAGCGTGAGAAGCTGCGCCACGAGGTGCGCGCCCATCGAATAGCCGACGATGTGCGCGCGGCCTATGGCGAGGTGGTCCATGAGCCGCGCGATGTCCCAGGTCATCCGCACGCCGTATGCGCCGGGATCGTGCGGCTTGCCGCTCTCCCCGTGCCCGCGATGATCGAAGGCGATCGCACGATAGTCGCGCGCGAGCGCGTCGAGCACACCGGTCTGCACCCACTGCGATCGAAGATCGCCCGCGTAGCTGTGGACGAGCACGACCGGCGGCCCGGCGCCCGCCTCGACGTAATGGATCGCGACGCCGTCCGAATCGAACGTGCGGCTCATCTCCCGGGCTCCGCGCCGGCGCGGCGCTCCGACGTGGCGCGGAAATACAGCACGGCGGCGCCGAAGCCCGCGACGAACACCGCCGTCAGCAGCGGATTGAAGTACGCGATGACCGCGAGGCTCAGCGCGCTTAAGCAGAGCGCGACCGCCGGCGCCACGGGAAAGAGCGGGCAGCGATACGGGCGTTCGAGATCCGGCGCGGTCTTACGCAGCCGGAACAGCGCGAGCATGCTCGTCATGTACATCACGATCGCGCCGAGGGCGGAGAGCGTGATGAGCTGGCTCGTCGCGCCCGTCGCCAGCGCCGCGATGCCGATGACGCCGGTCGCGACGATCGCGAGGTGCGGCGTGGCGTAGCGTGCGTGCACCGCTTCCAGCGCCGAGGGCAGGTAGCCGGCACGAGCGAGCGCATAGATCTGGCGCGAGCACGCAAGGATGATCCCGTGAAACGACGCGAGCAGGCCGAACAGCCCGATCGCGACGAGCATGTGGATCCAGCCGCTGTCGCGCCCGACGACCATCGCCATCGCCTCGGGCAGCGGGTTGTCGATCGCGGTGAGCTGGCTCCAGTCCCCCGCGCCGCCCGCGAACAGCATCACGCCGAACGCGAGGACGAGCAGCGTCGCGATGCCCGAGATGTAGCCGATCGGTATCGTCGTCTTCGGCTTCTTAACTTCCTCCGCGGCCATCGCGACGCCTTCGATCGCGAGGAAGAACCAGATCGCGAACGGGATCGCCGCGAGCACGCCGCTCCATCCGTGCGGCATGGGGTCGGTGAGATAGCTGTCGAGCGAAAAGCCCGGCGCCACGACGGCCATGAACACCAGGAGCTCGAACACCGCGAGCAGCGTCACGAAGAGCTCGAAGCGCACCGCGTGCTTCACGCCGATCACGTTGAGCCAGACGAAGATCCCGTATGCGACCACGGCCACCGCGAACACCGGCACCGAATCGAACTGGAAATGCACGTACGCGCCCAGCGCCGCCGCGATGGCGGGCGGCGCGAGGGCGAACTCGACGAGCGTGGCATAACCCGCGACCAGTCCGCCGAACGGGCCGAACGCTCGGCGGGCGTATTCGAAAGGCCCGCCCGCGCGCGGTATGGCGGTGGTGAGCTCGGTGAAGCTGAAGATGAACGCGAGATAGAGCGTGCCGACGATGAGCGTGCTGGCGAGGAAGCCGACCGTCCCCGCCGCCGCCCAGCCGTAGCTCCAGCCGAAGTATTCGCCCGAGATGACCAGTCCGACGGCGAGCCCCCACAGGCCCGCGACGCCGATCTCGGGCTTGAGCGCCTGTGGTGTGCTCGCCTTCATGTCGGCGGCAGGGAGGCAACTCCCATACCAACGCCGCCAATCCGGGTCAGAGTCAGATTAATCAGGCGTAATGTGACTCTGACCCGGATTTCACCGCGAGCCACAGCGCGCCTTCGGACGCGGAGCACACGGTGTGCGCGGTGCCGGCAGGCAGGAACACGTAATCGCCCGTCGCAAGAACGAGGCGCTCGCCGGCGACTTCGAGCACCGCGGTGCCGCGCAGCAGGACGACCCACTCGTCCTGCGCCTGCACGAACGACTTCGGCTCCATCGCGGCCGAGCTCACGATGCGCTCCACGACGAGGTTGCGGTGCCGGAGCAGCACGTCGCAGCGCTCGCCGCCGCCCGGCGCCGCCGCATCGTCGAAGAGATTGCCCCTGTCCACGCTCACGCGAACAAGCTGCTGTATTCGCTCGCGCGGTGCGCGGTGATGCCCGCGCTCTGCTCGCGGTGCAGCGGATGAGCGCAGGCGGGGACGAGCGCATAAGGCCGGCTCGTGGGAGCGGTGAGCTGAAGGTGCACGCGCAAACCGACGGTCTGGGGCAGCGTCGGGATCTCGTTCGAGATGACGGCGTCGAACGGCGGCTCGTCGGACTGCGCGGGGTCGTCCCACAGCTCGAGGACGCGATCGAACGTTCTCCTGTCGACCTTCACCCACAGGCCGATGCAATAAGGCTCGTCCCAGCCTTCGACCGGCAGCGGCAGCACCGCGCGAACGAAGAACTCGCCCGCGTACTCGCACAGATCGTCGGTTTCCCGGACGCGCTGGCCGAATCGCTGCGTCTCGGTCAGCACCGCGATGACGTCGGGGCGGCGGAAGGCGAGCTCGAGCTCGTCGCGCGGGTGGGCTTCACCGCACTGCGCGCACCTGGGCTCGTCGCGATTCACAGCGGCTTGCGGTAGACGATGAACCCCGACCGGTCCGCCACCTTGTCGTACAAGCGCATCGCGACCGCGTTGGTCTCGTGCGTGTGCCAGTAGACGCGGCCCGCGTTCGCGGCCCTCGCGCGATCGTAAACGGCCTCGATGAGCGCGCGGCCCACCCCTTTGCCGCGCAGATCCGGCACGGTGTAGAGGTCCTGCAGATAGCAGATCGGCGCGGTGTGGAGCGTGCTGCGATGGAAGATGTAGTGCACCAGCCCGACCAGACTGCCCGCGCTTTCCGCGACGAGCCCGTGCACGGGCTCGTACGCGTCGAAGAAGCGCGACCACGTCGAATGTGTCACGTCGTCCGCAAGCGCAGTCGGTCCTTCACGCCCGTAGAACGCGTTGTAGCCCTTCCACAACGGCTTCCAGCCTTCGAAGTCGCCGGGCGCGACAGGCCTGACCACGATTCCGCTCAAACCCCATCCTTTCGATCGTTGTTCGAATCGCCCCAGCGCCAGCGCGGAGGCTCGCCTTTGATCCAGCAGACGGCCACCACCGCCGCTGCGAGCGCCAGGCTGTAAACGACGAACGCGCGACGCGCTTGTTCGGGTGGAAACAGCCAGAGCCCGGCGGCGAGCAGCGCCGCGAACACGCCGAGCACGACCCAGCCCTCCCACGTCACCGGCCGACCCCAGCCCCAGCCGTAGCGCTTCGCGCGGAACCAGTAGCGCGGCTCATCCATGCGAAGCTACCCCAGTCGCGCCTGCAGCCAGTCGCCGATGTAGTCGGTGCCGACCTGGCGGTTGTCGGCTTGGCAGTGCTCGATGCCGCTGTCCTCGGCGGTGAACACCTTCAGCGTCTTGTCGCGCGCGCCGCACGCGTCGTAGAGCTTCTGCGCGGTCTCCAGGCTCGACAGCCGGTCCCGCTCGCCGTGCAGGATGAGCGTCGGGCAGTGGATGCGCGGCGCCACGCCTTCGAGGGTGTAATGCTCGAGCTTCTTCATCGCCGCGTCCCAATCGGGCACGCCGAGCACCCACGGGATCTGGAAGTGCGAAGCGGCCTGGGTCTTGCCGGCCTGTGTCCTGGCGAGCTCGCGCCGCTTAACCCACGTCGCGTGATAGTCGTAGATCGCGCCCCACGCGATGCAGGCGGCGTAGCGCCGCTCGAAGGCGGCGATGCGAGGCGCGTAATAGCCGCCGAGGCTGTACGCGGCGATCGCGACGCGCTGCGGATCGACGTCGGTGCGCGAGTCGACGTATTCGAACGCCGCGGTGCCCGCGACTTCGTAATCGTGTCGCGAATGGATGTTGCGCAGGCGCAGCGACTCGCCCTGCCCCGGCCCGTCGATGGCGAGCGTGTTGAAGCCGCGAAGGCTGAGCTCGACGCCGGCGAAGAGCACGCTCATCTCCTTGCAGTTGTCGAGACCGTCGAACAGCACGACCGTCGGCGCAGGGCCGTTCACGCCCTGCGCGCGGAGGAAGTACGCGGCGAGCGCGGTGTCCTCGTACGGCACGTCGACGAGCTCGATGTTCGAAAGCCGCCGCTGGAGGCCGGCGTGGGCGCAGCGCAGGCTCTTCTTATAGAGCCCGGTCTTGCGCTCGCCGGGCTCGACCATGCGCTCGCCGGTGTAGTAATACATCGCCGAGCGCAGATAGTAGTTGCCGGCGGTCGCATCGCGTCCTTCGGCCGCCGCCTTGTCTGCGACGCGCTCGAGACGCGCGGCGACGCGCGTCCATTCCTCCGCCCACGCTTCGGGCTCGTTCGCGCGCTCGTGCAGGCGCTGCACGATCTCGTCGATCTCGGCGAGCGCGACCGCGCCGTACGGCGCCATGCCCTTGGTGACGAGCGTCGCGTTCGACCATTGGTAGTTGTCCGGAAAGCTGTCGACCCAGTTGCCGTTGTAGAACATGCGATCTCCGTGTGGTCCGCCGGACGGCGCCGGTGGTGCGCTACGATGGTTGATTGTATATTGCGCGTACCCGAACCCGCTGCAGGGCCGTCGTGATCACACGCACCAAACTCCGCCGCGCGATCGGCGCCGTCCTCGTCATCGTCGGCGCGATCCTCATGTGGATGGCTCCCGGGCCGACCTTCACTTCGCTGTCCGGCGCGGGGCTCGGCCTGCTGCTCGCCGGCATCGTGCTGGAGCTCGTGGGCATCGCGCTCGAGCGCCGGGACGAGAACCGGCGGCTGCGCCGGACTTCGAACTCCTGACCTATTGCATCGGCTACTCGCGGCGAGGATGAGATCGCCACGCCTCGCCGCGCTCACGTGCGTGGCCCTGCTCTTGCCCGCTGCCGCGCGCGCGGCACGGCCGATGATCACCGACGACGCGCGCATCGTCGACCCGCGCGCCTGCCAGGTCGAGACGTGGGTTCGGCGCAACGAAGACCACAGCACCGAGCTCTGGGCGATACCGGCGTGCAACCCCACCGGCAACCTCGAGCTCGCGCTCGGCGGCTCGCGCACGCGAGAGAACGGCGAGACGCACACGACCGACGTCCTCATGCAGGGCAAGACGATCTTCAAGCCGCTGGAGACCAACGGCTGGGGCATCGGTCTCGCGCTCGGCAGGCTGCGCTATCCCGACGAGCCGTCGAAGAGCGTCGGCCGCGGCCTGTACGGCTATGTGCCGCTCAGCGTCTCGTTCGCCGACGACCTGGCGGTGCTCCACGTCAACGGCGGCGTGCTGCGCCCCTCGGGCGACAGCCACCACCGCCCGACGTGGGGCGTGGGCGGCGAGATCAAGCTGAACCCGAAGCTCTTCTTCATCCCCGAAGTCTTCCACCAGGAAGCGGGCCGCCCGCAGTTCCAGGCGGGCTTGAGGATCTGGATCGTGCCGCAACGTTTCCAGATCGACACTACCTACGGCGACCGCCTCGGCGGCACGGGCGAGAAGCGCTGGTTCTCCATCGGCATGCGCCTGATCTCACCGTCCTTCTGATGCATAAACACCCGTGAAGGGTGAAGGGTGAAGGGTGAAGGGTAACCACGCTCGCCCTTCACCCTTCACACCAGTGACCGATACCGCTCCTCGCGCATCTCCTGCATGCGCTCGAGCACGCGCTGGCCCGGCATGCCCGACACCAGCAGCATCTGAGTGGCGAGCATGAGACTCGCTTCCATGGTCTCGGGTACCGCCTCGGTCACTCCCGCGTCGCGCAGCGCATCGAGCGCCGACTGGTCGCTCGCACGCGCGAGCACCGCGATGCGGGGATTCGCTTCGCGCGCTTCGTGCAGCGCTCGCAACGCGGCCGGCAGGTGGTCGAACGTGATGGCGACCGCTTTCGCGTCTTTCACGCCGGCCGCTTGGAGCACGCCTTTCTGCGAAGCGTCGCCGTAATAGACCTCCCTGCCCGCGTCCCAGCCCTGTTTGACGCGTCCGGGATCGGTGTCGAGCGCGACGACCTTGCACTCGAACTCTTCGAGCAGGCGCGCAAGCTGCGAGCCCACGCGGCCGTAGCCGCACACCAGGATGTGGTCGCGCGTGCCGTGCAGCGCCGCGGCAAGCTCGGTGCGCGCCTCTTCCGCCGCCCCGCCCGCTCCGGCGAACAGGCGGGTGACGATCGCGTCGCCGCGCCGTATCACGAGCGGCGCGACCAGCATCGACAGCACCACCGCGGCGAGCACCGGCTGCGCCGCGCGCACGTCGAACACGCGGGTGCTCACCGCGAGCGCGAGCAGCGCGACGCTGAACTCCCCGCCCTGCGCGAGGACGAGCCCGGCGCGGATCGCCTCGGGCGAGCGATAACCGTAGAGCCGCGCGATCGCCGCCACGATCACCCCTTTGCCGATCGCCAGCCCGGCGAAGAGCAGGAGCACCGCCTTCCATTCGCCGGTGAGCGCGGCAGGCTCGAGGCGCATCCCGACGAATACGAAGAAGAGCCCGAGCAGCACGTCGCGGAACGGCCTGATCTCGTTCTCGACCTGGTGGCGGTATTCGGTCTCGGACAGCATCATCCCCGCGACGAACGCGCCGAAGGCGAGCGAGAGTCCCGAGAGCTGCGTCGTCCACGCCGCAGCGAGCGACACGAGCAGCGCGGTCAGCGTGAAGAGCTCGGTGGAAGCGCCCGCTTCGTGCAGGATAGGACGCAGCGCGTAGCGGCCGATCGCGAGCATCGCGACGAGCACCGCGATCGCCTTGCCGAACGCCAGCAGCAGCGGCAGCGCGAGCGCGCCGCCGCCGCTCGCGCCGACGATCGGGATGACGACCAGGAACGGGATCGCCGCGAGGTCCTGGAACAGCAGGATGCCGACCGCGAGCCGGCCGTGCGTCGTCTGCAGCTCGAGCTGGTCGCGGAGCTGCTTGATGACGATCGCGGTCGACGACATCGCGATCGCGCCGCCGATCACCAGCGACGCGGCGGGCGACAACCCGCTCATCCACGCGATCGCCGCCCCGCTGGCCGTGACGAGCAGCACCTGCGAGCCGCCGAGCACCAGCAGCACCTTGCGCATCGCCGCGAACTGGCGGATCGAGAACTCGAGGCCGAGCGTGAACAGCAGGAACGCGATCCCGACTTCACCGAGGAAGTGGATCGTCTCGCTGTCCTCGAGCCAGCCGAAGCCGTTGGGACCCGCGGCCGCGCCGACGAGCACGTAACCGATGATCGGCGGCAGCCGCAGCCGCCGCAGCACTGCGACGGCGACGACGGACAACAACAGGAGCTTCAGTACTTCGGCGAGCGCACCCATGTTGCGGCAGATTGTACGCCGCTGTCGGCGCGGCCAAGGCCGCGCCTCCGGGTCACGTCGTGCTCCAGTTCTCTCCTATACGCGGCAACGCCTCGTCGGCGGATGCGGTCCGCATGCGCGAGAGCGCGAATGCGAGCGCGACGCCGACCGCGCACAGCGCGCTCATCGCGTAAAAGCCGGCCGCGAAGCTCCCGGTCGCATCCTTGATGACGCCGAGCGCGAACGCGGAGATCAGGGCGCCTACGTTGGCGAAGAGATTGCCGACCCCGGTCGCCAGCCCCGCCCGGCGGCTGCCGAGCGCGTCGACCGCGACCGAGAACAGCGGCCCGAAATAAACCGTCATGAAGACCGAGTGCAGCGCCACCACCGCGAGCAGCAGCGGCGTCGAAGTCACGCTGACGAGCAGCGACGACATGCACGCGACGATCGCGAGCGAGACGCCGATCACGAGCGGCGGCTTGCCGAGCCGATCCGAGATATATGCGCCGAGCGGATTCGCCGCGGCCGCGCAGGCGGCGCTCAGCCCGACCACCAGACCGGCCTGTTCGAGGCTGAAGCCGCGATCGGAGACGAGCAGCGACGGCAGCCAGAAATTGAAGCCGGTCACCGCGCTGAAGCGGATGAACTGCAGCGCGTTGCACAACCAGGCGACGCGATGCTTCAACACGTCGAGCGCGTCGCCGAGACCGATGCGCCGGGCGGGGCGCGCATCCGGGTTCTCGGCCGCCGCGTAGTGAAACGCCAGCGCGGTTGCGACGCCGAGCAGCGCGTAGACGGCGAACGCAGGCCGCCAGCCGAACCACGCCGAGAGCCGCGGCGCGGACAGCGCAAGCACGATGGTGCCGACGAAGGAACCGACCAGGAACAGGCTCATCGCGGTGGCACGGCGCTGCGGCGGGAACCACGACGCGACGAGCGCGATGCCGGGCGCGAAGAGCAGCGCGCGGCACGCGCCCGCCGCGGCGAGCGTGACGAGCGCGGCCCAGTACGAGAACGCGAGCGCGAGCGCCGCCGCGAGCAGCGACCAGCCCAGCAGGCCGCCGAAGAACAGCCGCTTCGGGCCGTAACGATCGGAGAGGTAACCCGCCGGTATCTGCGCGAGCGCGTAAGTGCTCGTGGCGACCGCCGACAGCACGCCCGCCTGCGCGAACGTGATCCCGAGGTCCTGCCGGATGAACGGCAGGAGCAGCGCGAGTCCCGAATACGTCAGGAAATGCACCACCTGCGACAGCACCACGAGAGATACCGTCGCGGCGGCGCCGCGTTGAAACGTCATTACTGGCCGACGGGCTCGATCTGCGCGGATCCGGCGGTCTTCGCCTTGTCGCGCAGGAGCGCCACGTGGTCCTCGAGCTGGCGGCGCATCGCGTCGAATGCGTCGCGTATCGCGGCGTAGACGTCGGCGTAAGCGCCGTGATCGCCCTCGCCGCGCGTGACGACGAGCTGCTGTCCCGGCAACGACACCTCGACGCGCACGCGATACTCGTTGCCTTTGGTGCGGCGGTGATGGGGCGCTTCGATCGCCACGCGGCAGCAGTGGATGCGGTCGAAGAACTTCTCGAGCTTGCGGGCGCGGCTACGCACCTGCCCGGCGATCGCGTCGGATCGTTGAATGCTGTGGAAAGTGATCTGCAGCGGCAGTTCCATTACGAGCTCCGGTACGGACGGTATCGTCCGCTTTCAGAGTAGCCGCCGGCCGCGCGAAAACCTTTGATCGGCGTCAAACGACTCGCAGCTCGGGCATACTGCGAGCGAGATGAGCCGCCCTATGCACGCGATGGTGTTGACGGCGCGCGGCGCGCCGCTGGCGCGTCGCGAGGTCGCGGTGCGCGATCCCGGAGCCGGCGAGCTCCTGCTGCGCGTGCACGCCTGCGGCGTGTGCCGCACCGACCTGCACGTGGTCGACGGCGATCTCACGCGCGGCAAGCTGCCGGTGATCCCGGGGCACGAAGTCGTCGCCAGCGTCGCCGCCGTGGGCAGCGGCGTCACCGGCTGTACGCCCGGACAGCGCGTCGGCGTGCCGTGGCTGGGCTGGACGTGCGGCGCGTGCGAGTTCTGCCTGCGCGGTGAGGAGAACCTCTGCGATCGCGCGCGCTTCACCGGCTACGACCTCGACGGCGGCTACGCGGAGTATCTCGCCGCCGATGCGCGCTACTGCCTGCCGCTGCCCGATGGTCTGGACGATGCGCAGGCCGCGCCGCTCATGTGCGCCGGGCTCATCGGCTACCGGTCGCTCAAGATGGCCGGCGACGCGCGGCGGCTCGGCATCTACGGCTTCGGCGCCGCGGCGCACATCGTCGCTCAGGTCGCGCGCTGGCAGGGACGCGAGCTCTATGCGTTCACGCGGGCCGGCGACGTACAGGCGCAGGCGTTCGCGCGCGAGCTGGGCGCCGTATGGGCGGGAGACTCGGGCGCCGCCCCGCCGCGTGCGCTCGATGCGGCGATCGTCTTCGCGCCGGTCGGCTCGCTGGTCGTCGATGCGCTGCGCGCGGTGCGCAAGGGCGGGGCGGTGGTCTGCGCGGGCATCCACATGTCCGACATTCCTTCGTTCCCCTACGAGCTCCTGTGGGGCGAGCGCACGGTGCGCTCGGTCGCGAACCTCACGCGCGCCGACGGCATGGAGTTTCTTTCGCTTGCGCCGCAAGTGCCGGTGCGCACGACGGTCGAGCGCTTCGCGCTCGCCGACGCGAACGAAGCGCTCGCGCGCCTGCGGCAGGGCCGCATCACCGGCGCGGCAGTTCTCGTGCCTTGAAAAGCGTTGAACCGCGAAGGACGCCAAGGACGCAAAGGAGAACCGAATCAGTCATCGCGAGGAGCCAAGCGACGTGGCGATCTCGTGGCGCACGATCGGCGTTCGTAACGGGATTGCTTCGTCGCTGCCGCTCCTCGCAATGACACGTTCCTTGGCGGTTGAAGATGTTTGCTCTAGATCGTCCGCGAATACCGCTTGGCGGCATCGGCCTGCCGCAGGTACTTGTCGAACGGCATGCAGACGCTGCGGATGAGCATGCGGCCTTTGGGCGTCACGGTGATCCAGTCGTCGCCGAGCTCGAGCAGGCCTTCGCGCGCCAGGCTCGCGAGCTCATTCAGCTCGCGCTCGAAGTAGCGGTCGAAATCGACGAGGTACGCGCACTCGATCGCTTCCTTCGACAGCTCGAAATGGCACATCAGCGTCTGGATGACGCTCCTGCGCACGAGGTCGTCGGCGGTGAGCGCCGCGCCGCGCGCGACCGGGAGCTCGCCGCGGTCCAGGCGCGCATAGTAGTCGGTCAGCGTGCGCGCGTTCTGGCTGTAGCTCGGGCCGACCGCGCCGATGGACGACACGCCCAGGCCGATCAGGTCGCACTCGGCGTGGGTCGAGTAGCCCTGGAAATTGCGCTGCAGCCGGCCCTGCCGCTGCGCCACCGCGAGCGGATCGTCGGGCAGCGCGAAGTGGTCCATGCCGATATAGACGTAGCCGGCCGCGGCGAGCCGCTGCACCGCGAGGCCGAGCAGCTTCAGCTTCACGTCGGGCCGCGGGATGTCCTCGCTCCTGATGAGCCGCTGCGACTTGAATCGCGACGGCAGGTGCGCGTAGTTGTAGACCGCGATGCGGTCGGGCTTGAGCGCGACGACCCGCGCGAGCGTGCGGTTGAAGGTGAGCAGGTTCTGTTTCGGCAGGCCGTAGATGAGGTCGACGTTGACCGAGCGAAAGCCCGACAGGCGCGCGGCGTCGATCACGCCCCTGGTCTGCTCTTCGCTCTGCACCCGGTTGATCGCGCGCTGCACGTCCGGATCGAAGTCCTGCACCCCGAAGCTCACCCGGTTGAAGCCCAATTCGCCGAGCGCGGCGATCGTGTCCGGGCTGGCGGTGCGCGGATCGATCTCGATCGAATAATCGCCTTCGGGCGAAAGGTCGAAGTGCCGGCGCAAGGTCGCGAAGAGGTCTGCAAGCTCGTCGAGGGTATAGAAGGTCGGCGTGCCGCCGCCCCAGTGCATCTGCGTGACGCAGAGGTCGTCCCTGAAGAGGCCGGCCTGCATCGCGATCTCTTTCTTCAGTGCCGCGAGGTAACGCTGCGACTTCGACACGTCCTGCGTGATCACCTTGTTGCAGCCGCAGTAGTAGCAGAGCGAGCGGCAGAACGGCAGGTGCACGTACAGCGACAGCGGCCGGTGCGCGCCGCTCGTGTTGCGGCGCCGGGCCCACGCCGCGTAAGCGTCGGCGTCGAAGCCTTCGACGAAGCGGTCGGCGGTCGGATACGACGTGTAGCGAGGGCCGTTGCGGTCGAGCCTTGCGATGAGGTCGAGGTCGACGTCGAGGCCGGGGTGTTCCCGTGCGGTGATGGTCATTGGGCTTCCCTGGAGGCGTGTGTCCGGCATGACGGGCAGTATCCGGCCGGGGCGCGGGCAGCCGATTGATGCAGGTCAAACGGCGCGCGGACGAACGCTTGATGCAGATCAGTACGCGCGGAGCGCGGCCCGCGCACGATGATCCGCATGATTTACGGAGCCCGCATGGCTGCGATCACCGAGCGCATCGACAACGTCACCCGAATCCCCGCCGCATACCTCAAAGCCGCCCCACCCGCGCCGCGCAGCGTCAAGATCGAGATCTCGCCGCGCTGCAATTACCGCTGCGGTTTCTGCGCGCTGAGGACCCGCGAGGTGCAGCCGAAGCACGACATGGATTTCGAGCTCTTCAAACGCATCACGCGCGAGATGCGCGAAGCCGGCGTCGAGGAGATCGGCGTTTTCTATCTCGGCGAGTCGTTCATGAATCCCAGGCTCGTGGTCGACTGCGTCGCGTATCTGAAGCGCGTGATCGGGATGCCGTACGTCTTTCTCACGTCGAACGCGTCGCTCTCGCCGCCGCTGGCCGTGGAAGCGGCGATGAGAGCGGGGCTCGATTCTCTGAAGTGGTCGGTCAACGCGGCCGACGACGAGCAGTTCGAGTCGATCATGGGCGTGTCGAAGCGCCTGTTCGGCAAGGCGCTGAACAACATCAAGGCGGCGTGGGCCGTGCGGCAGGCGAGAGGCTACAGGACGGGCCTCTACGCCTCGTCGATCCGGTACGACGGCGCCCAGGCGGCGCGCATGGACGCGCTGCTCGACGAGCACGTGCGCCCCTACGTCGACCAGCACTACTGGCTTCCGCTCTATTCCATGGGCTCGTTCGCGACACAACGCGAAGCGGAGCTCGGCTATCGCCCGACGGCCGGCAACCAGGGGCGCATCGGCGCGCTGCGCGAGCCGCTGCCGTGCTGGTCGGCGTTCACCGAAGGCCACGTCACCGCGGACGGCAAGCTCTCCGCGTGCTGCTTCGACGCGACGGCGCACTGGACGATGGGCGATCTCACCCGGCAGTCGTTCATGGACGCCTGGAACTCGGAGCGGTTCGTGCGCCTGCGCGAAGCGCACCTGAAGCGTGACGTGCGCGGCACGCCGTGCGAGCAGTGCCTGGCTTACTCCTGACCGGATTTGCGCAGCGCTTCGCGGGCGCGCAGCTGCAACGCCCGATACGAGGTCTCCCACTCCCCGTCGCGCGGGGTGATGGTCGCGATCTGCCGCACGATCGCGGCGAGCGTTTCGGCCTGCGCGCAAAGCGCGTCGTAGTCGGCCGCGTGGATCATCTCGGTCCGTTGATCGCGGCAGACGCCGATGCACGGCTGCGGGGCTTCGATCTTGCCGCAGCCGATGCATTGCCAGACGGTGACGCGGCCTTTCCCGGGTTGTACGAGGGGCATCATCCCCTCCTGACAGGCTGCGGCGCGTCGGCGCGCGGTGCGAGATACATCGGCGCGTAGCGCCACACCCAGACGCCGAACGCGGCCAGCCACACCGCCGCGGCGGCGAGCATGAGGGGTGTGCCGAGCGGCGTCGCGCGCGCAAGCTCGGCGGCGGCGCGCAGCACCGCTGCCGCGAGCACGCCCAGATAGCACGTCCACGTCAGCGCGTCGGCTTCGAGCGGCCGTCCGGAGTGTCCGAGGGTGACACGCGAGACCATGCCGAGCAGCATCGCGGCGAAAAAGCCGATGACCGCGAGATGCAGCGGCGCGAGACCGACGCGTGGAAGCACACCGGCCAGCACGCCGAGGCTCAGCAATCCGTACAGCAGGAACGCCGCCGCCAGCATCGCGAGCGACACGTGCAGCACCGCGAGCAGCCGCACGCCGTTGCTCCTGCCCAGGCCCCAGCGCAGTGCCAGGTGCCACACCATGCCCGCGAGCGGCAGATCGACCGCCCACAACCACGCGTCGAGCGCATTCGCGGCGAGCACGCCGTGGGCGATGGTGCCGACGATGAGCGCGGGGCGCGCCCACGCCGGCTTGTATTCGACGTCGCTGCCGAGGATGCGCCCCGAGAAGAAAGGCACCATGCGCGTCGACACGCCGAGGAACACCGGCATCAGGAAAAACCAGACCGCGCCGTGCAGCACCAGAGGGACGTAGCCGAACGAGCCCGCCGCGACGGACCACGCGAAGACCGCATCGCCCGCAAGCCCGAGCCCGAGGAACGCGAAGATCACGATCGCGTAGCGCGCGTTCGCGTTCCAGTGCTTCGCGAGCATGCGCACCAGCGAGACGTAGCCCCACAGCCATCCGGCGAAATGCGCCGAAACGCCGAGCGCGACGAGCGCGCGGTCGACGCCGAGCCCGGCATAGACCAGCACGAGGCCGGCCGCCATCGTGCAGGCCGAGGGCACGAAAGCGGTCCGCGGCATCTTGCCCGCGCCCAGCCAGTTCGGCCCGGCGGTCATGAGGAAGCCGAAGATGAAGAACGGGAACGTGCCGTAGAGCAGCAGCCACGCATGCGCCCATGGCGGCGCGACCGTCGCGGGCAGCGGCGCATGCCACGAAACGTAGGCGCCGGTGAGCCATGCGAGCCACCACGCCATCGCCGCGACGATCTGCAGCGCGCCGAAGAAGAACATGAGGCGGTGCGCCTCGCCCGAGACGAGCGTCCAGCGGCGGGGAACCTTCTCCCCGGGCGAAGACGCGAAATGCAGGCTCATACGATGACTTTCAGGAGAACAGCAGAACGCCGTGGCTGCCCGCCACGGCCCCGACGACGGTGAGGAGGCTGAGCGCCAGGAGCACCCAGTGCATGCGGGCTACGAGGCGCAAGGTGCGCGCCGAGTCGCGCTGCGCGCGCGCCGCAAGCCGGCGGTGCAGGAACAGCGGCTCGATGACGAACAGCATCGCGGTGAAGATCGCCCACACGATCACCATCGCGCTCATCCACCAGTAGCGAGGGTCCGGGAATCGCTGCCAGAGATCGAGCGAGACGACGAGATACAAACCGGTGAGGCCGACGAGCGCCGTCGTCCAGCGCGCCTGCCGCGCGAAACGGTGCTCGAGCGCCTCGAAGAGATCGAACGTGCCGCCGCGCGCGGCGACCGCCGGCAGCAGGACCGTCGTCACCATGGCGACCCCGCCGATCCACAGCACGACCCCGACGACGTGCAGCGCGCGGGCGATTCCCCAGCTTTCCATCGCCAGACTCAGCCGAGCCGCTCCCTCCCGTGCGGACGGGTGAAGTCGAGGTCGGGCCCGATCGGCACGATGCGCGTCGGGTTGATGTGCTCGTGGCTCATGTAGTAATGGCGCTTGATGTGCCCCAAATCTACGGTGTCGGCCACACCCGGCGTTTGATATAGATCAAGCAGATACGGAAAAAGGTGCGGATAGTCCGCGACGCGTCGCACGTTGCACTTGAAATGCCCGTAATAGACCGCGTCGAACCGGACGAGGGTGGTGAAGAGGCGCCAGTCGGCCTCGGTCTGCGTCCTGCCCACGAGCCAGCGCGAGCGCGCGAGCCGAGCGTCGAGCTCGTCCAGGGCCTCGAAGAGGCGGCTCGCGGCCGCTTCGTAGGCGGCCTGCGTGCCCGCGAAACCGGCGCGGTACACGCCGTTGTTCACGTTCGCGTAGACCTTCGCGTTGATCGCGTCGATCTCCGCGCGGTGCTCGGCCGGATAGTAGTCGGGCGTACCCGGCGCGAACGACGCGAACTCGCTGTCGAGCATCCGGATGATCTCGGACGACTCGTTGTTGACGATGACGCCGCGCTGCTTGTCCCACAGCACGGGCACGGTCACTCGTCCCGAATAGCCCGCGTCGTTGCGCGTGTACGCTTCGTGCAGGTAGCGAAAGCCGTTGAGCGTATCCGGGCACGCGTCGCTGAACCCCCAGCCCTCTTTCGTCATCACCGGCTCCACCACGGAAACGGTGACGGCGTCTTCGAGCTTTTTCAGCTTGCGGAAGATCAGCGTGCGATGCGCCCACGGGCACGCGAGCGACACGTACAGATGGTAGCGGCCGAATTCCGCGGGGAACCCGCTCGAGCCGTCGGCGGTGACACGGTTACGAAGCTGCGCGTCGGGGCGCTCGAAAGCGCCGCCGGTCTGCTTCGTATCGTACCAGCCGTCGTGCCATTGACCGTTGAGGAGATAACCCATGATCAAAACAAAGCCTTAACACGGAGGGCACGGAGGAACACGGTGGACACGGAGGAAAATCAAATCGGTCGTATGCGTACCGTGTCATGCTGGTTCGATTGTAGGGTGCGTGGTAACGCACCGCTAACGGCGCGGTGCGCTGGCGCGCACCCTACGCGAGACAAACCCGCTTGCCTCCCTCCGTGCCCTCCGTGAACCTCCGTGTCCTCCGTGTTCACGCTTTTGATTCTAGCTTCCGGGAGGACCCGCGAAGAGCTGGTACATCCACACGAGAAAACCGTACCCGGACACGATCAGCACCGACAGGATCGGCGCCATGATGAGGCTCAGGAACAGCCACGTGCGGAACTCTTCCTTCTTGCGCTGCGGATCGGCCGGCGGCGCCGCGACCGCACCGCGCCCCTCGACGCTACGGCTGTCGTTCATCTGCGGCTCCCATGACTGTGGACATGTTCGGCAGGCGGTGCGCGATGCCCTTGTGACAGTCGATGCACGTCTTCTCGCCGCGCTCGAGCGCGGTGGAATGCGCGTCGGACGCCCGCTTGGTCTGCCGCGTGAAATCCATCGACTCGAACTGGTGGCAGTTGCGGCATTCGAGGGAGTCGTTCGCCTTGAACCGCGCCCACTCGTGCTGCGCGAGCTCGAGGCGCTTGTCGAGGAACTTCTCGCGGGTGTCGATCGTCCCGAAGATCTTGCCCCAGACCTCCTTCGACGCCTGCATTTTGCGCGCCATCTTGTGCGTCCAGCCGTGCGGCACGTGGCAGTCGGAGCACTTCGCGCGCACGCCGGAGCGGTTGGTGAAATGGATCGTCGACTGCAGCTCCTGGTAGACGTTGTCTCGCATCTCGTGGCAGCCGGTGCAGAACGCCTCGGTGTTGGTCGCTTCCATGGCGGTGTTGAAGCCGCCCCAGAAGATCACGCCGCCGATGAAGCCGCCGATCGTCAGAAAGCCGAGGCTGTAATAAGCGCTCGGCCGCGTGAGCGTGCGCCAGTAGCGCTTGAGGAGATCGCGCATGGCGTCACTTCTTCGCCGGCGCGGTCTTCTGCGCGGCTTGGGTGCGCCTCACGATCGACTCGACGTCCTCGTAGGTGTTGCGCACGGCGGTCTCCGGCCTGATGTCCATCTGCACCACGTGGCAGGTGTCGCAGAAGTAGCGTCGCGGCGCGACGTCGGCGAGGAAGTTGCCGTCGCGGTCGGTGTAGTGCGTGATGCTGATCGGCGGCGCCTGCGACTCGGCGGCTTTGGCGCGCGAGTGGCACATCAGGCACCGGTTCGCGTAGCGGTCGATCTGGTAGTTGTCGATCGAGTGCGGGATCGTCGGCGGCTGCATCGCGTACGAGCGCGTGCGCCTGACGTCCTTGTTCTCGACCGTCGACAGCCGCGCGGGACGGGTTTCCTCGTTCACCGCGACGGGGCCGCGCAGCGGGTCGAACTTGCCCTGGGGCGCGTTGGGCTGCGCCGCGGACGCGACCGCCGCGAGACCGAGCCAGAGGACGAGAGCGAGCGTTTTGTTCATGGTCACACCTTCACCACTTTGCACGCGCACTTCTTGAAGTCGGTCTGCAGCGAGATCGGATCGGTCGCGTCGAGCGTGAGCTTGTTGATGAGCTGGCTCGAATCGAACCACGGCACGTACACCACGCCCTTGGGCGGCTTGTTGCGTCCGCGGGTCTCCACGCGTGTGCGCATGGCGCCGCGCCTCGACTGAAGCTCGACCTCCGAGCCGCGGCGCACGCCGAGCGCCGCCGCGTCCTCCGGATGCATGTAGACCACCGCATTGGGGAAAGCGCGGTAGAGCTCGGGCACGCGCCGCGTCATCGATCCGGAGTGCCAGTGCTCCAGCACCCGCCCGGTGACGAGCCACAGCGGATACTCCTTGTCGGGAGACTCGGCGGGCGGCTCGTACGGCAGCGCGTAGATGTAGGCCTTGTTGTCGGCGTTGCCGTAGAACTGGAAGCCCGTGCCCGCTTTCACGTACGGATCGGAGCCTTCGCGATAGCGCCAGCGCGTCTCCTTGCCGTCGACGACCGGCCAGCGCATGCCGCGCACCTTGTGATAGGTGTCGAAGGGCGCCAGGTCGTGGCCGTGGCCGCGGCCGAAGCTCGCGTATTCCTCGAACAGGCCCTTCTGCAGGTAGAAGCCGAAGTGCTTCGCCTCGAAGTTCTCGTAGCTCTTGTCGATCTCCGCGAGCGGGAACCTGTCGACCTGGCCGTTCCTGAAGAGCACGTCGTACATCGTCTTGCCGCGATACTGCGGCGCCTTGTCGACGAGCTCCTTGGGCCATACCTCTTCGATCTTGAACCGCTTGGAGAACTCGACGAGCTGCCACAGGTCCGAGCGCGCCTGTCCCGGCGCGTCGACGAGCTGGTGCCAGAAGTGGGTGCGCCGCTCGGCGTTGCCGTACGCGCCTTCCTTCTCCACCCACATCGCCGTCGGCAGGATCAGATCCGCCGCAGCCGTCGTCACGGTCGGGTAGGCGTCCGAGACGACGATGAAGTTCGCCGGGTTGCGGTAGCCCGGATAGCCTTCGTTGTTGATGTTCGCCGCGGCCTGCATGTTGTTGTTGACCTGCACCCAGTAGGCGTTGAGCTTGCCGTCCTTGAGCATCCGGTTCTGGAGCACCGCGTGATAGCCGGGCTTGTCGGGGATCGTCCCGGGCGGGAGCTTCCAGATCTCCTCGGCGTGCGCGCGGTGCTTCGGGTTCGTCACCAGCATGTCCGCGGGCAGGCGGTGCGAGAACGTGCCGACCTCGCGCGCGGTGCCGCAGGCCGACGGCTGGCCGGTCAGCGAGAACGGGCTGTTGCCCGGGGTGGCGATCTTCCCCGTGAGCAGATGGATGTTGTAGATCATGTGGTTCGCCCACACGCCGCGCGTGTGCTGGTTGAACCCCATGGTCCAGAACGACATCACCTTGGTCTTGGGGTCGGCGTAGAGGCGCGCGAGGCGCTCGAGGCGGTCTTTCGGCACGCCCGACATCTTCGAGGCGAATTCCACGTCGTACTTCGAGACGAACTTCGCGAACTCGTCGAACGACGACGGCTTGGAACCCCCGGCGTCGGCGGCGTTCTGCGCCGCTTTCTGCAGCGCGTGCTCGGGCCGCAGGCCGTAGCCGATGTTGGTGTTGCCGACCTTGAACGCGACGTGCTTCCCGACGAAATCGCGGTTCACCGCGTTGCTCTTGATGATGTAGTTCGCGATGTAGTTGAGGATCGCGAGGTCGCTCTGCGGGACGAAGGTCATCGGCAGGTCCGCGAGCTCGTACGAGCGATGCTCGTACGTCGAGAGCACCGCGACCTGCACGTGCTTCGCCTTGAGCTTGCGCGCGGAGAGGCGCTGCCACAGGATCGGGTGCATCTCCGCCATGTTCGAGCCCCACAGCACGAAGGCGTCCGCGGCTTCGATGTCGTCGTAGCAGCCCATCGGCTCGTCCATGCCGAACGTGCGCATGAAGGCGACGGCGGCGGACGCCATGCAGTGGCGCGCGTTGGGGTCGATGTTGTTCGAGCGAAAACCCGCTTTCATGAGCTTGGACGCGGCGTAGCCCTCCCACACCGTCCACTGCCCCGACCCGAACATGCCCACACCCGACGGTCCCTTGTCCTTCAGCGCGGCCTTCCACTTCTCGGCCATGATGTCGAAGGCCTGATCCCACGTCACCGGTGCGAACTCGCCGTTCTTGTCGTACTTGCCGTTGGTCTGCCGCAGGAGCGGCGTGGTCAGCCGGTCCTCGCCGTACATGATCTTCGACAGGAAGTAGCCCTTGACGCAGTTCACGCCGCGGTTGACCTCGGCCTCGGGATCGCCGTGCGTCGCGACGACCCGGCCTTCCTTGACCGCGACGTTGACGCCGCAGCCGGTGCCGCAGAAGCGGCACGGCGCTTTCGACCAGCGCAGCCTGGCCGCGTCGGCGTCGGTGATCATGTTCTGGGCGGAGGCGGCGAGCGGCACCGTCCCCGCGGCCGCGGCGGCGATGGACGCCCCGGAATTCATCAGAAAATCGCGGCGGTTGATCTTATCGGACATGCGAAATCTCCTCGTGAGACGCGGCGCGGCCGCACCGGCAGTGCTTTGTTTGATGCGGATCAAGTCGATGGTAGTGGTGGGGGTGCCGCGGACAATTGGACGTAGGTCCAATCGTCAACCCTTCGGCGGGTCGCCGCGCATCGTCTCTGCCGCGCCGGTGTCGAGGCGCATCTTCGTCGGGAGCGCGTTGAGTATGCGGGCGCGCAATACGCGGAACTCGTGGCGCGTGTCGCCCGCCGTCAGCGGATCCCTGTCGGCGGCAAAGCCGCGCGCGAGCTGCGCCCAGTCGTCCTCGGTCAGCTCGTCGCACACGTCGGAGAGCAGCCGCTCTTCGGCCTGCAGGTGCTCTTCGAGGAGCGCCGCATAGGTCGCCACGTTGGTGGACAGCCGCGAGAGCGCTTTCGGGTCGCCCGCCTGAAAGTGCACGAGGTCGCGCTGGATGCGCACCAGCATCTGGGCGCTGCGGGCGTGGTCGGTCCGCAGCCGGTCGAGCAGCGCGTCGAAACGCGCCGTCCGCCTGCGCACGACCGGGAACAGATACCTGTCTTCCTTGGGATGGTGCACGCGCTCGGGGAAGTCGTCGATGTAGTAGAGGACCTCGGCGAGCAGGTGGAAATCGGGCTCCCTGCCGAACTGCGAGATCTCGTGCAGCAGCCGCTGGAGGATCGAGAGCACGATGCGCAGCGTGCGGTGCTCCTCGACCAGCACGCCGGTCACGAGGTCGCGCGCCGACGGCGATGCGCTGGCGGCGAGCCTCAGGTGCGATCCATTCGACGCTTCCATGCGCGCACGTTCTCACGGTCCGCCCCCGGGAAGGTTGATGTGGATCAAACCCGTCACGGTGGAGGCCGCGCTTTTGACCCCGATCAAGCAATTGCAACGACCTCATTGAGACGACAGCACATCTTGGGGCAACCTTGCCTTCATACCACCACATGTCGTGGTGCCCAACGGAGAATGTAGCATGCTCAATCGTCTTCGCGCGATCGTCAGGCGCGACGGCTCCCGACAGGCGTTCGACGATGCGCGCATCGTGCGGGCGCTGACGCGCGCGGGAGCGGCGACCGGCGAGTTCGGCGAGCGTGAAGCGCGCCGCCTCTGCGATCACGCCATCGGCATTCTCGCGCAGGAGAGCGCGATGCACGTTCCCCACGTCGAGGAGGTGCAGGACGTCGTGGAGGCCACCTTGATCGATGCGGGCTACGTCGCGACCGCGCGCGCCTACATCGTCTACCGCGAGCAGCACGCGAGGCTGCGCGAAGACCGGCGTACGCTGATCGACGTCGCCGCGTCGATGGAGGAGTACCTCGAGCAGCGCGACTGGCGCGTCAACGCCAACGCGAACCAGGGTTACTCGCTCGGCGGACTGATCCTCAACGTGGCCGGCAAGGTGACGGCGAACTACTGGCTGTCGCATGTCTACCCGCCGGCCATCGGGCAGGCGCATCGCGAAGGCGACATCCACATCCACGACCTCGACATGCTGTCGGGGTATTGCGCCGGATGGTCGCTGCGCACTTTCCTCGCCGAAGGCCTCAACGGCATCCCGGGCCGGGTCGAGTCGGGTCCGCCGAAGCACCTGTCGAGCGCGGTCGCGCAGATCGTCAACTTCCTCGGCACGCTCCAGAACGAATGGGCGGGGGCGCAGGCGTTCAGCTCCTTCGATACGTGCATGGCGCCGTTCGTGCGCAAGGACCGCCTCTCCTACGAAGCGGTGAGGCAGTGCATACAGGAGCTCATCTATAACCTGAACGTGCCTTCGCGCTGGGGCTCGCAGACGCCGTTCACCAACCTCACTTTCGACTGGACGTGTCCCGAGGACCTGTGCGACGCGGTGCCGGTCATCGCCGGCGAGGAGATGCCGTTCACCTACGGCGAGCTCCAGCCGGAGATGGACGCGATCAACCGCGCCTACATCGAGGTGATGACCGCCGGCGACCGGCAGGGGCGCGTCTTCACCTTCCCGATACCGACGTACAACATCACGCGCGATTTCGCGTGGGACACGCCGCTCGCCGACCGGCTCTTCGACATGACCGCGAAATACGGCCTGCCCTACTTCCAGAACTTCGTCACGTCCGACCTGAAGCCGCACATGATCCGCTCGATGTGCTGCCGCCTGCAGCTCGATCTCACCGAGCTGCTCAGGCGCGGCAACGGCCTCTTCGGCTCGGCGGAGCAGACCGGCTCGCTCGGCGTGGTCACGCTCAACTGCGCGCGGCTGGGGTACGTCTGCCGCGGCGACGAGCGCTCGCTGTACGAGCGCGTGGACGAGCTGCTGGAGCTCGCGCGCGACAGTCTGGAGCTGAAGAGAAAAGTGATCCAGCGCCACATGGACGACGGCCTGTTCCCGTACACCCGCCGCTATCTCGGCACGCTGCGCAACCACTTCTCGACGGTCGGCGTGAACGGGATCAACGAGGCGATCCGCAACTTCACGCGCGACGAGCACGACATCACCACCGAATGGGGCCACCGCTTCGCTCTGAGGCTGCTCGACCACGTCCGCGCGCGCATCGTCGGGTTCCAGGAAGAGACCGGACACCTGTACAACCTCGAAGCGACGCCGGCCGAAGGAACGACGTACCGCTTCGCGCGCGAGGACCTCAAGCGGTATCCCGACATCCTGCAGGCCGGCACGCGCGACATGCCGTACTACACCAACTCGTCGCAGCTCCCGGTCGGCTACACCGACGATCCGTTCGAGGCGCTCGAGCGCCAGGAAGAGCTCCAGCGCAAGTACACCGGCGGCACGGTGCTCCACCTCTACATGAACGAGCGCCTGTCGTCGGCCGAGGCGTGCAGGACGCTCGTGCGCCGCGCGCTGGAGAACTACGCCCTGCCCTACATCACCGTCACGCCGACGTTCTCGATCTGCCCGAAGCACGGCTATCTCGCCGGCGAGCACGAGTACTGCCCGAAATGCGACGCGGACCTCTATGCAAAGAAGCGCCGCGAGCTGGAATCAGCGACCTGACATCCCAAGGAGAAGACCATGAACGACATGACCGCCCCCGCCGCTCTCACCGCCCTCGACCTCGACGATGCCGAGCGCCAGAAATGCGAGGTGTGGACGAGGGTAATGGGGTACCACCGGCCGGTGTCTTCGTTCAATACGGGGAAGAAGGGAGAGCACCGCGAGCGCAAGTTTTTCAGGGAAAAAGAAGTGACGGATGAAACGGTGACGGATAGAGCGGTGACGGATAAAGCGGTGACGCAGGATTAGCGGGTGTCCGCTTCACCCGTCACTGCTTCATCCGCCACCTTTTTCGTCACTTCTTGCACGTGCCGACTCTCCGCATCGGCGGCCTCACCCCCTTCTCCGCCACCGACTACCCCGACCATCTCTGCGCGGTGGTGTTCTGCCAGGGGTGTCCGTGGCGGTGCGGGTATTGCCACAACGCACATCTGCAGCCGTCGCGCGGTGCGGGTGAGGTCGCGTGGAGCGGCGTGCTTGCGTTTCTCCAGCGTCGCAAGCGAGTGCTCGACGCGGTGGTCTTCAGCGGCGGGGAGCCGACGCTGCAGTCGGGACTCGCGGAGGCGATGCGCGACGTGAAAGCGATGGGCTACAAGGTCGGCCTGCACACGGCCGGGATCTACCCGCGGCGTCTCGCGGAGGTGCTGCCGCTCACCGACTGGGTGGGCATGGATGTGAAGGCGACGTTCGCGGGCTATGACCGCGTGACGCAGACCCCCGGCAGCGCCGTGCGCGCGCGCGAAAGCATGGGGCTCGTGCTGGCGAGCGGCGTCCGGCACCAGTTCCGCACCACGGTCGACGAGCGCGTGCTCACGCCGGCGGAGGTCGACGAGCTGACCGAGCTGCTCGCAGCCCGCGGCGAACCTCACCTTCGGCAAAAATGCCGCCCCCCGCGACGATGACGGCTCACTTCATCACCTCATCACCCGCACTTGCTTTGCGCCACATCAAAGTGCGCACCGCGGGCACGGCGTAGTGTGGATAGTGCAACCTCGTGGAGGAACCCATGAAACTGCTCACCGCTCTTTTTGCCGTCCTCGCGCTGAGCGCGCCCGCGGCGGCGCAGACGACGACGCGCGACTGCGTATACGACTACGTCTTCCTCACGGACAATGAATGTCGCGCGTATCGAGCCAAGGTGCTGAAAGCGAAGTCCGCCGAGGAACGCCTCGCCCTGCAGCAGGAGGCCAACCGGGTGATCGCCGAGAGGGCCGAAGCGCGCGGCGTCGCACAGACCGACTGGCGCGGCCTCAAGCTGAGGCCGACGACCGCATCGCGATAGTGTCCTGCCTTCGCGCCCTCGTGCCTATTGCACTTCGGTGTCGATGACGATGTCGACGCCGCTCGCGGCGTTCGCGATCGGCCCGCTGGCGCCCTGGAGATCGCCCGACTGAGGCTGCGCGTTGCCCGATTTCGACACGCGCGCGCTGACGATCACTTTCGGAAAGGCCGAGAGCTTCATGTTCGGCGCCATCGCCATCGTGTCGTCGAGGGTGAACTGCACGGGCAGCTCGCGTGCGGGCTTGCGCAGGACGGCGAGCGGCACGCGCGGGCCTTCGGCGGCGCGCGCGTAGATGAAGACGATGTCGTCGGGCCCGACCTTCGATTTGAGCTCGGGCTTGAGCGAGACCGTGCCCGACACCGTCGCACCTTCGCCGCCGCCTTTCGCGGCCGCGGGCGCGGCCGGCACGCTCTGCGCCGATGTCGTCGGACCCGGCGGGCTGCCGCCCGCGGCGAGCTGACGCGCTTCCGCCACGCTCGACTCGACGCCTTTCGCGATCTCCGAATCGGGCGGCACGAGCTTCAGGATCTTCTCCCAGTGGCTCGCCGCGCCTGCGAAATCCTTCTGCTCGAACCTCGCCGAGCCCGCGAGCGCGAGCGCTTTCACGTTGCCCGGATCGGCCTGCAGCGCTCTCGCGATGATCTTCTCGGGCTCGCCCTGGAGCTTGCGTCCCTGCGCCATCGCCGCCGCGTCGGCATAGTCGGCGAGGAGCTGCGCGTTGTTCGGGATGCGCTCGGCGGCCTGCGCGTACGCCTGTGCCGCTTCCGGGAAGCGGCCGAGCACCGAGTACGACCGCCCGAGCATGACCCAGCCTTCGGCGTCGTCCGGATTCTCCTTGAGCTTGGCTGCGAGCCGGCTGACCATGTCGACGATCTGCTGCTCGGTCACTTCGTGCCCGCCGCCCTCGCCCGCCAGCTGCGGCGACAGCGCCTGCGGCGTCCCGGTGAGCGCGTAGAACGCGACCGCGAGGATCGGCACCGCGACGCCGGCGGCGATCGCCGTCCAGCGTCCGCGCGCGGGCGCCGCGTCCGCGGTCTCGTCGGCGGTGACGTCCTGGAGCACGCGCGCTTCCAGCTCCGCGCGGGCCTTCTGGTATTCCTCGGGCGCGAGCGTGCCGGCTTCGCGGTCGGCGTCGAGCTCGCGCATCTGGTCGCGATACACCGCCGCGTTCACCTGGCTCCTCAGCACGTTCGACCTGCAGCGGCCTTTGATGAGCGGCGGCAGCACGAAGAGCAGAGCGCCCACGACCAGCAGGGCCGCGAGGACGACGAAACCGGTCATCGCGGCTCCGCCCCGGGCGGCGGGTCGAGGAGCGCCGCGGCGCGCGCCTGCTCTTCCTCGGTCAGCGCGGGCGGCACCGCGAGCGCGCGGCGCTTCCTGAGCCATGTGAAGAGCGCGGCCAGGCCGCCCACCAGCAACAGCGCGGGACCGAACCACAGGAACATCGTCGTGCCTTTCACCGGCGGCCGATACAGCACGAAGTCGCCGTAGCGCGCCACCATGTAGTCGCGGATCTCGCGCTCGCTCATGCCCTGCTTGAGCTTCTCGCGCACCTGGTTCTTGAGGTCGATCGCGAGATCGGCGTGCGAATCGGCGAGCGTCTGGTTCTGGCACACGAGGCAGCGCAGCTCTTCGGCGACGGCGTTCACGCGCTTCTCGAGCTCGGGATCCGCCGCCGCAGGCGCGGCCTCGGCGGCGCGCGCCGACTGCGCGCCTACGAACAGCAGAAGCAGAAAGGTCAATATCGTTTTCATTTCTAGCGGTGCGTTGGCACGCACCCTACGTCATCGTTTCACGTCACCGGTTCATGTCACCGGTTGTCGTCACCGCCTTACCCGTCACCGCTTTATCCGTCACGCCTCACGTATTCTCCGCTTCCAGCTGCCTCGCCAGCGGCAGTATCTTCGACTGCAGCACCTCCGGCGTGACCGGGCCGATCTGCTTGTAACGGATCACGCCGCGCTTATCGATGACGTAGGTCTCGGGCACGCCGTAGACGCCGTAATCGATGCCGACCTGGCCTTTGGCGTCGACCGCGGAGAGCTTGTACGGGTTGCCGAACTGCTGGAGCCAGCGTTTCGCGTCGTCCTGCTGGTCCTTGTAGTCGAGGCCGTAGATCGGGATCACGCCGGTCTTCGCGAGCTCCATGAGCACCGGGTGCTCCTGGCGGCACGATACGCACCACGACGCCCACACGTTGAGGATCCACACGCGGCCTTTCATGTCGGCGGGCGCGAAGGTCTTGCCGGGCTCGTGGAGCTGCGGCAGCTCGAACGCGGGCGCCGGCTTGCCGATCAGCGGCGACGGCACTTCGCGCGGGTTGAGCGTGAGCCCGATCCCGAGCAGCACCACGAGCGCGAGGAACGCGACGAGCAGGATATAGCGGAGATACGAGGGCTTGTTCGATGAGGCTTCGGGGGATTTCGGTATCGCTTCGGTCGTCATTGAACTTACCTCACGGGTTCGGGCGCGGCCTCGGCCGGCCGCGCGGCCGCCTGCGGCAGCGGCCGCGGCGCGATGCGGTAGCGGCGATCGCTGGCTGCGAGCAGGCCGCCGAGCGCCATGATCACGCAGCCGAACCAGATCCAGTCGACGAAAGGCTTCACCCAGATGCGGATCACCCAAGCGGTCGGCGACACCGCTTCGCCCATGGCGACGTAGAGATCGCGCGCGAAGCCGCTGTCGATCGCCGCTTCGGTCATCGGCATCTGCTGCACGGTGTAGATGCGTTTCTCGGGATGCATGACCGTCACGCGCTTGCCGTCCTTCGTGACCTCGATCGTCCCGCGCGCCGCGACGTAGTTGGGCCCGTCGATCTCGCGCACGCCGTCGAAGCGGAACGTGTAGCCCGAGAGGTGCGCGGTCGTGCCCGGCTCCATCTTCACGTCGGTCTCGGTGCCGTAGCCCGTCACCATCGTCACCCCGACCACGAACACCGCGACGCCGAAGTGCGCGAGCAGCATGCCGTAGTAGCTCGCGGAAGACGCCCTCACCTTGGCCGCCAAGGTCGCGCCCGCGCTCGAGCGGAGGCGGTTGACCAGCGCGGCGAGCGTCGTGAACGCGATCCACGCCGCGAGCAGGAAGCCGCCGCTCACGCCCCACGTCCACTTGCCCATCGTGAACGGCAGGACGAGCGCGACGATGATGCTCGCCACGAACGCGTACTTGAGCCGCGTCGCCAGGTCGGGGAGGCTCGCGCTCTTCCAGCGGGCGATCGGCCCCACGCCGATCAATATCAGCGCCGGCACCATGAGCGGCACGAACACGGTATCGAAGTACGGCGGCCCGACCGAGATCTTGCCCAGCCCCAGCGCGTCGAGCGCCAGCGGATACAAGGTGCCGAGCAGCACCGACGCCGCCGCGACGATGAGCAGCACGTTGTTGGTGAGCAGCATCGCTTCGCGCGAGACCAGATCGAACGCGCCGCCGAGCCCGACCTTGGGCGAACGGATCGCGAAGAGCGCGAGCGAGCCGCCGATCACGATCGACAGGAAGATCAGGATGAAGATGCCGCGCTTGGGATCGGTGGCGAAAGCGTGCACGGATGTAAGGACTCCCGAGCGCACGAGGAACGTGCCGAGCAGCGACAGCGCGAACGCGAAGATCGCGAGGATCACCGTCCAGCTCTTGAAGGTGCCGCGCTTCTCGGTCACCGCGAGCGAGTGCACGAGCGCGGTGCCGACGAGCCACGGCATGAACGACGCGTTCTCGACCGGGTCCCAGAACCACCAGCCGCCCCAGCCGAGCTCGTAGTACGCCCAGAAGCTGCCGAGCGCGATGCCGAGCGTGAGGAAGAGCCACGCCGCGGTCGTCCACGGGCGCGACCAGCGCGCCCACGCCGCGTCGAGCTTGCCCGACAGCAGCGCCGCGATCGCGAACGAGAACGCGACCGAGAAGCCGACGTAGCCCATGTAGAGCATCGGCGGGTGGAACACCATGCCCGGATCCTGCAGCAGCGGGTTGAGATCCTTGCCGTCCGCAGGCACGGGGAACAGCCGGTCGAACGGGTTGGACGTGAACAGCATGAACAGGAGGAAGCCGACGCTGACCAGCCCCATCACGCCGAGCACGCGCGCGACCATCTCCTCGGGAAGCTTGCGGCTGAAGACCGTCACCGCGGTCGTCCACACCGCGAGCATCAGCGTCCAGAGCAGCAGCGAGCCTTCGTGGCCGCCCCACACGCCGGCGACCTTGTAGGCCATCGGCAGCTTGGAGTTCGAGTTCAGCGCGACGTACTGCACCGAGAAATCGCCGGTCACGAACGCGTAGGTGAGGCACGCGAAGGCGATGACGATGAAGACGAACTGCCCCTGCGCCGCGGGACGCGCGACCGCCATCCACGCGACGTTGCCGCGCGCAGCGCCCGCCAGCGAGAACACCGCCTGGGCGAGCGCGAGGCACAGCGCCAGCGCGAGCGCGAACTGCCCGAGCTCCGGAATCATGGCGAGCCTCCTTGCAGCGATTTGCCGGTCTTCTGCGCGAGCCCGGCGGCATGCGCCTTGTCCACCGCTTCCTTCGCTTCGGGCGGCATGTAGTTCTCGTCGTGCTTGGCGAGCACCTCGCTCGCGGCGAACACGCCGTCGTGGCCGAGCTTGCCCTGCGCCACCACGCCCTTGCCCTCCTTGAAGAGGTCGGGCAGCACGCCTTTGTAGACGACCGGGATGTTCTGCGCGGTGTCGGTGACGACGAACTTCACCGACACGCCGTCGGCCTGCCGCTGCACGCTGCCCGCCTGCACCAGGCCGCCGATGCGGAACGTGCGCTCTTTCGGCGCCTCGTTCGCCGCGACCTGCGTCGGCGTGAAGAAGAACACCAGGTTCTTTTCGAACGCGTTGAGCACCAGATAGGCCGCGAGCCCGAGCGCTGCGACGCCGAGCGCGATCAGCCCGAAGCGTTTGTGACGTGGTTTCATGCTGCCCCCGATTTACGGCCGCGGCTCTTCGCCATCAGCCCGAGGTGGTTGAGTATGTTGCGGCGGCGGAGCGCCAGGAAGACCACCTCGATGGCAATGAGACCGGCGACGACGCCGTACGATCCCCACACGTAGAGCCCGTAGCCGCCCATCGCCAGAAAGTCGCCGAAGCTCCCCCAATTCATGCGCGCGACCTCACGTATTCATCGACCCAGTCGGTCTGCCGTTCGCGCTCGAGGATGATCGAGCGCACGCGCGCGAGCGCGGCCGCGATGCTGTACATCCAGCACGCGAGCGCCATCACGAGCATGCCCCAGAGCATGGTCGCGGCCATCGTCGGCGCGGCCGTGAGGCTCACCGAGGCGCCCTGGTGCAGCGTGTTCCACCACTTCACCGAGAAATAGATGATCGGCACGTTGACCACGCCGACCAGCGCGAGCACCGCCGCCGCCTTGTCGGCCCGGCGCGGGTCCTCGATCGCCGAGTGCAGCGCCATGAAGCCGAAGTACAGGAAAAGCAGGATGAGCTCCGAAGTGAGCCGCGCATCCCACACCCACCACGTGCCCCACGTCGGCTTGCCCCACAGCGCCCCCGTCCACAGCGCGAGGAAAGTGAAGAGCGCGCCGGTCGGCGCGAGCGCGGTGGCCATCATGCCCGAAAGACGCGTGTTGAATATCAATCCCATCGCCGCCCAGAACGCCATGACGACGTAGATGAACATCGACATCCATGCGGCGGGAACGTGGATGAAGATGATGCGGTACGACTCGCCCTGGGTCGCATCGGTCGGCGCCACGAAGAAGCCGATGTAGAGGCCGATCGCGGCGAGCACCGCCGCGGCCCACGCGAAGTACGGCACCATCTTTCCCGCGAGCGGGAAAAACGTTTGCGGGGAAGCGAAGGTGAAAGCGTTGAGGCGGCGGCCCTGCAGGGCCTGATCGTGCGGCATGGTCGGCGGTCGTATTTTAGGCGAAGCCGTCAGTACCCGGAAGCCGAAGCGGTCCCGCGGCGGGCCTCACTCTACCGCAATGCGCAGCGCCGCGGCGACGGGCCAAAGGGCGCACGCCGCGGCGAACAGCAGGAGCGCGCCCATGAGCGACAGGTGCGCGGAGACGTCGAGCCCCCCCGCCGCCGCGTCGACCGCCCCCGCGCCGAGGATCAGCACCGGGATGTACAACGGCAGGACCAGCAGCGCGGTGAGCACGCCCGAGCCGCGCACGCCGAGGGTCAGGGCCGCGCCGATCGCCCCGATGAGCGACAGCACCGGCGTGCCGAGCGCGAGCGTCGCCACGAGTATCCCGATGGCTTCCACAGGCATGTCGAACTGCAATGCGAGCACCGGCGACAACGCGACCAGCGGCAGGCCGGTGAGCAGCCAGTGCGCGATCACCTTTCCCATCACCACGATCGTGAGCGGCGACGGCGACAGCAGCATCTGCTCCAGCGTGCCGTCGGCGAAGTCCGCCGCGAACATGCGCGAGAGCGCGAGCATCGACGCGAGCAGCGCCGCGACCCACAGCACGCCCGGCGCGACCGCGCGCAGGAGGTTCACTTCGGGCCCGACGCCGAACGGAAACAGCGACACGACGATTACGAAGAACAATAGCGAGTTCGCGATGTCGGTGCGCCGGCGCATCGCGAGCAGCAGATCGCGGTAGATGACGAGGCGCAGCGTCCGCAGCATCGCTCTAAAGGTCCAGCGTGCGCCCGGCGACACCCGCGATCGCGACTTCCTGGTGCGTCGTCAGCACGATCGAGCCGCCGCGCGCCACGTGCGAGCCGATCAGCGCCTGCAGGTCGTCGACCGCGGCGGTGTCGAGCGCGGTGAACGGCTCGTCGAGGACCCACAGCGGGACCGACGGCGAGAGCGCGAGCCGCGCCAGCGCGGTGCGCCGGCGCTGGCCCTGCGACAGCACGCGCGCCGGCAGCGGCGCGCAGTGGCCGACGCCGAAACGATCGAGCGCATCCTGCGCCTGGTCGTCCGTCGTCGCGAGGCCGGCCAGCTCCGACGAGATCAGCAGGTTCTCGCGTGCGGTGAGATCGTCCTTCAGCGCGTTCGCGTGGCCGACGTAGACGAGCTGCCTCGCGTACTCTTCACCGAGCTTGCGGACGTCGATCCCGTCCCAGCGCACCTCGCCCTGCGCCGGCGGCGTCAGCCCGCACACGATGCGCAGCAGGCTGGTCTTGCCGCTGCCGTTCCTGCCGGTCACGCGCAGCAGCGCGCCGCGCTCGAGGGTGAAGTCGAGCCCGCTGAACAGGGTTCTCTCGCCGCGAACGCACTCGAGATCGAGCGCTTCAAGCATGGCCCGCCGCGACGCAACGACGCCGCGCGCCGCCTGTGGAGAGTGCTTTCATGGACCGCGAGAATACAGGCGACGCGGCCGGATGTCGCGTCGTACCATTGGCGCGGTGACATTCATCCTGGTGCACGACCCCTGGCGGCCGCATCCGCTCGCATGGATCCATCGCAGCGAAGCGCGCCGAATCGCGCACGAGCTTCGACGCGCCGGCCACCGCGTGCGGTGCGCCGCTTTCGGGCGCTCCACCGTCGACGATGAGGGTGCTGCGCAGCGCATCCTGCGCTTGTCCGATCCGGCGATGTTCACGGCCGCGGAGGCGCTGTCGGCGGCGCGAGTGCCGTACATCGGTCCGGGTTTCGAGGCGATGAAGCGCTGCTACGACAAGTACGCCGCCACCCGCCTCGTCGCCGCGGCCGGTTTCACCTGTCCGGATACCGAGCTTGGAACCGAAGCCGACCGCATCGACTTTGCGCGCGTGCTCAAGCCGCGCTTCGGCTCGGATTCCATCGGCCTGCGTCGTTATACGCATGGCCCGATAGCCGCCGGCCGGCGCAGCGACCGCTACATCGTCCAGCGCTGCGTCCGCGGCGCCGAGATGACGATCGGCGTGCTGAACGGCGAGGCCGGCGCGCCGCTACGCATCGGCATCCCGGAAGGCGCGATGTACACGTTCCTGCGCAAGTACGTACTGCGGCCGCGCCTCGCGCCGGTCACGGAACGACGGCTCGCTGCACGCGTGCGTGCGGAGGCGCTGCGGATCGCCGCGACGCTCCGCGTCGATTGGGCGGCGCGCGTCGATTTCATTCACGAAGCGCGGAGCGACCGGCTCTACTTCCTGGAATGCGACGTGGCGCCGCTCGTCGGTGCGGGGTCGGCGTTCGCCACGAGCCTCGCCGCCGCAGGTCTGGACCGCAACGCGCAGCTCGAGCGCCTGTTCCCGAGCGTTACGGACGGCTCAAGCCCGATGGCTACCGACGACGCCTGAGGCTTCGAGCTTTTCGATGTCGCCGGCGCCGTAGCCCAGCTCGGCCAGGACTTCGCGGGTGTGCTCGCCCACGTGCGGGGCGTGCGTGAGCGGGTCGCCGTTCGCGGGCACGCGCTGGCCGCAGATCGTCCCCATCGGCACGCGCCCGAGCGTGTCGTTCTCGATCCAGTGCACCGCGTCGACCGCCTGCACCTGCGGATCTTTGAAGAGATCCTCGTACGTGTTGACCTTGGCTTTCAGGATGTCGATGCTGGACAGCAGCTCCACCCACTCGTCGGACGTCCGGGTCTCGAAGATCGGCCGCAGCGCCGCCATCAATTCGTCACGGTGCTTCACGCGTGCGCGCGCGTCGGCATAGCGCGGATCGGCGATCCATTCTTCTTTGCCGAGCAGCCTGGCGAGGCGTTGGAAGTGCTCCTCGCGCCGCGCATTGACGCTCATGTAGCCGTCCTTCGTCTTGAACATGCCCACAGGCATGCCGATGGGCTCCGCGGCGCCGCCCTGAAGATGGTGCTCCATCATCGCGCCTTCCTGCAGCGCGAGCGCGCACTCCAGCAGGCTGGTTTCGATGTAGGCGCCGCGGCCCTTCATCGCTTTCCTGTACAGCGCGGCCGCCACGCCCTGGAACGCGTACAGGCCCGTCGAGAAATCGATCGCCAGCATCTCGATGCGCTGGGGCACGCCGGTCGGACCGCGATTGATCGACATCATCCCCGTATACGCCTGCATGACCGAATCGGTCGCCGGCTGATCGGCGCGCGGTCCCTTGGGGCCGAAACCGGTGATCCAGAGGTAGATGACCTCCGGATTGACCTTCGCAACACTCGCGTAGTCGAGCCCGAACTTGTCGATCTTGCCGACGCGGTAGTTGTGCAGGACGACGTCGCAATCCCTGGCGAGCCGCTGGACGATGGCCACACCTTCGGCGGTCTTGAGATCGACGGCGAGCGAGCGCTTCGCGCGGTTGACGACGACCGAATGCGCCGTGTGATCGCCGGTCGGCCTGCCGAGCTGGCGGCTCCAGCAGCCCGAACCGATCGGCTCGACCTTGATCACGTCCGCGCCGTTGCGTGCGAGGTGCATGGCGCAATACGGCCCCGCCACCCCCTGCGACAGATCCAGAACCTTCACGCCTTCGAAGGGCAGATCGTTCTCCGTCATCCGTAACACTCCTGTAAGAGGCGCCGAATTATACGCCGCGAAGAATGGCGCCGGCCCTCAAGTAACATGTACGCTCGCCGGCGTACACATGGAACCGCAATGGAATTCGGACTCACCTGGGCCAAGCTCGACGAGATGGAGTACGTGACCGAAGCCGAGAAGCTCGGCTTCACGCACCTGTGGGTCACCGACAGCCCGCTCATCCGCTCCGATGCGTTCGTGTTCCTGACCGTAGCAGCGCAGCAGACGAAGACGATGAAGCTCGGCATGGGCGTCGCGGTGCCCGGACTGCGCCTCGCGCCTACGCTCGCCGCGGGCATGGCGACGCTCAACATGGTCGCGCCGGGACGCTGCTTCGTGGCGCTGGGCACCGGCAACACCGGCATGCGCCTCCTCGGCCGCAAGCCGATGAAGCTGAAGGACTTCGAGGATTACGCACGCCTCGCGCGCAATCTGCTTGGCGGTAAAGACGCGGAGTACGAATACGAAGGTGAGAAACACACTGTTCGCTTCATGCACTCCGACAAGGGCTATCGCAACCTCAGCGAACCGATCCCGATGTATCTCGCCGGTTACGGCCCGAAGGCGCAGGCGCTCGCGGGCGAGATCGCCGACGGCCTCACCACGCACATCCCGCGCGGCGGCACGCTGGAGCAGATCCAGGCGCAGATCAGGACGGGTGCGGAAAGAAGCGACCGCTCCCTGCGTGACTTCCATCTATCGGTGCGCGTGAATTTCGCGGTGCTCGATCGCGGCGAGGCCGTGGACTCCGAGCGCATCGTCAACGAATACGGCCCGGCGATCATGACGGCCATGCATTCGGTCGTCGACCGGCACCTCGAATACGGCGAGGATCCGCCGGAATTCCTGCTGCCGATCTTCGAGGACTATCTCGCGTTCCACATGGCGCGCCCGCAAGCCGAGCGCCAGAAGATCATGCACGAGAGCCACAACGCGTACGTCGCGCCGGACGAGCGGCGCTTCGTCACCCCCGAAGTCATCAGGCGCTTCTGCATCGTCGGCGAGCCCGCCGAAGTGCTGGAGCAGGTACGCGAGCTGGAACGCCGCGGCGTGCGCCAGCTCATGTGCAACTTTCCGCTCGAGCGCGGATACCAGATGGTCCGGGATTACGCCAAGAACATCATCCAGAAGCTGTGAGGGAGTGGGAATGAGCGGAGTGAAAGCGGGTCTCATGCTGAGCGCCCAGTACTTCGAAGGCGCGGACATGGTGAGCGCGCTCGAAGAGCAGATCGTGATGGTGCGGCTCGCGCGCGACCGCGGCTGGGATTCGTACTTCTGCGGTCAGCACTACCTCAACGAAGGCGGCAACCAGGGACTGCAGATGGTGCCCTACCTCGCCCGCCTCGCCGCCGACGCCGGCGACATGACGATGGGCCTGGGGCTGCTGCTCGCGCCGCTGCACAACCCGGTCTACACCGCCGAGACCATCGCGACCCTCGACGTGATCTCGCGCGGCAACCTGGTGTTCGGCGTCGGGCTCGGCTATCGCACCGCGGAGTTCGAGGCGTTCGGCGTGCGCAAGGGACAGCGCGTGCAGCGCTTCGAGGAATGCCTCACCGTCGCCAAGCGGTTGTGGACCGAGGACACGGTGAGCTACGAGAGCGACACGTGTATCTTGCGGGACGCGCACCTCGCGCTCAAACCGGTGCAGAAGCCGCATCCGCCGATCTGGTTCGCGGCCAAGCATCCGAACGCGATCCGCCGCGCCGCCGAGCTGGGCGACTGCCTCTACCACAGCCCCAAGGCCACGCTGTCCACGCACAAGGAGCGCCTGGCGCTGTACAAGGCCGAGCTGACGAAGCTCGGCAAGCCGCTGCCCAAAGAGAACCCCTGCCGCATCGAGATCTACTGCGCGAAGAGCCGCGCCGCCGCGATGGAGCTGGGCGCGCCGTACATCGCCGAGAAGTACAAGGCGTACGCGAAGTGGGAGAGCGACAAGGCGATGCCCGAGCACGAGCGCATCGACAAATCGTTCGAGGACCTGGTGGGAGAGCGCTTCGTCATCGGCTCGCCCGAGGATTGCTGGGAGCAGTTGCAACCTTACATCGAGGAGCTGGGCGTGACCCACTTCGTGTTCCGCACCCACTTCCTCGGCATGCCGCTGTCCAACGCTTTGTCGAGCATCCGCCTGATGTCGGAAGAGCTGCTGCCGGCGCTGCACGCGGCGAAGCCGACGCCGCTGGAGCGGATCGCCGCGTAGCGTCTTCAGTTCGGCTTCTCCGGGGCCGCGCGTCGCAGAATGGCGGCCTCGCCCTCGCTAGCCGTCGATCTTGATGCCGGTCTCCTTGCGGATGCGCGTCCAGCGCGCCAGGTCCTGCTGCAGGGTGCGCGTGAACGCTTCCGCGGAGTTCGGCGCCACTTCGGCGCCGAATTTCTCGAACGCGTCGCGCGTGCGCGGCTGCGCGATGACCGCATCGACCGCCTCGCGCAGCTTCTGCACGACGTCTTTCGGGGTCGCGGCCGGAATGCCGAGCGTCGTCCACGTCGAATAGTCGTAGCCGCGCAGCCCGGACTCGTCGATCGTCGGCACCTCGGGCAGGAGCTTGGAGCGCTGCGGCGTCGTCACCGCGAGCGCGCGCAGCTTGCCCGCTTTGACGAACTGCCCGCACGAGCTGACCTGGTCGAACGCGAGATGCACCTGTCCGCTCAGGATGGCGGCGGACGCGGCCGCGCCCCCTTTGTACGGCACGTGGGTGAATTTGACTTTCGCCATCGACTGGAAGAGCTCGCCCTGCAGGTGGGTGCCGGAGCCCTGCCCCGCCGATCCCATCAGCAGCTCGCCAGGGCGCGCTTTCGCGAACGCGATGATCTCCCTGACGCTCTTCACCGGCAGCGAGGGATGCACGACCAGCGCGCTCGACACCAGCGTGATGCGCGAGGTGTACACGAAATCGCGCAGCGGCTGGTACTCGATGCCCTCGTGGAACACCGGCTGGGCCACCATCGTGCCGGGGGCGCCGAGGACGAGCGTGTAACCGTCGGGCGGCGACTTGGCGACCAGCGTGGTGCCGATCCTCCCGCCCGCGCCGCCCCGGTTCTCGACGATCACCGGCTGTCCCAGGACCTCGGTGAGCCCGGGCGCGATCGTGCGCGCGGTGATGTCGATGTTCCCGCCGGGCACGAACGGGACGATGATGCGGATCGGTTTGGACGGATAACCCTGGCCATGGGCGAGTGCGGGTACTAGCGACAGCGTCGGGCTCAGCGCGAGCCACCAAAGCTTTGCCACGCGGTTCTCCTCGTTATGTCGAATCGTGAGCGCGAGGAGAATGTGTCGCCGCGCTGCGCGTGAGTCAAGGTTTGCCGCGTGCCGGCCTCGGGTGTGGACCAAAGTCCAATAGCCTGGCGGCAACCTTCCCGACTAGCTTCCCGTAACCCGCAAAAAAGCTTGCCGGTGGACGGAGAATTGCCATGCGACAAAGCGCCGGAAGACGCTCGACCACGGCTTGGGCAGCCCTCGCGATCGTGCTGCTGACGTTCGCCGTCACTCTGGACGCGCTGGCGCAGCCCGCGCCGCCGGCCAAGGAATCGGCGGAACAGGTGTGCAAGGCGTGCCACGAGCCTTACTTCGCCACCTACGCCGCGTCCAAGCACGGGACCAAGACCGACCAGCGCGCCCCGGCGACCCGCGGCGGCTGCATCGCGTGCCACGGCGAGGGCTCCCTCGAGCACGCGGCCAAAGGCGGCGGCAAAGGCACCGGCGCGCTCAACCTGTCGTCGAAGACGGTCTCGCCCCAGACCAAGAACGACGTCTGCCTCGCCTGTCACAAAGGCGGCAAGCGCGTGCACTGGACGACGGGCACCCACGCCGCGCGCGACGTCACCTGCTCGTCGTGCCATACCGTCCATACCAATCACGACCCGACGCGCGACAAGCTCACCCAGTCCGAGACCTGCTTCAAATGCCACAAGGAGCAGCGCGTCCAGATCAACCGCACCTACCGCCACCCGATCCGCGAGGGACTCGTGGCGTGCTCCGACTGCCACAACCCCCACGGCTCGGCGAGTCCCAAGATGATGGTGCGCGACAACGTGAACGACACCTGCTACGCGTGCCACATGGACAAGCGCGGCCCGTTCGTGCGCACCCACCAGCCGGTGCAGGAGGACTGCTCGATCTGCCACAACCCGCACGGCACGACCAATCCGAACCTGCTGAAGGCGCGACAGCCGTTCCTGTGCCAGCAGTGCCACGAGCCGACCAGCCATCGCGGCAACTTTGCGACGCTCTCCGGCACGAGCACGGGCGCCAACACGCTCGCCCGCGGCTGCGCCAACTGCCATACGAACATTCACGGCAGCAACAACCCGGCGAACATTTCCAACGAGCGCACGTTCAGGCGCTGACCACGGGGAGGGATCGGAATGCACGTACGCCATACCGCTCGCCTGACCGGGGTCTGCGCCGCAGTCCTGGGGGCAATTTCGGGCGCCTACGCCGCAGAGGCGGACTTCGATCCGACCAAGCCGGTCTCGAAAGTCACCGGCGGCATCGGCTACGCGACCGACTCGGCGCGCCGCTTCGGCGAATACAACGGGCTGACCAACGAGGGTGTCTACCCGCTGATCGACCTGTCGATCGTCCGGCGCGACGAGACGACGGGCACGTGGATGCGCATCGAAGGCCGCAGCCTGGGGCTCGACAATCGTAGCGCGCTGCTGGAGCTGAACCGCCAGGGCCGCTGGGGCGCGTTCCTCGACTTCACCCGCATACCCCGCCACGAGCCGTACACCGCGGTGACGTCGGTCACCGGCATCGGCTCCGGCACCGTGACGGTGCCCGGGACGTTCACCCCCGGGACGTCCGCCTTCGAGCTCAAGACGACCCGCGAGGTCCTCGGCGCGGGCGTCGACTATATCCTCGCGCCCGGTCTGGACATGTCGGTGCGCTTCCGCAACGACCATCGCGAAGGCAACCGCATCTGGGGACGCGGCACCACGGGCGGAGGCCCCCCCGGCACGTTCGGCAATTTCGAGTTCACGCCCGAGCCGATCAACCAGACGATGCGCCAGCTCGACGTGCTGCTGAGCTACAGCGGCGACAGGCTGCAGCTCACCGGCGGCTACTACGGCACGATGTTCAACAATCAGTTCAACCAGCTCGACGTCGTCGGCGGCGTCGCAGCACTCGCCACGCCCGGCACGACCGCGTTCACGCCGCTCGCGCTGCCGCCCGACAACCATTCGCACCAGGTCCACTTGTCGGGGAGCTACGGCTTCACGAATACGACGCGCGCCACGTTCAAGACGGCGTACGCCACCGCGCGACAGAACGACACCTTCCCCACCGGGGCGGCGGTGCCGCTCGCGCCGGGGGTCGGCAACAACCTGGACGGCAAGGTGGACACCACCCTTGCGCAGATGGGCGTCATCTCCCGGCCGCTGCCGAAGCTCACCCTGCGCGCGGACTTCCGTTACGAGGATCGCGACGACAAGACGCCCGTCGTGCAGTTCTTCACCGCGCCGGGGAGCACCGCCACCGGCGTCAACGAGCCGCGCTCCATACGCACCACGCGCGGCTCGAGCGAGGCGAGCTACATGCTTCCGTACGCGCTGAGGCTGACCGGGGGCATCGAGTACGAGGAGAAGAAGCGCAACACCTCGGACGTGCGCATCGTCAGCTATCGCGAGAAAACCGAGGAATGGTCGTACCGCGTCGAGCTGCGGCGCTCGATGTCGGAGACGCTGACCGGCGCCATCGCTTACGTCTACAGCGACCGCGACGGCTCGCCGTTCATCACCACCACGCAGAACGGCGGCGCGCTCGGCAGCAACCTCATCGCACCGATCCACCTCGCCGACCGCAAGCGCGACAAGGTCCGCGTGTCCTCGAACTGGAATCCGATCGATGCCTTGAACGTGCAGTTCTTCGCCGACTGGGCCGACGACCGCTACAGCGGCCGCGACGGATCGGGACTGGGGCCGCGCAAGGGCGAGGCGTATACCTACTCGATCGACGCGGGCTACACGTTCTCCGACAAGTGGCAGGCGAACGTCTGGTACACGCGCAACAAGACCCGCGCCGACCAGAGCACCTGCGAGGCGGCGAGCGCCGCGGGCGTGTGCCCCAACACCGCCGCCGACCCGACCTACAACGCGTCGGTCACCAACGAAAGCGACAACGTCGGCATCGGTTTCCGCGGCAAGCCGAACGCGCGGATAGAGATCGGCGGCGACCTCACCTATTCGGACATCAAGGACACCTATTTCCAGATGCCGGCCAATCCGCCCGGCAACGCGGTCCCCACGTCGCTGCCCAACATCACCACGCGGCTCACGCGCCTGAGCCTGTTCGGCAAGTACGCGCTGGACAAGCGGTCGGGCCTGCGCCTGAACTACATCTTCGACCGCTTCAGCACCAACGACTGGACCTGGCCGAGCTGGGTGTTCATCGACGGCACGCGCCTCACCCAGGACGATCACCAGAAAGTCCATTTCATCGGTCTGTCCTACTACTTCCGCTGGCAGTAACGCTGTCGTCCACTCTCAACCTCGGAGGATCGTCATGAAAATCGTCGTCAAGGCCTTCACCGTCGCCGCCGCGCTCGCCGCCGGAGTCGCGCTCGCCCAGTCCGGTCCGGACGTGCTGAAGGCGAAGGGCTGCAACAACTGTCACGAGTCGGACAAGAAGAAGGTGGGACCGTCGTACAAGGACATCGCGGCCAAGAACAAGGATGCCAAAGCCGCGGATATCGTCGCCAAGCTCAAGGAAGGCAAGGGCCATCCGAAGGTGTCGGCTTCGGACGCCGAGCTGAACGCGGCGGTCACGCACGTCCTGTCGATGAAGTAGGCCCGGCTTGAGCTCCGAACCGGAAGGCGGATTCATCAAGCGCTCGTGGCGGGGCCTGACCCGCCCGAGCGCGAGATGGTCGGTGCTGGCGCTCGTCGTCCTCGGCATTGCGATCGGTTTCGCGATGACGGTCGGGACGCAAGTCATGGTCGCCGCGACCGGCACCGACGCGTTCTGCAGCACCGCGTGCCACTCGATGCAGTGGGTCGCGGCCGAGCACCGGGTGAGCGTGCACGGCGCCAACCGCACCGGCGTCGCCGCCCGGTGCCACGACTGCCACATCCCGCACGAGTACCCCCACCTCCTCTGGTACAAGGCGAAAGCCGGCATCAAGGACGCGATCGGCGAGATGCGCGGGGTGATCGCGACCGAGGAGCTCTTCAAGAAAGAACGGCTGCGGATGGCGAAGGCGGTGTGGGCGGAGTTCGAGGCGAACGATTCGGCGAACTGCCGGACCTGCCATCAGTTCACACCGGACGTTCTGAAGAAGCAGAAGGACTTCGTGCAGCCCATGCACCAGCAGGTGCTCGAGGGCAAGGCGACGTGCATCCAATGCCACAAGGGCGTGGCGCATACCGCCCCTGCGGAGTAACGACTGCGTCGCATAAAAATCCGGGTCAGAGTCAGATTTCGGCTCTGTAATGTGACTCTGACCCGGATATGCGCACTGCCGGCTTCGCGCTCTCCCAGGTTTCGTTGGCGTGCGCGAGCAGCTTCGGATCCTCGAGGCAGCGCTCGATGAACGCGCGCACCGCGGGACTGCGCCACGCGGCGACGTACGCGTCCCACGCCTGCCCGAGGGTGTCGCGCCTCAGGTCGGCGGGCGCGAACGGCAGCGCGTTCAGGAGCTTCACCTTGCCGTTGGGCACGACGAGCAGCATCGCCTGCGGGCTTGCGAGCCGCTCCTTGAGCTCGCCGAGGATGTCCCACGGATAGATCGAGAGCGCGGTCGGCGAGCCCCGCGCTTGCGCGTGATCGCGCAACGCGCCGACCGCGGCCGTCCACCGGTCGGCGCCGCACGCGAGCGCGTCCCACGCGGCCGCCGCCCGGCCGATGCGCATCAGCGGTCCGGTGACGAACGCGCTGCAGCCCAGCTCCGCCGCAAGATCGTATACGGCGCACGCTTCGCCGATGTTCCAGCGCGTCGGCACGAAGACGAGCTGCGGCGCGATGCCCCGCGCTTCGAGACGCCGGATGGCCGCGGTCGCCGCGGCGAAGCTGCCGCCGGGCCGCATGCGCTCGTGCGACTCCGCGCTCGCGCCGTCGACCGAGATCTGCACGCATTCCACGCCGAGCCGTGCAAAGCGGTCAGCGCACGCGTCGTCGATATGAGAGCCGTCGGTCTCGATCTTGAGCGCGACGCCGCCGGCGGCAAGCACGTCGACGATCTCGGAGAAATGCGGCACGCCCATCGGCTCGCCTCCGCCGAAGGCGACGTACGGGATGCCCGCCTCGACGATGCGACGCGCGAGGTCGAGGGCTTCAATGCGCGTGAGCTCGTCCCGCCACGCCTTGTCGGGACCGGACTCCTCGCAGCAGCCGAGGCAGCGCGCGCGGCAGCGGTTGGTGAGCTGCCACGCGAAAAAGAGCGGCGCGCGGTACTCTTCGACCGCGCGCCCGGGCATGGAAGCCAACGACGGTTACGTGAAGCGTATGTACGGCTGCGCCATCACCTGCTCGGAGACGTCCTCCATGCGGGGCGTTTCCCAGCTCGGCCTGTCGTCGGGCCGGATCTTCTCGGCCTTCGCTTCTTCTTTCGGTTTCGTCTCCTGCAGCGTCACCTTCATGTCGCCCATGCGGCCTCCTTTCTGACAGCGACCGAAATCGCCACGCGCCGCCAGTCGTTGGCGTCCGCGTGACACCTCACATCGTCCGCCGCGCGGCGCACGGCGGCAAGTACCCCGGGATCCCGCCACGCGCGCTGGTACGCGCGCCACGCGCTCGCCAGCGGCACTTCGCGCAGGTCGGCGCAGATGTGCGGCAGCGCGGCGGCGACCTTGACCCAGCCGTTCGGCAGCACCAGGAGCGTCGCGGGCGGCGCCTGGATGCTCGCGCGCAGCGCGTCCTCGATCGTGAACGGCGTATAGACGATCTCCATGCGGCCGGCATACTCGCGCGAAGCGCGGGCGAGCAGGTCGGCGTACACCGCAAAATCCCTGTCCGGCAGCGCGAGCCGGTTCCACAGTCGGGCAGCGGTGCCGATGCGCATGAGCTTGCCGCTGTTGAACCGAAACGCACCGAGCGCATGCGCGCGCTCGATCACCGCTTCGGCCTCGTGGAGGTTGAGCCGCGTCGGTGCGAACGTGATCTCGAGCGGCAGCCCGGCGTCGCGGATCGCGCGGCACGCCGCGTGCGCTTTCGCCAGCAGCCCCCCCGGGCGCTGCCGCCCGTACACCGCCTGGCTGTCGCCGTCGAGGCTCACCTGGATGGACCGCACGGGCAGACGCGCGAGCACCTCGAGCACGGACGCGTCGAGGCGCTGCCCGTTGGTTTCGATCTTGAGCTGCACCCCGGCCTCGCCGAGGGTGCGCGCGACGTCCAGGAAGTGCGGAACGACGAGGGGCTCCCCGCCGCACAGCATCACGTACGGCACGCCGTTGGCGACGATCTCGTGCGCGAGCCGCAGCGCCTCTGCGGCGCCGAGCTCGTCCGGGAGCCGCTTTCCCGGCGCCGATTCGGTGCAGCAGTGCAGGCAGCACAGGTCGCAGTCCCGCGTGAGCTGCCAGCACAGGAACAGCGGCGCGCCGAGGAATTCGCCGGGCTTCATAAGCGCGCGAGCACCCCGGCGCTGAAGAGCGTGACGGCGAGGAGATAGCAGCCGACGATCGCGCGTATCGCCGGCACGAAAGCGCGAGGACTCGTGTAGGTCATGACGGCGACGCGGCCGCTCGCGACGAGCAGCGGCAGCGCGGCGAGGATCGCGAGGCACCACACCGGGAACACGCCCGCCAGCACGCCCGCGACCGCGACGCCGATCCCGGCAGCCGCGAGCCCGAGATAGAGCCATACCCCGCGCTCCCGGCCGAGGCGCACCACGAGGTTGCGCTTGCCGACGAGACGGTCCTGGTGATAGTCGGGAATGGCGTTCACGACCGCGAGCGCCATGATGAGCAGCCCGGGAACGAGCGAAGCCCACAGCGCATCCCACGACACGCGTGCCGTGTGCAGGTAGATGCTGCCGAGCACCATCCACGGCCCGTACGACAGCGCGATCACCGTCTCTCCCAGGCCGCGATACGCCCAGCGTATCGGGGGCGCCACGTAGAAGATCGCCGCGAGGCCGCCGAGCAGCGCGAAGGCGAGAATCGGCCAGCCGCCGTGAACCGTGAGATAGATGCCCACGGCCAAAGCGCCGGCGAACGCGCCGACGCCGAGCCACAGCACCTTTGATCCCATCGGCGGCAGATCGGCAGGATTGAAGACCCGGTCGGTCCCCATGCGGTCGTCGAAGTATTCGTTGAACGCTTCCACGCCGACGACCGACAGCACGACGCCCGCGAGACCGCTCCAGAAGACCGCGCCGTCGAAGCGGCCCTCGACCGCGTAGGCCCACGCCGCGCCGAGCAGGTAAGGCAGCAGACCCGCGTAGAGGAAGAAGCGGTAGCGCACGAGGCTCATGACGAGCCAGAGCCGCCGCCAGGGCGAAGCTGCGGCGGCGGCGCGCGCGTGCGGCGGTGTGGTCAGAGATAAACCCATCGATGCAGCGTCGAAGTCTTATGGGGATCGTGCGCGAGCGCGTCGACGAAATCGGCGACGCGCGGGTCCTGCCACGCGGTCTGGAACCTCGCCCAGATCTCGGACAGCGTCTGGCGCCGCAGATCGCCGCAGACGAACGGCAGCGCGTTGATGAGCTTCACCAGACCGTTGGGCAGGACGATCAGCAGCGCGGCCGGATGCTGCAGGCGGTAGCGCAGCTCCTCGAGCAGGCCCATCTCATGGAAATAGACGCGCATGCGGCCGCGATACTCATCGGTCTTCGCGCGCAGCGTGTCGAAGAACCCCTGGTACTGCGCCTCGGTGGGCGCCAGCTTCTGCCACGTCTTCACCGCATTGCCGGTGTACATGGTGCGGCCGGTGTAGAAGCTGTAGGCGCCGAGCTCGGCCGCGAGGTCGACGGCCCTGCCGATCTCGTGCGTGTTGAAGAGGGTCGGCGAGTAGTTGACCTCCATCGGCACGCCCGCCGCCGCGAGGTTGCGCATGCCCTGCACCGCGGTGTCGAAGTCGCCGCGCACGCGCATGCGGTTGAAGGTCTCGCGGCTCGCGCCGTCGAGGCTCACCTGTACCGCCTTGACGCCGAGGCTTTTGAGCCGTGCACAGTGTTCGGGCGTGAGGTAGTGGCCGTTGGTCTCGACCTTGAGCTGGCCGTCGCGACGGCACACGTACTCCACCATCTCGAAGAAGCGCGGGTGCAGCATGGGCTCGCCGCCGGAGAACGAGAGATACGGCACCTCGAGGTCCAGCGCCTGCTCGAGGACGCCGAACACCTGCGCGTCGGTGAGCTCGTCCCTGAACTTCTTCCCCGGACCGCTCTCCTCGATGCAGTGCAGGCAGGCGAGGTTGCACTCGTTCGTCACCTGCCAGGCGAGGTAGAGCGGCGCGCCGAGGTCTCCCGAAGACGTCGCCGCAGGTGTGCCGGCGGGCCGCGGGGAGGCACTTACGGCGGTTGCGACAGCCGCCATCGCGTCAGCTCTCCACCAGGCCTTTGTGCTTGAGCTCGGCGATGAAGGCCAGCGCCTCGCGGTCGATCGTGCCGCTGTCGTCGCGGAAGCGCTCGCGCAGGCGCTGCGGGATTTCGGATTCGGGCGCGCCGCGGTCGATCTCGCGCACCACCGCGGTCGCGGTCGCGTTCAGCGTGAACACTTTTTCGGCCCGCGTCTCGAACAGCACGCCGCCGAATTTTTCCTCACGGAACTTCACGAATTTGGCGAGCTTCATGGCGATAGATCATCCGCCGTTCCCGCGCGCCGGGGGATTGGACCAAGGTCCAAGTGCGACCGGGCGAGCCCGGCAGTATGGTCGTTCCCGGCGGCATTGCGGCGGCCCGCCTCGCCTCGCCCGCAACGATCACAGCCGCCGCACGCTGAGGAGAGAACGCATGCCGCTCGTCCGCAAATCACGCGGTGCAGAGCGAGCGCGAAGCCGACTGATCCGGCCGGTCGGGGGACTGCTCGGGCGCACGATCGATCGCCGCACCTTCCTGAGGCGCTCGGGCATCGCCGTCGGCGCCGGCGTCGCCGCGAGCGCTCTGCCTTACAGCATGCTCGGCGATGCGGGTGCGAGCGCTCCGGTGGAAGGCGGCAAAACCGAGGTCAAGCGCACGGTATGCACCCACTGCTCGGTCGGCTGCGCGGTCGACGCGGTCGTGCAGAACGGCGTGTGGGTCCGCCAGGAACCGGTGTTCGATTCGCCGATCAACCTCGGCGCGCATTGCGCGAAGGGGGCGTGCGTCCGCGAGCACGGGATGACGCACGATTCGCATCGGCTGAAATATCCGATGAAGCTCGTCGGGGGCAAATGGCAGCGCCTCACGTGGGACCAGGCGCTGGACGAGGTCTCGCAGAAGCTCGCCGGAATCCGGAAGGAGTCCGGCCCCGACGCGACCTTCTGGATCGGCTCGTCCAAGCACAACAACGAGCAGGCTTATCTACTGGGCAAGTTCGTGTCGTTCTTCGGCACGAACAACATGGACCACCAGGCGCGCATCTGCCACTCCACGACCGTCGCCGGCGTGTCGAACACGTGGGGCTATGGCGCGATGACCAACTCGTACAACGACGAGCAGAACTCGAAGACGATCCTGTTCTGCGGCAGCAACGCGGCCGAGGCGCACCCGGTGTCGATGCTGCACACGCTGCACGCCAAGGAGAAAGGCGCGAAGGTCATCGTCGTCGACCCGCGCTACACCCGCACCGCGGCCAAGGCCGACAGGTACGTGCGCATCCGCTCCGGCAGCGATGTCGCTTTCCTGATGGGCATGCTGCACCACATCTTCAGGAACGGCTGGGAGGACAAGGCGTTCATCCGCACCCGCGTCTACGGGATGGACAAGATCCGCGAGGAAGCCGCGAAGTGGACGCCCGACGAGGTCGAGCGCGTCACCGGCATCAGGGAAGCCGACGTGCGCTACATCGCCGAGATGATGGCGAAGAACAAACCGGCGATGATCGTGTGGGCGATGGGCCAGACCCAGCACACCCACGGCAACGCGATCGTGCGCGCATCGTGCATCCTCCAGCTCGCGACCGGCAACGTCGGCCTGTCCGGCGGCGGCACCAACATCTATCGCGGCCACGACAACGTGCAGGGCGTCACCGACGTCGGGCCCAATCCCGATTCGCTGCCCGGCTATTACGGGCTGGCGACCGGCTCATGGAAGCACTGGGCCGCGGTCTGGGGCGTCGAGTACGACTGGATCAAGTCGCAGTTCGTCGACCAGACGCTGATGGAGAAGCCCGGGATCACCACCTCGCGCTGGATCGACGCGGTGCTGGAGAAGAACGAGGTCCTCGACCAGGGACCGAACGTGCGCGCGGTCGTCTACTGGGGACACGCGCCGAACAGCCAGACGCGCGGCAAGGAGATGCTCGAGGCGATGAAGAAGCTCGACGTCCTTGTCGTCATCGATCCCTACCCGTCCGCGACCGCCATGATGGCGGCGTTCGCGCGCAAGGACGGGGTCTACCTCCTGCCCGCCGCCACGCAGTTCGAGACCGAAGGCTCGGTGACCGCGTCCAACCGCTCGATCCAGTGGCGCGAGCGCGTGATCGAGCCGATGTTCGAATCGCGCACCGATCACATGATCATGTACCAGCTCGCGCAGAAGTTCGGCTTTGCGAAAGAGCTCGTCGCAAACATCAAGCTCGTCAAGGGCAAGGGCGGCATGGACGAGCCGTCGATGGAGGACACGCTGCGCGAGATCAACCGCGGCATGTGGACCATCGGCTACACGGGACAATCGCCGGAACGCCTGCAGGCGCACATGCGCAACATGCACGTGTTCGACGCGACCACGCTGCGCGCCAACGGCGGCAAGGACGCGAAGACCGGCTACGTGCTCGACGGCGACTATTTCGGGCTGCCGTGGCCGTGCTACGGCAATCCCGAGCTGAAACATCCCGGGTCGCCCAACCTGTACCAGACCGGCCGGCACGTCATGGAGGGCGGCGGCAACTTCCGCGCGAACTTCGGCGTCGAGCGCGACGGCGTGTCGCTGCTCGCCGAGGACGGCTCGCATTCGGTCGGCGCCGACATCACCACCGGCTATCCCGAGTTCGATCACGTGCTCATGAAGAAGCTGGGATGGTGGCAGGAGCTGACCCCCGAAGAACAGAAAGCGGCCGAAGGCAGGAACTGGAAGACCGACCTCTCCGGCGGCATCCAGCGCGTCGTGATGAAGAATCACGGCTGCCATCCCTACGGTAACGCGAAGGCGCGTGCGGTCGCGTGGAACCTCCCCGACGCGGTTCCCATACACCGCGAGCCGCTCTTCAGCCCGCGCCCCGACCTGGTCGACAAGTACCCGACCTACGACGACCAGAAAGTGCGCTGGCGCCTGCCGATCCTCTACAAGACCGTGCAGCAGGCGAACAAGAACGCCGTGCAGCAGTACCCGCTCATCATGACGAGCGGGCGCCTGGTCGAGTACGAAGGCGGCGGCGACGAGACCCGCTCCAACCCGTATCTCGCCGAGCTGCAGCAGGACATGTTCGTCGAGATCAACACCAAGGACGCCGACGCGCGCGGCATCGGCGACGACGCGTGGGTATGGGTCGAGACGCCGACCAAGGCGAAGCTCAGGATGAAGGCGCTCGTGACCGACCGCGTCGGCCCCGGCACGGTGTTCCTGCCGTACCACTTCGCCGGCTGGTGGGAAGGCCGCGACCTCAAGGCCTTCTACCCGGAGGGCACGGCGCCCTACGTGCGCGGCGAGGCGGCGAACACCGGGACGACGTACGGCTACGACATCGTCACGATGATGCAGGAGACCAAGACGACGCTGTGCCAAGTCACCAGGGCCTGATGAGCGGAGGACGATCCGGATGAAAACGCCTGTGAGGCTCCGACGGCTCGCGATTGCGCTGTTGCTGCTGGGCACCGCCGTGGCGGCCGGTGCCGACGATGCGCCGCCGCAGCCGGAAGCCGCGCGCGGTCAGCCCGCCGCGGCGGAGCGCGAAGTCACGCAGCCGCACAACAATGCGCCGGTATGGCGCGACGTGCGCAGCGGGGAGACGCGCCGCTTCACGACGTCGCAGGTGCGCGGCCCCGAGACCAAAGTGCTGATCCAGACCGAAGGCGAGGTCTGGCGCCGCATCCGCAACGGCCCGATCACCGTGTTCGGCGGCGCGATGCTGATCTTCGCGCTGGCGGTGCTGTTCGCGTTCTACCTGTGGAAAGGACCGATCAAGGTCCACGGCGCGCTCACCGGACGCAAGATCCAGCGCCTGACGCCGTGGGACCGCGCCATCCACTGGACCGTCGCCCTGACGTGGCTCGCGCTCGCGATCTCGGGCGTGGTCCTGATCTTCGGCAAGTACCTGCTGCTCCCGGTCTTCGGCTACGCGCTGTTCTCGGCGCTCGCGATCGTGTCGAAGAACGTCCACAACTTCGTGGGGCCGGTGTTCCTCATCGCCGCGGCCCTGATGTTCTTCACCTACCTCGGGCGCAACATCCCGCGCGCGCACGACATCGGATGGCTGATGAAGGGCGGCGGCATGCTGACCGGCGAGCACGTGCCGTCAGGCTTCTTCAACGCCGGCGAGAAGATCGTGTTCTGGGTCGGTCTGACGCTCTTCAGCATCGTCGTCGGCGTCTCCGGCCTGGTCCTGCTCTTCCCCGGCTACGGGCAGACGCGCGAGATCATGCAGTACGCCAACATCCTGCACGGCGTCGTGGCGCTCTTCTACATCGCGATGATCTTCGGCCACATGTACCTGGGCTCGATCGGGATGGAGGGCGCCTACCACGCGATGCGCCGCGACGGCCGCGTCGACGAGCAATGGGCGAAAGAACACCACGAATACTGGTACGACGAAGTGATGGCGAAGCGGCGGGCCCGGACGCCTCCGGCCGTCGGCACGTCCCCGACCGCCGCGCCCGTGACAGCGCCCGAGATGGCACCGCCGGTCGCCTGACGGCTTGATCTGGGTCAAACCTTCGCCGGCAGAAGGCCTTATCCTTGCACCTCGAACGAGTCGGCTATTCGAAGGAGCGCAGGATGAAACACCTGGTGCTGGCCGCCGCGGTCTTCGCGGCGATGTGCGGGATCACCATCGGTACGGTGGCCACCGAATTCGCGACGCCCGCGAGCGCGGCGACCGCCACGGCTGTGACGGTCGACGTCTACAAGGACGCGAACTGAGGCTGTTGCAGCGCGTGGGTCGACCACCTGCGCGCCGGCGGGTTCCGTGTGAACCCGGTCGATGTGAAAGACCCCACCGAGTACCGGCGCCGCCACGGCATACCGGATGCGCTCGGCGGCTGCCATACCGCCGTCGTCGACGGCTATGCGATCGAAGGGCACGTCCCGGCCGAGGACATCCGGCGCCTGCTCGCCGAACGTCCGAAAGCGCGCGGGCTGTCGGTGCCGGGCATGCCTGCGGGCTCGCCCGGCATGGAAGCAGGCGGGCGCAAGCAGCCCTACGACGTGGTGCTGGTGCGCCCCGACGGCAGCGCCGCCGTCTATTCCAGGCACAACCGCTGAACATCGTCGCCCGCCGCGGATCAGAACATCGCCACCCACAGCACGAGCGCGATGAGGACGCCCGCCAGCGCCGCGACGCCGAGCGCGAAGAACAGCGTGGTGCCGAAACCTTTCAGCTTCTCGAGCTCACGATCGATTTCTTCCATGTCGTGCAACTCCCCGGGTTCGGCCATCACCGACGTGTACCAGGCGCCGTCATCGATGTATGTCGGGAAAGCACCGACACGCGTCGACGGCCGATGCGATCTCGACTAACCTAGGCGACAGATTCACCGAAAGAGATTTGGAATGGCCGTCGCACCCGGAAACCCGCAGGAAATCGATCTCGAAGAAGTCCGCAAGCTGCTCGACGTGCTCGAGCGCGACCTCGAGCACGTCACGGACGACTCTACCGCCGTGCAGCGTCTGAAGGACGAAGTGCAGACGCTGCGCAACGTGCTCGAATCTCCCGTGAAGCGCCACCACTGGGTGCGCGACAGCCTGCACGGGATACGCGACACCGTCGACACCGCCGCCGGCACCAAGGCGAGCCGCTACATCGCGGAGATCGGGCGCATCCTCGGTCTGCCTTGAGGCGCCGCTTATTCTGTGCCCCGGCGACAGCGGGGCGTCGGCGCGCTACGACATCGAATGACGCAGTAACTTCAGTGCTTTAGGGGCGGCGCACCGCGGCGTGCAATGCGCGCGTCAGCGCGAGGCGACACTCCGCCGCCGCCCCGGCGCGCGCAACGCGTTGTAACCAGGCGATGTTTGATTATGCGAACCGCATTGGAACACGCGTTGCAATGCCAGGTATGTGCACCGCCTCGACAAAGCGCGGCGCATCGTCCGGTCGGCGCTCCCCACACACCAGCGCCGGCCGGGCGCCCTTGCATGACATCGTCACGCGACGCTACACGGTGCGACCGAGCGGCATCGGTATGCCCGGATCGCCATAATCGTGGAACTGTCCGTCGCTGCTGACCACCACACGATTGCGTCCGCGGGATTTCGCCTCGTACATCGCCGCGTCTACGGCTTTCAGCAGCGCGGCAGGATCGTCCAGCTCGCGCGACCATTCGACCACCCCGAACGACGCCGTCAGCGCGATGTGAGCGCCTTCGTGGTCGACGCGCAATTCTCCGACACGAAGCCGCATGGCCTCCGCGCGCTCGGCCGCCACGTCCCGGGTCGTGTCGGGCATGAGCACCACGAATTCTTCTCCGCCGTAGCGCGCGGCGATGTCGGACTCGCGGATCCCGGCCGCCAGGAGTCTTCCCACCGCGCCGAGCACACGATCGCCCGCGTCGTGTCCCCACGTATCGTTCACCCGCTTGAAGTGATCGATGTCGAGCAGGATCAGCGAGAACCGATTCGCGGTCCTTCTCGTCTCCGCGCATTGGCGCGACAGCGCGTCCCGGAAAAAGCGGCGGTTGTAGAGGCCCGTCAGGGCATCGGTGAGCGCCTGCTGCTGCAATTCGGCCAGCACGCGCTGGAGGTCGCGGTCGCGCGCCTCGAGCCGCTCCGCCATCGCATCGAGCTCCGCACCGAGCCTCGACAGCTCTTCGCTTCCGGGCTTCATGCCGGTGCGCGCGGCGAGGTCTCCCGAGCTGACCCGCGCCGTCGTCTCCAGCATCCTGCGGATGGGAGCCAGGATCAGACGCTCGGCGCCGTACCACGCGACGAGCACGACCATGAACACCGCGATCAGCGCCGCCATGCCGTACGACAGCACGTCCGCCTCGACCGTATCGTGGCGGACCAGCAGATAGCCTGCGAAGAGCATCGCCGGCAGCGCGGCCGCGATCGCCAGAAACACGATCCTGCCGCGGGTGCCGACGCGGTCCATCGGCAACCGATAGCCGCCGCTCACGAGTGGGTCGCGTCGCCGCCGCGCCGCTCCGGCCGCTCGTCGATGCGGTACTCGATGAGGCCGCCGTTGCGGCGAGATCTCCTGCAGCGCTCACGCATCGCGTTCGAAGAACGCCTGTGACCGCCTGGAGCCGCGCGGGGTGCGGCGCTTGCCGTTGTCCGGTACGCGCGCGGCGGCGCGTTTCGTGCGCCGCGCCGCGGGCTGCTTCGCGCGGACGAGCAGCACCGGAACGGTGGCGTCGCGCAACACGCGCTCCGCATCACTGCCCAGCAGCAGGCGGTTCATGCCGCGGCGGCCGTGCGTGCCCATGACGATCACGTCCGCGCCCCAGCGCCGTGCGTCCGCGAGAATGGCGCCGGAGACCGGCCCGGCGCGGCTGTCTATCTGCGCGGTCTCGGCTTTGACACCGGCCTTGGCGGCGGTCGCGGCGGCGCGCTCGAGCACCTTGCGGCCTTCGGCGCGGATCGGCCCGAGCATCTCCGCCACGTCGAAGGACGCCGGTTCCATCAACATCGGCGCGATGACGAGCTCGTCGACGACGTTCAGAACGCGCAACCGGGCATGCTGGTCCCTGGCGAGGCCGATGGCCTGCTTCAGGCCGAGCAGCGACGGCGCACTGCCGTCGACCGGTACGAGTATTCGACGATACATGTTGTCCTCCGGGTCGGATGGATCGAAGCAAGCTCATCATAGGCGCGTGGAGTCGGGCCGGTTTGACGTGGATCAAGATCGCATCGCTCGTTTCGACGGCGCTTGCCCGCCGCCGAAAGCGCTGCGCCGGACGCGTCCGACGAACGCCAACGCTCCGGCGGCGATCACCTCATTGATTCAGGTCAATATCCGCAAAGGCTGCGCCGCGCATGATGGGTTCGTCCTCGAACCAGCCCGCCGGCGCGAATCCGTCCCGGGGCGCGCCGGACGGGACAAGACCGAAGAGCTGTATCCGGATCCGTGACGAGAGCTGCATCGGAGAGACACGAATCGTGAGCGCCGACCACGACACGGGTTGCGTGCTCGCTCGGGCGCTCGCCGGTCCCGCGTGCTACCCGCACGCGGTCGATCGCGTCGTGCGGCTCGAAACCCACATCTCGTGGATATTCCTGACCGGCCGCTACGCCTACAAGATCAAGAAGCCGGTCGACTTCGGCTTCCTCGACTTCACGACGCTCGACGCGCGCCGGCGCTGCTGCGAGGACGAAGTGCGGCTCAACCGGCGCCTCGCGCCGGCGCTGTATCTCGACGTCGTGCCGATCTGCGGCACGTCCGGGTCGCCGCGCGTCGGCGGCAACGGTCCGGCGATCGAATACGCAGTGCGCATGTGCGAGTTCCCGCAGCACGCGCTCGCGAGCCGTCTCCTCGACGCCGGCGGCCTCACCGCGCCGCTCGTCGGCGATCTTGCCCGCCGCATCGCCGCGTTTCATGCGAGCCTGCCGCCTCCGCCGGCGGAATCACGGTATGGGAGCCCGGAAGCCGTCCTGCGCGACGCACAGGAGAATTTCACCGCGGTGCGCGCGCTGCTCGAGACGCTCGGCAAGGCGCACGACGCGCCGGCCGCGGATGCGCTTCGCGAATGGACCGAGCGTGAGTTCCCGGCGGTTCGCGATCGGTTGCGCGTGCGCGCGGGGAGCTCGGTCAGGGAGTGCCACGGCGACCTGCACCTGGGCAACATCGTCCTGATCGACGGCAAGCTGGTTCCGTTCGACTGCGTCGAGTTCAACGCGGCGCTGCGCTGGATCGACGTCATGAACGAAGTCGCGTTCATGGTGATGGACCTGCTCGACCGCGGCGCGGACGCGCTGGCGTGGCTCTTCCTCGACGAATACCTCGAAGCGTCGGGCGATTACGCAGGGGTCGCGGTCGTGCGGTTCTATCTCGTCTATCGGGCGATGGTGCGCGCCAAGGTGCACCTGCTGCGCGCGTCGCAATGCACCGATGTGGCCGAGCGGCGGCGCCTTCTCGAGGAATATCGCAGCTACGTGAAGCTCGCACAGCGTTGCACCCGCATCGGGCGGGCCGGCATCGTGCTCATGCACGGTTACTCCGGCTGCGGCAAGACCACGGTCGCGCGCGACATCGTGCGTGCGATCGGCGGGATCCGGGTGCGTTCCGATGTCGAGCGCAAGCGACTGCACGGCCTGCCGGCGCTGCAGCCGAGCGGCTCGGCGGTCGGCGGCGGCCTCTATACCCGCACCGTTTCGGAGGCCGTGTACTCGCGGCTTCTGGATTGCGCCGCAGCCATCGCAGGCGCGGGCTATACGGCGGTCGTGGATGCGACGTTCCTCGCTCGCGCCGAGCGCGCCCGCTTCAGCGGCGTCGCGCGCGGGATCGGCGTTCCCGCGATCGTGATCGACGTGCAGGCGCCGCGCAGCGTGCTGGATGCGCGCGTCGGCTCGCGCCGCGCGGATGCGTCCGAGGCCACGTCGCAGGTACTGGAACGGCAGATCGCAACGGCCGAACCGATCGAAGCCGCGGAAGGCCTGCCGGTCGTCCACGTCGACGGTTGCGCGCCGCTCACGCTGCCGGGCAGCGCCGAATTGCTCGGCCACCTGCAACGATGAGTTGCAACCAGTGGCCAGAGATTGCCATGACCTGCCGCTACTTCCCGCCGGCACACACCGTCGCGGCGCTCGCTCGCGCTATTGCGCATCGCGAGCGCCGTTTACTTGCGCCGCCTGGCGCGCTGTTCGCGCGGACCGCACGAAGTCTCGATCGCTTCGCTGATGGCTTCCTGCGCGATCTCGACATCGCTCTCGCGCAGGCTGTCGGGACCGGCCTCGCGGTACTGCACCGCTTTGAAGAACGCACAGCAGGTTGCGAGCTTCGTGCGGTCCTCCGCGCTTACTGCCGGGCCGCGCTCCGGGCCCGGTTTCGATCTGCGTTCAGCGCGCGGACGTTGCCTTTTGCTCTTTGCCATCGCAGCCCTCCGGTCGGTCATCGCCTCGCGGCGGCCTCGCGCGCCTGCTCGCGGCCTACCGCACGAGTCAGGTCCGAGAGTTCGCCAGTGACGAACTCGAGCAGGTCGTCGAACGCAACCAGGCCGATCAGACCGCCGTTCGCGGTGACGACCGGCAGGCGGCGTAACCCTTTCGCGCGCATGAGCCGCATGGCCTGGTGCGGATCCGCATCCGCATGGACCGTGACGAGCTCCTGCGACATGATGTCGCCTACTGCCATGACGCTCGCATCCAACCCGAGCGCCATGATCTCGACGACCAGGTCGCGGTCGGTGACGATTCCCTGCGGCAGCGGAAGCCCCGCTTCCCGCCGATCGACCACGACCACGCACCCGACGTGCCGGGTGCGCATGAGCTTCGCGGCGTCGGCGACGATGGTTTCCGGCCCGGTGACCACGACGTCGCGTTCACACAATTCGCCGATCTTGGTCATCTCGCTCTCCGTGTGGATGACTTGATCGTAGACCGTGCGCGCGCCGATACTTTGATCCTGATCAACGACCGGCGCCGCGTTACCCTTGATGCTCCCGTTGGAGTGGTCGCGCCCATGAGCACACAGTTCACCCCGATTACCGGATTCCTTGGCGGAGCGCTGATTGGATTAGCCGCAGTCCTGCTGCTCGTCGCCAATGGACGGATCGCGGGCGTGAGCGGCATCGCGGGCGGCGTGCTGGGGCGCGTCCGCGGCGATGTCGCGTGGCGTGTCGCGTTCATCGCCGGCCTCGGACTCGGCGCGGTCGTGTATCGGGTCGCGCGTGGAGAGCCGATCGTCATAGACGCAGCGCCGACGCTCGCGCTCGCCGCCGCGGCCGGGCTGCTCGTCGGATTCGGAACGCGTCTCGGCAGCGGCTGCACGAGCGGTCATGGGATCTGCGGCATCGCCCGCTTTTCGAAACGCTCCACCGCGGCGACGGTCGTGTTCATGGCCTCGGCGATGCTGACCGTATACGTCGTGCGCCACCTGCTCCGATCATGAGCGACGATCGAGCCGGGTCGCTGCACGTTTTCTTCGCTTTGCTTTCAGGCGTCCTGTTCGGGCTCGGCCTCGCGATATCCGGCATGATCGATCCGGGCAAGGTGCTTGCGTTCCTGGATGTCGCCGGCGCGTGGGATCCGACACTCGCCACCGTCATGGGCGGCGCGCTCGCGGTGACGGTACCCGCGTTTCGCGGAGTCCTCCGACGGCGGCAACCCTGGTTCGCGCCGGGCTTCGTGCTCCCGACGCGCACGGACCTCGAACCGCAGCTCCTTCTGGGAGCGGCTGTGTTCGGCATCGGCTGGGGCCTCGGAGGTCTGTGTCCGGGCCCGGCGATCGCCGCGCTCGTCACCGGCAATACCTTCGTCTACGTCTTCGTCGCGGCCATGCTCGCCGGTTTCGTGCTGCACGATCTTGTCGTGCAGCGCGCTCCGCCGTCGTCGACGGCACGCGGCGGAACGCGCTGATCGGATCAGCCCGGGGCGTCGGGTGTGCGCGGCGCCGTCGCGGGCGGTTTCCCGGGTCCGTTTCCGGGGTGGGATCCCGGGCCGCCGCGCGGCCCCATGCCCTGGCCGCGACCGCGGCTGGCGGGCCCGCCGTGCATGCCTTGTTCGGCCATCCGGTCCTGCATGACCTTTCGATGTTCGTCACGCACGGCCTGCCGCTCCTTCGATGTCGCGGCATTGCGCATCTTCTCGCGATAGTCGTTGCGCTCTTCGTCGGTCATCATGCGATAGCCGTAGATCGGCTCGCGCTTTTGCGCGTTCGGACCCGGCTGCGCGTACGACGTCATGCCATGCGACAGCGCGATCACGGCGGCCGCCGTCAATGCCGCATACAGGCTTCGGTTCATCGGTGCCTCCTGAGGTTCGGCGAGGAATAGGGCGTTTGCCGAGCCTCATGGTCGCGCGGCGCGAACGACCCCGCGTTGACATGAATCAACGCGCTGCCATTCATCGCTCGAAATCAGTCAAGGTCTCAACGGAACCGGTAATACGCGGTGATCCCGATGAAGTGGATTTTTTGACTGTTGTCCTGCACGAGCCGCGTCCCGTCGGTGTAGACGAAGTCAGCCCACGTCCAGTCGTTGGTGTGCCAGCGGTCGTAGATGTAGTTCAGCCGGAATCCCATGTTCTTCTGAACGGCGTATTTTGCGAACAGGGTCGCTCGTGTCATCGTCGTTCGGATCCGCGGGATCTGCGAGGCCGCGGTGGGCCCCGAGGCGGTCGACACGCCGAAATCGTCGATGATCCTCGAATACAGCAGATCGGCGCCAAGGTCGATCTTCGGCCAGGGCTTGCCGTGCAAGCCGACGCCGACCGTGTCGCTCGAGTTGCCGAGGTTGGCGATCCACTGGGTGGCGCCGGACAGGCTCGACTGCACCTGCCGCACGTCGTTCATGGTCCACCACGCCGTCCCGGTCCACGCCGTCGAGAAAACATACGATGCGTCGACCGACGCGAGATGCATCCGCCCTTCGCGTACCCCGATGTCGGCGGCAGTGCGCGGGGCGTAACGGTCACGACCTTCGTCCACCGCGAACTGGATCGTCAGCGGGTCCGTGACCATCCATGTGAGGCTTGCGCGCACCTTGTCGCGCGTGCGGTCCGCAAGGTGCAGCGGCGCGATGAGGTTGCTGCCCGCGCCACCGCCGGCCAGCGTCGTCGTGCGAAAGTCGGACCCGTCGCGGTCGCTCCGGATGTAAGCGAGCGCGCCGGTGAGCGTCTCGCCGATCGGCCTGCGCACTTCCGCGCGATAGGAGATCTCGTCGGTCTTGTCGCGATGGCTGACCGAGCGCACCTGGAAGAAGTTGCGGTGTTTTTCCTCGTAGTCCACGCCGGCCAGCGCCCGCAGTCCCCACCACGGCAGCGCATACGCGGCCTCGAATTTGCCGCCGATCGTGCGGATCGAGCGCGGCTCGTTCTCGCCCGACAGCGTCGAGGCGGTGCCGAAGCCCGTGAAATACGTGCGCACCGGCGTCTTGTCGTCGCGGTCGTCGTAGCGGAAGTTGGCGAGGACCGAGAGCGCGGGCAGCGGCTGCGCGGTGAAACCGACGTTGGCGAACAGCGTGTCGACGCGCGCATCGAGATTGGCGACGCCGGGCACCGACGGCACGATGAAACCTTCGTCCTGAGTCGCGCGGCTATACGCGACCTTGAAGTTGGTGCGCATCGTCGGCGTGAAGTTGTAGCCGCCGTTGAGATACATCTGGTGCGAGCGGTTCGCCGGCGGCAGCGCCACCGGCGTGAAGATCGGCGCGGGCGTGCCGGTCAGCGTGAGCGCGGGATTCTGGTTGTCGAACGACAGGCCGTAATACCCGAGCGAGAATTGCATGCGCCGGCCGTTGTAGCTCGCGATCGCTTCCCACTGCCGGATCTTGTAGTCGATCGGGTCGACCAGGAAACGCGTCGTCGGCGCGCCGGGGTTGTCGCCCTGGCCATAGAGCCGCGAGCCGTTCTTGTCCTCGTTCCTGAAGCGCAGGTTCACCTCGAAGACGCCGGCGAAGAACTTGTCGCCGCCGATCGACCACGTGTCCCGGCGCGTCCCGAGCTCCACCGGGCGAGGCGCGGTTCCGTTGACGATCTGGGCGTTCGTGCCGATGCCGCCCAGTCCGGTCACCGCGGTGTAAGGCTCGAAGCGCGGCGTCTGCGTATACTCGACGAAGTAGCCCCAGTTACCCTGCCGGTTGTGGTCGAAGCGTATCTCGCGAGTTTCCAGGCCGAGATTGCGCGCGCGCAATCCGATCCACGTGCCCGTCTCATCGAGGCGGCGTCGATACTCCAGGTCGATCAGCGGGTAGAGCTGCGCGTCCTTCAGCCCGTTGTACTCGCCGAAGCGCCGCGCTGCGTCGGACACGTAGCCGACGCCCGCTTCGGCGTGGCTGGTCGGCGTCGCGAGCTCCCTGGCGGTCGGTCCTTCGGCTTCGACGTTCTCTTCGGCTGCGTAGCCTGCGTTGGCGAACGCCGCCGGCACCGCTGCTGCGAGCAGCGTCAGCGGCAACCGTCTTGTCGTTCTCATGTGAGCCTCCCGTCCCTCAGCGCCTGAACGTGCGCTCGCCCGCCGCATCGATCGGATTGTTCGTGCCGTGGATGTTCGTGTGGCAATTCACGCAGCCGCGGGCGAGGATCACGGTGCGCGCCAGCGATCCGGGCGCGCCGCCGGTCACGTTGGGTATCGTTCCGCGGTGCCCGGTCGGCTCATGGCACTGCTGGCAGAGGAAAGGCGAGCGCTGCCGCAGCAGGTTCGGATTGGTGGTCCCGTGCGGTTGGTGGCAGATCGCGCAGTTCTCGTTCACCGGCTGGTGGTTGCGCACGAACGGCCCCCGCTTCTCGGTGTGGCAGGCGTAACAGGTGTCGTTGACGTTGTCGCGGGCGAGCATCGACGGGCCGGCGCTGCCGTGCGGATTGTGGCAATCGGAGCACACCACCTTGCCTTCCGGAATCGGATGGCGATACGGCCGCGTGATCTGCGTGCGCTGCTCCTTGTGGCATGCGAAGCAGACCTCCGGCTGCGTCGCCTTGTCGCGCACCCTGTCGTGCTGCGTGTGGACCTGATGGCACGACGTACAAGCGACCTGGAAGCGCGAGTGCGCCCCGGTCTGCCAGTGGATGCGCTTGCCGCCCTGGTGGCAGGTGAGGCAGGCCTGGTTGCGCGCGGCGATGGGCGTTACCGAGCTCTTGCCGAAGGTGCGCTCGGGCCTGGGACGCTCCTTCAGGCCTTCGGGCTTCAAGGCGTGAGTGTCGCTCTCGCCGTGGCAGCTCGCGCACGTCGGCGTGCGCGTGTCGGCCTGCGTGCCGTGCCGGGTGGCGCCGATCGCGAGGATGGGCATTTCCTCGCCTTCGTTGTGGCAGCGCGTGCACTTCGCGTCGCCTTTGAGGACGAGGTCCGCTCGCTCCGCAGCCGCCGCGGGCAGCGCCGCTGTCACGAGCAGCACGAATAGACCCGACAACGCCGTGAGCCGCCTGCTGTTTCCCATGAGCGTTCCCCCTCGAGACACGCCCCACGCTCGGGGGCGCGCCGTTTTACCTGCTGCCGATCCGCAGGTCCTGCGGCCCGGGCCCGTCGGGCTCGTGGTGGGCGATGCCGAAATGGCAATCGATGCACGTCTTGCCCTCGGCCTTTGCCTTCGCGTGTCGCGCTTTCGCACGCTCGGACTGGAGGTCGCTGCTCATCGCGTCCGCCTTGTGGCAGTTGCGGCACTCCAGCGAGTCGGTGGTCTTCATGCGCGTCCACACGCGCTTGGCGAGCTCGTAGCGATGCGCCTTGAATTTCTCGGGCGTGTCGATCACACCGGTTACGAAGTGGCCCCACAGCTCGAACGAGGCCTGCACCTTGCGCCTGAGCATCGGGCCGACCTCGCGCGGAACGTGGCAGTCGGGACAGGTCGCGCGCACGCCGGAGCGGTTGGTGTCGTGGATGGTGCCTTTGAACTCGGCGTAGACGTTCTCCCGCATCTCGTGACAGCCGATGCAGAAGCTCTCCTGGTTGGTCCAGGCGAGACCGGCGGCGCCGGCGACCATCAGCAGGCCGCCGACGACCAGTGCGATCAGGGTCGTGCCGGTGATGAGGGTAACGCGCGCGCAGGTACTGCAGCGCTGTCGGAGACGGGACCAGGCGTTCCTGAGCACGTCGTTCTCCCGGCTGCGCGGCGCGCTATCTCGAGAGCACCCATCGCGCGAGGTTGCGGATCTCGCCCTCGTTCCTGGTCTTCGGCGAGTCGTGTTCCTCTTCCCTGCCGTCGACCTTCACCTTCGGATTGGTGGTGAGATGCTTGTAGAGCGTCGCCTCGGCGTCGGGCTTGCCCTTGTATTTCTCGGCGATCGACTTGTACGAAGGTGCGTCTTTCTTCTGGGCGACGCTGTGGCACTTCAGGCATCCGCTCTTCTTGGCGAGGGCTTCGGCTGCGGCGGCGTCGACGGGCGCTTCGCCGGCGAATGCGGCGCCGGCGGCGACGAGGAGAGCGGGAACGACCAAACCCGGACCGGATTTCATGGCATGCCCCCTTTTGCTTCGCGATTTTCGTTACATGCCCGCTCACTATAAAGATCGGAAAACTATTTCACTTTGATTCACATCAACCTTTCCTGCGCTGCCGCGGCGCGGGAAGCCGGATACCGTCGAAACAGCGCTCGTGCGCCGATTGTTTGATCTGAATCAGGATTGAGACCGCTCAGGAGCGGGACTATCGACTCACGCTCCCATTCGGATGGATCGCGCGCACATGCTCAGGTCACCGATACACGTCAGGGATTTCCTGGCGAGCCTGCCCCTGTTCAAGGACATCCACGCCGTCGATCTCCGGCGCATCGCCGAGCGTATAGAGTCGGTAGACGCCCCCAAGGGGACCGTGCTCGCGCAGCGCGGCCAGCGCTGCGCCGGTTTCTATGTGGTCGTTTACGGCCACGTGAAGCTCGCGCTCCAGACCCAGCGCGGCAACGAGAAGATCGTTGAGATCCTCGGCCGCGGCCAGACGTTCGGCGAGTTCGCGATGTTTCTCGACCAGCAGTACCTCACCACTGCCGAGGCCATAGCGGACAGCAAGCTCCTCTACGTCTCGAAATCCACCGTAATGGAAGAGATCGAGCGCGAGCCCGCTTTTGCGCGCCGCATGATCCTCGCGCTATCCCGCCGGCTGTCGCTGCTCTTCGGCGTCATCGAAGGCTATACAGTGCGCAACGGGACGCAGCGCGTCGGCGCGTATCTCCTCAGCCAGATGGCCGAACCCGACGATCTCGCGCCGGCCCAGATCATTCTGCCGGTACAGAAAGGCGTCATAGCGTCGCACCTGAATCTCACCCACGAGCACTTCTCGCGCATCCTGCACGACCTCGCGGCGGCGGGCCTGATCGAAGTACGAGGACGCGCGGTGCGCATACTCGACTCCGAAAAGCTGCGCGGGCTCACCGCCTGAGCACCGGCGCCTCACCTGCGCTTTCTTGATGAACCTCAAAGCGCTGCGGATTCGACGTGCCGGACAATCGGACCGCCATGGCCGTTGGCGTCGGCCATTTCGGGGGAAAGCGTGGCGCTACAGCCTGCGGTCGTGGAGCTGGAGTCCATACCGCTTTTCAGCGGACTGCCGAGGCGCGTGTTCGCGCGTCTTGCGAAAGGCGCGCAAACGCTCGATGTCGCGCGCGGCACGATGCTGTACGCGAACGGCGACGCGTGCGGCGGTATCCATGCCGTGGTTTCGGGGCGCGTCAGCCTCGCGCTGCGCGGCCCCCAGGACGCCGAGCGCGTGGTGGCGCTCGTCGGGCGCGGCGAGACTTTCGGCGAGGCTGCGGCATTGCTCGGCCAGCCGCACTTCATGTGCGCCGAAGCGCTCGTGCCGACACACCTCATCTTCGTCGCGAAATCGGTGGTGCTCGCGTCCATGAGCCGCGATGTCGCGTTCGCCGACCGGATGGCCGTGTCTCTCGCCCGGCGGCTGCGCCGCGTGATGCACGAAGTCGAGAACATGACGCTGCACAGCGGTACCGACCGCGTGGTCGACTTCCTCGTGGCTGCGCTAGCGGACGCGCCGTCGCAGGGGGCAGCCATCGTGGAGCTTCCCGCGAAGAAGCGCATCATCGCATCGCACCTCGATCTCACCCAGGAGCATTTCTCGCGCATCCTGCACGAGCTCGCCGCGGAGCGGCTCCTGGTCGTGCAGGGACCGCGCGTGAGCATTCCCGACATCGCGAGGCTGCGCGCGTATCACGAGGAGTCGTACGCGCTGCCCGCCTCGACAGTCCGCCGCATTTCCTGACCGAGATCGCCTGCGCGCGGGCGGCTTCATCGGATTCGGGGCGCGCGAGCTTTCATCCCGAACGCGCGATTCGGCCTTTCTTTGACGCACATCAAGGAACGCTGCGCGCGCCCGACCACAATGGGCCCGCCTACCCGGAGTGGAGACGACCATGAAAAGCTCCAAATGGATCGGGATTGCGGCGCTCGCAGCGACTGTGAGCGCGGGCGAGGTTGCAGCGCAGGTGCAGCGCGAGCGCACCGGTCAGGAAACGGTGCAGGAAGTGTGCATCCGCTGCCATGGCACAGGCGAACAGGGCGCGCCCAGGATCGGCGACACGAAAGCATGGAAGGCGCGGTCCGAGCGCGGCCTCACGAAGCTCACGCAAAGCGCGATCAAGGGGGTGCGTAACATGCCGCCGCACGGAGCCCGCTTCGATCTGAGCGACCTCGAGCTCGAGCGGGCGATCACGTACATGGTCAACCAGTCCGGCGGCAAGTGGACCGAGCCCGTGGGCTCGACGCGAATTGCGCGCAGCGGCAAACAGATCGTCTCGGCGCAGTGCAGCCGGTGTCATCAGGAAGGCAAAGGCGGCGCGCCGAAGATCGGCGATCGCGCAGCGTGGATACCGCGCCTGGCGCACGGCTTCGACGCAACCGTCAGCTCCGCGATCCACGGTCACGGCGGGATGCCGGCGCGGGGAGGTCTGCCCGATCTCACCGATGGCGAGGTGCGTGCCGCGATCGCCTACATGCTGAATCCGGATCCGCCCGCATCCCGTTGACGGCCGGTGCGCTCGAGCCGCGGCAAGCGCGTCACACGATGCGTTCGAGCGGCATTTGAAAAAGACGGACGCGATCGGCGGGGCGTCGTATCCCGGCGTTTGCCGAACCGATCCTGCGTACGAGCTCCTCGAGCGGCGCTTCCTCCTCGAAAGCGATCATGAATACGGCGTTGGTGCTGCCATAGCTTCCGGTGCCCAGGTGAGGCTCGGTGCCGCGGCCCTTGCCCTGCGCCCTGTCCCATTTCGTGTAGTAATCGATGCCGCAGGCAGCGAGCAGCTCCATCACCCGCGGCGTCTGCCACTCGCTGTGTACCAGGAAAACCATCTTCACCGGCGTCGCTCCGTTGCGTCGTGTTCGAGAGAGAGCTTACGGAGTCCGCGCCGTCCGGTCATGACCTGGATCAAAAAGACGCGGTCCCGGCGCCGCCTTCACAATAACTTCACGCGGTGCTCACTGCCCTTTGATGGTGTCCCGGATACTTTTGTCGCATCGCCGCGAAGTCGTGCGGCACTCCGAGAACCTCCGATGCGACAGGCGATTGCACCTACCGGCAGACCGCAGGCAGCCGAGCCCGCGACACCTGCTTCACCGCCGCCGTATGCGTTGAAGCTGGTCGCTGCGGCGGAGCGCGAGCGTGTGGAGCGCTTCATTCACGCGGCATACGAAACCGCGTACGGCGCGCGCATCACCTCCTTCATGCCCTGCCTCGCGACGGTCAGCCGTGGGACCGAAATCGTCGCCGCGTGCGGTCTGCGCCATGCCGCCGGGGAACGGCTTTTCGTCGAGACTTATCTCGGCGCGCCGATCGAAGAACCGCTGTCCGCGGCGGCGGGCGAGGCCGTCGCGCGCGATGCGCTCGTCGAGGTCGGCAATCTCGCGATCCTGCGGCCCGGTTATGCGCGGCTGCTGATCCGGCTCCTCACCAGACATCTCTACGCGCACGGCGCGCGGTGGGTCGTATTCACCGCGGTGCCCGCGCTGCGTAACAACTTCGCGGCGCTGAGCATTCCTCTTTACGCGCTCGGCGCGGCGAGACCGGAACGGCTCCCGGCGGCTGAACGCGAGCGGTGGGGCCGTTATTACGACACTGCGCCGCAGGTGACCGCGGTGCGCGTGGCGGACGCCGCGGCAGCGATAGGCCGCAGCTCGTGAGCGCGCTCGTTTCGGCGCTCGCGCAGCACGCCGCGGACACGCCGGACGCGTGTGCGCTGAGCGACGGCCTGCGCGCGGTGAGCTACGCCGAGCTCACGAACGCGATCGACGCCGCACGGCACGCGTTGCGCGGCTCGGACACGCCCGTCGCGCTCGCGCTCGACAACGGGCCCGCATGGGTGACGCTCGACCTCGCACTGGCCGGGGCGCGCCGCACGTGCCTGCCGCTGCCGCCGTTCTTCTCGGAAGCGCAGAAACGCCACGCGCTGCGCGACGCAGGCGCGGGCCTGCTCCTCACCGACCGGCCCGACGCGTACGAAGCCGGCTTGCGCGAGCATGGCCTACATTGCAAGCGGCTCACCGATCTCGTCGTCGCCGGCATTCGCGTCGGCCGGATCGATCTCACGCTTCCCCGTGCGACCCTGCCGGCGGACACCGTAAAGATCACCTATACCTCGGGCACCACCGACGCGCCTAAAGGCGTGTGTCTCGGCGAAGCGGCCATCGCAGCGGTCGCGCGCTCTCTCGCGGCCGCGGTGCGGTTCACGCCGCGAGACCGCCATCTCGCGCTGCTGCCGCTTTCGCTGCTGCTCGAAAACATCGCCGGGATTTACGCACCGCTGTCCGCAGGCGCGTGCGTGCTGCTGCCGCCGCTCGCGGAGATCGGCCTCGCCGCGGGCGCCGGCATGAGCATGGAGCGCGCGGCCGAGTGTCTGGCGAAGCATCGCGCGACCACGGCGATCACGGTGCCCGAGCTGCTCGCAGGGCTGTGCCGCGCGATCGAGCGCGGCGCCCCGCGCCCCGGGACACTGCGATTTCTCGCGGTCGGCGGCGCGCGTGTTCCGGACGAGCTGTTCCGGCGCGCCGCCGCTGCCGGGCTTCCGGTGTACGAAGGCTACGGGCTCACCGAATGCGCGTCGGTCGTCGCGCTCAACACGCCGCAAGCGAACCGGCCGGGCAGCGTCGGGCGCGTGCTGCCTCACGCAGGCGTCACGATCGCCGACGGCGAGATCCACGTGCGCGGCGCGACGTTCCTCGGCTACACCCACGGCTCACCCTTCGACGGAGACTGCTATCCGACCGGCGATCTGGGGCGCATGGACGACGACGGCTTCCTCTATCTCACCGGCCGGCGGCGCAACGTGTTCATCACGTCGTACGGCCGCAACGTCTCGCCGGAATGGGTGGAGAGCGAGCTCACCGCATCCGACGCGATCGCCCAGGCCTGGGTCTACGGGGAGGCGCTGCCTTGGAACTTCGCGGTCGTGACTCCGCGCGAGGGCGCGATGCCCGAAGCGGTCGAAGCGGCGATCGCGGCGGTCAACCTGAACCTGCCCGACTACGCGCGCGTGAAGCGCTGGATCCGTTCGAGCGAGCCCTTCTCGCCGCGCAACGGTCAGCTCACCGCGAACGGCCGGATACGCCGCAGCGTGCTGATCAAAGCCTACAGGCATCTGCTGCACGAGCTTTACGGAGAGAATCCCGATGCCGTTCTACGATGAGGTGCTCGCGGCGACGCGAGTCGAACGCGACGCGCTCTTCGCCATTCCCTTCATCCGCGACGGCGCCGCCGGAAAGCTCGCGCGCGCGGACTACGTCGCTTTCCTCGGCCAGGCCTATCACCACGTCAAGCACACGCTGCCGCTCATCATGGCGTGCGGCGCGAAGCTGCCCGCGCGGCTCAACTGGCTGCGCATCGCGATGGCGCACTACGTCGAGGAAGAGACCGGCCACGAGCAGTGGATACTCGACGACATCCGAGAGTCCGGCGGCGACGCGGCGGCCGCGCGCGACGCGATGCCCGGTTTCGCCGCCGAGCTGCTGGTCTCGTACGCCTACGACACCATCGAGCGCGTGAACCCGGTCGGCTTCCTCGGCATGGTGCTCGTGCTCGAAGGCACCAGCACCGCGGTCGCGAGCCGCGCGGCGCAGGCGCTGATGCAGTCGCTGCACCTGCCGCGCAAGGCGTTCACCTATCTCACCTCGCACGGCGCGCTCGACGTCGACCACACGCGCTTCTATGCGACGCTCGTCGACCGGCTCGAAGATCCGGCCGACCGCGCCGTCCTCCTGCACTGCGCGAAGGTGTTCTACCGGCTTTACGGAGACGTCTTCCGCGAGCTGGACGCGGCGCGCTCGTCGAGCATAGGGGAGGCGGCATGAGCCTCGCCGGCAAGCGCGTCCTGCTCACCGGCGCGTCGGGCGGCATCGGCAGCGCGCTCGCGATGGAGCTCGCGCGCGCGGGCGCGAAGCTCGCCCTCGCCGGCCGCAACGCAGCGAAGCTCGCCGCGCTCGTGCAGAACGCGCGCGCGCGAGGCGCGCAGAGCGCCGTCGCGCTGCCCTTCGATCTCGCGGCCCCCGACGGTCACGAGGCGCTGGTCGAGGCCGCGGCGCAGGCGCTCGAAGGTCTCGACGTGCTCGTGAACAACGCCGGCATCCAGCGCTTCGGTCCGCTCGCCGCCGAAGACCCGCACGCGCTCGCGGAGCTCGTCGCGATCAACCTCACCGCGCCGCTGCTGCTCACGCGCGCGGCGCTGGCCCGCTTCGGCGCGCACGACCGCGGGCACATCGTGAACATCGGCTCGACGTTCGGCGCCATCGCACATCCGAACTTTGCCGCGTACTCCGCCACCAAGTTCGCGCTGCGCGGGCTGTCGGAGGCGCTGCGGCGAGAGCTTTCCGGGACCGGCGTGCGCGTGACCTACGTCTCTCCGCGGGCGACCGACACCGCGATGAACGGCGCGGCGGTGCGCGAGCTGCAGGCGAAGACCGGCGCACACGTCGACGATGCGCAGACCGTCGCCCACGAAGTGGTGGCCGCGATCTCGGCAGGCGTGGCCGAGCGCCAGATCGGCCGGCCCGAGCGCTTCTTCGTGCGGCTCAACGCCCTTTTTCCGAGGCTCGTCGACGGCGCGCTGGCGAAACAGGCCCGCGCGGCAACTCCGCCCGGACGCGGCCGTTTACCCACGTCCTGAGCCTTCCGCTGCGCGACGCTCCCTGCCGCGCTGATATAACCGCCGCCAGCCGCCGCCTCGAACCGGCGTAGCCCTGCTTCTCCTGTCGAGCCTAGTGCCCGACCTTCTCGCGCAGCTTCTCGACGTTCCGGATCTCGATCTCCTTCTGGTGCGCGCTGAGGAGGCCGTCTTTCTGGAAGCGTGAGAAGAGCCGGCTCACGGTCTCGAGCGTGAGGCCGAGATAGCTGCCGATCTCCTCGCGCGTCATGCGCAGGCTGAAGCATGTCGCGGAGTAACCGAGCTTCTGATAACGGCGCGAGAGCGAGAGCAGGAAAGCCGCAAGGCGCTGCCCGGCGTCCATCCCGCCCAGCAGCAGCATGAGGCCCTGGTCGCGCGAGATGTCGCCGGAGAGGATGCGCAGGAGCTGCTGCTGGAGCTCGGGAAGGCGCAGGGAGAGCTGCGACAGATGGCCGAACGGGATCACGCACACTTCGCTGTCTTCGAGCGCGACGGCGTCGTAGCCGTAGCGCTTGCTGTTGATCGCCTCGAGACCCATCACTTCGCCCGGCAGGTGCAGCCCGGTAACTTTCTCGTCGCCGTGGCGCGAGACGCCGACGGTCTTGAACGAGCCGCTGCGCACGGCGTAGAGCGATTCGAACGTATCGCCGGCGCGATACAGCGACGCGCCCCTGGCGATGCGGCGCTTGACGCGCGTGAGCTCGTCCATGTCGGAGAGCGCGCCCGGCGTCAGGCCGTGCGGCAGACAGACGTGGGCGAGACAGCAGTTGGAACACGACACCGGGGCGCTGGTGCTGCCTGGACGCGAATCGCGGGGGTTCATCGCGATCGCGGCGCCGGGAGCGGCGGGTTTGACGGTGCGGGCGGTGACGGCGCTGGGCAGGTTCATGCGGGCCTCTGTCGTTGTTTTGCTTGCAGGATTCTGAGGATTTCGGGGATGCGCTCGAAGTCGATGGACTTGTCGAGGAAGTACTCGGCGCCGGCCTCGACGCTCGCCTTGCGGTGCTGCGGCGTCGAGTGGTTGCTCATCACGATGCCGTGGAGATCCGGTTGGCCGCGCTTCGCGGCGGCGAGCGCGCCGATGCCGTTGCCGCGTGCGAGCTTGATGTCGAAGATGGCGACGTCCGGATGGCTCTCGGCGATTCCGGCGACCGCCCCTTCGTAGGTATCGGCCTGACCGACCACCTTGTTGCCGTCGCCGGCTTCGATCATCTCGACGAGCCGCTCGCAGATCGCCGGCGAATCTTCGACGATGAATACTTTCACGGGTTGGGCGTCCGGTCGCGTTTGCATGATCGAAGTATCGGCACGCAAGCGCGCCGGCTCCATCGGCGACGGCTGAAAGCGGCGCTAGGAAAACGCGGAAAGCGGGGGTAGGAATCCGCCTACGGCGGAAGACGCCGCACGGGCGCAGCGTTACCACAACGCGGTGCGCTCGCGCGCACCCTACGAACCTTGGGCAGCGGAGCGCGCGCCAAGCGCGCCGAAGGAAAGGAGGTCTCGGAGGGAAACCATGGGTTTCCCTCCGAGGCGTTTACGGGAGCATCGCCTGCTCAATCGAGCAGGCGATGCTCCACCGCGTAGCGCACGAGCTCGGCCTGCGATGCAAAGCCCATCTTCTCGAGAATCCGCGCCTTGTGCGTGCTGATCGTCTTCACCGAGAGATTGAGCGCCGCGCCGATGTCGGTCACCGACTTGCCGGCGACGATCATGCGGAAGACTTCGAATTCTCGGTTGGAGAGCCGGGCATGCGGCAGCTGCGCGCCCGGCGCCGAGGTATCGAGCACGAGTCGCTGCGCGGTTTCGGGGCTCACGTACGCGCCGCCGGAGGCGATGCGGCGCACCGCCGCGACGAGCTCGTCGGCGGCGCTCTCCTTGGTGAGATAGCCCGACGCGCCCGCGCGGAGCGCGCGCACCGCGTACTGCTCCTCGCTGTGCATCGTCAGTACGAGCACCCTGAGCTTCGGCCGCTCGTCCTTGACGAGCTTGATGAGCTCGATGCCGCTGCGGCCGGGCATCGAAAGGTCGAGCACCGCGACGTCGAAGTCGCGGGCGCGCACCGCGTTGAGCGCCTCGGTGCCGTTGCCCGCCTCGGCCGCGACTTCGATGTCGCTCGTCGATTCGAGGATCTCGCGCAATCCGGTGCGCACGATCGCGTGATCGTCCGCGAGCAGCACCCGGATCACGCGCGCGCCTCCGCCTGCACGTAGCGCGCGAGGGGCACGGCGATCTCGACGACCGTGCCCCCCTCGGGCGGGCTGTAGATGCGCGCTTCGCCGCCGAGCGTCCTCGCGCGCTCGCGGATGCCGAGCAGGCCGAACGACTTGCGGTCCGGATCGGGGTCGAGACCCCGCCCGTTGTCGCGCACCGTCACCCCGAGCCTGCCGTCCCCGATGTCGAGCGTCACCGCGACCTGCGTCGCGTGCGAGTGACGCGCGACGTTCGTCAGCGCTTCCTGGATCATGCGATAGACCGCGGTGACGAGCGGATCGCGCAACGATTCGAGCGCTGCGCTCCCTTCGAGGCTCACCTCGATGCCGGTGCGCTCGGCGAGATCGTTGAGCAGGTTCTCGATGGCCGGCATGAGACCGAGGTCGTCGAGCATCACCGGCCGCAAGTCGGCCGCGATACGGCGCATCGCAGCGATCGTGCTGTCGACCACGCCCTTCATGCGGTCGGCCTTGCCGACGAGCTGCGTCTCGTCCTGCGGCAGCCGCGAGCGGATCCACGACACGTCCATCTTCAGCGCCGTCAGCCATTGCGCGAGCTCGTCGTGCAGCTCGCGCGCGATGCGAGTGCGCTCCGCTTCGCGCACCTCGTGCATCGATTCGTACATCTCGCGCAGCTCCTCGTTCGAGCGCGCGAGCGCATCGGCCGCGCGCTGTCGCTCGGTGATGTCGCGCAGGATGACCGTGTAGAACTTCTGCCCGGACACCGTGACCTGCGAGATCGACGCATCGATCGGAAACTCCTCGCCGTCCCGACGCATCCCCGCGAGCACGAGCTCGCCGCCCATGCGGCGCATCGTCACGCCCGCCTCGCCGAAGCGCCGCACGTGCACAGCGTGCTGAGCGCGGTAACGCTCGGGTATGAAGATGTCGAGCGGCGCGCCGATCGCCTCGTCCGCCCTGCACCTGAAGATCTTCTCGGCGGCGGCATTGAAGAGCACGATGCGCTGCGCCTCGTCGCAGGTGATGATCGCATCCATCGCCGACGCGATGATCGAATTGACCCTGCGCTCGTTGTCCGCGGCGTGGCGCGCGAGGAGGCCGCGGTCGCGATTGCGGCGCGTGAGCGCGCCCGCGCCCAGCGCTGCGAGGGCCGCTCCGGCGGCGAACGCGAGCAGGCTCCTGGCGAGTTGCGATTTCATCGAAGGCGGAAGGATAGGCGATGGACTGACGCGACGGATTATAGCCGCGGGGCCTCGCCTGGAAGCGGTCACGACAGCGCGAGACGCGCGCGCACGAGCTCCGGGTCGTCGGGCCAGTCCCCGATCGTGAAGCCGAGCGAGCGCGCGAGATCGAGCATGCGCGTGTTGGTGGAGAGGATCAGCCCCACCATCTCGCGCAAGCCCCGTTCGCGCGCGAGCTCGACGAGCTTCGCCATGAGATGGCGCGCGAGCCCCTGCCCCTGCCAGCTCTCGGCGACGACGATCGCGAACTCGCACGACGTCCCGTCGGGATTGATGACGTAGCGCGCGACGGCGATCTGCTTCTCGCGCGCGGCTTCTTGCGCGCCATCCTTTCCGTCGCGCGCGGCTTCTTGCGCGCCATCTCTTCCGTCGCGGTCGTCCTGCGATACCACGCCGATCAGCGCCATCTCGCGGTCGTAATCGACCTGTGTGAAGCGCGCGAGCATCGAAGGCGACAGGTCCCTGACCGCACCCATGAAGCGCAGGTACTTGGTCTGCGGCGAGAGCTCGTGCACGAACTCGTACTCGATCCGCGCGTCTTCGGGCCGGATCGGCCGTATCGTTACAGTGGCGCCGTCGCGCGCGCGCCATTCGGACACGAGATCCACGGGATACGGGTGTATCGCCATGTGATCGTACGGGCGCTTCGAGGCCGGCCGCGGCGCCACCACGACGCGGGCGTCCGCGGCGATCACGCCGTGCTCATCGGCGAGGAGCGGGTTGACGTCCAGCTCGCGTATCCACGGCAGCTCGCAGACCATCTCGGAGACGCGCAGCAGCACGTTGCCGATCGCCTCCACGTTCGCCGGCGGCATGCCGCGGAACGCGCCGAGGAGCCTCGACACGCGCGTCGAGCGGATCATCTCGTCGATGAGGAAGCCGTTGAGCGGCGGCAGACCCACCGCGCGATCGGCGTGGATCTCCACCGCTGTCCCGCCGGTGCCGAAGGTGATCGCGGGACCGAACACCGGATCGGCGATCGCGCCGATGAACAGCTCGCGCACGTTCGCGCGCGAGACGAAAGATTCGAGCGTCACGCCGAGAATGCGCGCCTGCGGCCTCACCTGCCGCACGCCCTCGGTCATCGATGCGAACGCCGCGCGCACGTCCTCCGCGCCGGACAGGTTGAGCCTCACGCCGCCGACCTCGGTCTTGTGCGTGATGTCGGGCGAATCGATCTTCATCACCACCGGGTAGCCGAGCGTGTCGGCGACCGCGACTGCTTCCTCCGCGCTCCGGGCCGGCACCGCGCGTGCGACGGGAATGTGGAACGCGGCGAGCAGCGCCTTCGACTGCGCGCCCGAGAGCACCGTCGCGCCCGCCGCGAGCGCGGCGTCGACGATCCGCTTCGCCGCGGCGAAATCGGGCTGCTCCTGCTCGGATAGCGGGCCCGGCGTCTGCATCAGGCTGCGCTGGTTGCGATAGAACGCCGAGACGTTGGCGAACATCTCGACCGCGGGCTCGGGCGTGCGGAACACCGGTATGCCGCGCTTCTGGAACAGCGCGCGGCCTTCGACCACCTGCTCCTCCCCCATCCAGCATGCGATCAGCGGCTTGTCCGACCGCCGCGAGCACTCGATGACCGCTTTGGCAACGTCGGTCGGCGCGGTCATCGCCTGCGGCGTGAGGATGACGAGCACGCCGTCGATGCCGGGATCGGCGAAGCACGCTTTCAACGCCGCGGTATAGCGCGCCACGTCGGCGTCGCCGATGACGTCGATCGGGTTGCCCTGCGACCAGTTCGGCGGCAGCGCCGCACGCAGCGCTTCGATCGTCGCCGCGGACAGATCGGCGAGCGGCACACCGAGGTCCGCGGCGCGGTCGGCCGCCAGCACGCCGGGTCCGCCGGCGTTGGTGATGATCGCGAGCCGCTCGCCGCGAGGGCGCACCCGCTTGGAGAGCGCGTGCGCCGCGCCGACGCCCGACGCGAGGCTCGTCACGCGCACCGCCCCGGTGCGCCGCAGCGCCGCGTCGAACACGTCGTCGGCGCCGACCATGGCCCCGGTGTGCGAGACCGCCGCGCGCACGCCGGTCGGATGACGCCCGGATTTCATGACGACGATCGGCTTGGCGCGGGCGGCCGCGCGCAGCGCGCTCACGAAGCGGCGCGCGTCGCGTATGCCTTCGATGTAGAGCAGCACGTGCTCGGTCTGCGGGTCGAACGCGAGATAGTCGACGATCTCGCCGAAGTCGATATCGGCCGAGCCGCCGAGCGACACCACGCTGGAGAAGCCGATGCCGTTGGGCCGCGCCCAGTCGAGCATGGCCGTGCAGATCGCGCCCGACTGCGAGACCAGCCCCAGCGATCCCGGCACCGCGTTGCCGTGACCGAACGTGGCGTTGAGGCCGATCGCGGGACGCATGATGCCGAGGCAGTTGGGGCCGACGAGGCGCACGCCGTACTGGCGCGCCGTCGCGAGCACCCGGCGCTCGCGCTCGGCGCCGTCGATGCCCGTCTCCGAAAAGCCCGCGGTGATGATGACCGCCGCCTTGGTGCCCGCGCGGCCGCACGCCTCGATCACGTTCGGCACCGCTTCGGGGCGCGTGGCGACCACCGCGAGGTCGACCCGCTTGGGCAGCTCGGGCACCGACGGATAGCACGGCACGCCGAGCACCGACTTGTGCGCGGGATTGACGCCGTACAGCTCGCCCTTGTAGCCGGCGGCAATCATGTTCTCGACGAGCACGCGGCCGACCGCGCCGGCGCGCTCGGTCGCGCCGACGATGGCGACCGAGCGCGGCTCGAACAGTCTCGAAAGGTAGTGGCTGGACATGGCGTCACCGCATCGGCACCGCAGGAGACGCCAATGCTATCAGTCGTCGTCCTGGAGGATGCGGTGAGCGGGACCTTCGAGGTCTTCGAACTGGCCGCCTTCGACCGCGCGCCAGAACGCGACGCCGATCGCGAAGACGAGCACGACCGAGAGCGGCACGAGCAGGTAGAGGATTTCCATGGTCAGATCGATGCGGCCGCTCGCGTGATCCGCGGCACGGGCGCGGCGCCGTCGGTATCCACGCGGCGGACGCGCAGCAGGCGCAGCGCGTTGGTCACCACCACGAGCGAGGAAGCGGACATGCCGATCGCGGCGACGAGCGGCGTCACGCAGCCGGCGATCGCGAGCGGCAGCGCGACGGCGTTGTAAGCGCCCGCCCACGCGAGGTTCTGCCTCACGATGCGCAAGGCTCGCCGCGCGGTCGAGAACGCGTCGGCCAACGGCTGGAGGCGCTCGTGCATCAGCACCATGTCCGCGCTCGCGTGCGCGAGCTCGGTGCCGCAACCCATCGCGACCGACACCTGCGCGAGTCCGAGCACCGGCGCGTCGTTGACGCCGTCGCCGACCATCGCGACGATCGCGCCTTGCGCCTGCAGGCGCTCGACGAACGCGAGCTTGTCCTGCGGCGTAGCGTCGCCGCGGACGACCGGTATGCCGAGCTCGCGCGCGACGTGGCGGGCACGCCTTTCGCGATCGCCCGACAGCAGGCACACGGTGCGCCCGCCGGCGGCGAGCTCGGCGACGACGCGGCGCGCATCGCCGCGCAGCTCGTCGTCGAACGTGAGCAGCGACACCCAGCCCTGCGCGTTGCCGAGCGCGACCATGCTCACGTCGTCGCTCACGAACGCGAGCTCGCGGGGCAGCGGCCGGCCGTGCAGCGCGGCGACGTAAGCCGGCGTGCCGATGCGCCATTCGACGCCGTCGACGACACCGGACACGCCGCAGCCGGGCGCATTCTCGACGTCCGTCGCATGCCCGTTTATGTGCGGCGCCGCCGCGGCGATCGCGCGCGCGAGCGGATGCTCGGATTGCGCTTCGAGCGCGGCGGCGATCTCGAGGCAGCGTCCGCGCGGGAGGTCGGACAGCGGAAGCACGCCGATCAGCGACAGATGCCCCGTGGTCAGCGTGCCGGTCTTGTCGAATACGAAGTGGGTGGCGTGGGCCAACGTCTCCAGCGCGTGGCCGCGGGTCACGAGCATGCCCTGACGATACAGCGCGCCGGTGGCCGCGGTGAGCACCGCGGGCGTGGCGAGCGAGAGCGCGCACGGGCACGTCACGACCAGCACCGCGATGGCGATCCACAGCGCGCGCGACGGATCGACGGCATACCACGCGATCGCCGACGCGATCGTCAGCGCGAGCACCGCCGCAACGAACCATTGCGCCGCCCGTTCCGCGGCAAGCGCGATCGGGGGCTTCTCGGTCTGCGCACGGTCCATGAGCCGCACGATGCCAGCGAGCACGCTGTCCTCGCCGACGCGGTCGACGCGCATCGTCAACGGCGAGCGCACGTTCACCGAGCCGCCGGTGACGCGGCTGCCGACGGTCTTCGCGACGGGTCGCGATTCGCCGGTGAACAGCGATTCGTCCGCCGCGCTCGCGCCTTCGAGCACCGTACCGTCGGCGGGGATCGAAGCTCCGGGCCTCACGGCGACTACGTCGCCGGGACGCAGCGCGGCCGCCGCGACGACCTGCGGCACGCCGGGCTCGGGAAACGACGCCAGCTTTTCGGCCGTCGCGGGCGCGAGCCGCGCGAGCCGTGCCTGCGCGTCCGCGGCCCTGATCCGCGCATTCATCTCGAGATAGCGCGAGCCGAGCAGCAGGAAGACGAACATCGTCACCGAATCGAAATAGACGTCGCCGCTGCCCCTCCACGTCGCGGCGAGACTGACCGCGAAGGCGACGGCGATCCCGGCGGCTACGGCCAGGTCCATGCCGATGCGCCTCGCCCGCAATTCGCGCAGCGCGCCGCGGTAGAACGGGAGCGCCGCCCACAGCGCGACCGGCGCGGTGAGGACCAGGCTCGCGAGCCGCATGAGCTGCTCGATGTCCGGCGTCATCGCCCCGTCGGCGACGTAGACCGGCACCGCGTACATCATCACCTGCATCATCCCGAAACCGGCGACGAAGAGCCGGCGCAGCATGGTGCGGCGCTCGCGGTGCAGCGCTTCCTCGGAGCGGGCGGCGTCGTACGGCTGCACGCCGTAGCCGAGCCCGGCGATCGCCCGCAGGATGGCGGAGAGCGTGGTCCGGCCGTCGTAAGCGACGCGCGCCCGGCGCGCGGCGTAGTTGATCGCGACGCTGACCACGCCATGGACCTTCGCCAGGCGCCGCTCGATCAGCCATGCGCAGGCGGCGCAGGTGAGGCCGTCGAGGAGGAGCGACGCTTCCTTGACATCGTCATGGGCGACGCGTACAAAGCTCCGCTGCACGTCCGGAACGTCGTATAGTTCGAGTGTTGCCAGCGTCCGGCGCGGATTCTCGGTCCGCGGCGGCGCGGCGGTGCGGTTCCGGTAGTAGTCCGCCAGCCCGTTGTCGACGATGGTCTGCGCGACCGCCTGGCAGCCGGCGCAGCACGTCGTGCGCGTCTCGCCGCCGACGGTGACCGGGAAAGCCGCTCCGTCGAGGGGCAGCGCGCAGTGAAAGCAGGTGGACTTTTGCACGAGGCGATACTACGGTCCGGCGGCTTTACGTTTTTGACATAGGTCAACCGGAAGCGCAGGCGTATCAATTGCTAAAGCCGTGTGGCACGCGCCGACCGCGCCGCGGCCGTTCGATTACCCTTTGAGGAGAGGTGTGTGATGAAAAGTTGGTGGTTGGCCGCTGCGGCGGCTGTGGTAGCCCTCACTTCCGGCTGTGCGAGCCAGACCCCGGCCCAGGATACGAGCGTGAGCCCCTCGCCGAGCGCCAGCAGCAGCGCAGCGTCGACCGCGGCACCCGCGCCGTCCGGCGCCACCTCGGGCGCGGGCGCCGGGGGCATCGTCTACACGCTGCACACCGGACATCCGTGGAGCGCCACCTACAACGTGCCGGCGAAGCCGAAGCCCGTTCCTGTCGCGGCCGTGACGCCGGCCCCGGCCCCTGCGCCGATCGCCGCCCCGGCGCCCGCGCCGATCATGGCCCCCGCACCGGCTCCCGAGCCGGCGCCCACCCCGACTCGCCGCGCGCCGCGCGCCGCACGGGGCTGATCCGCACCTCCTCGAACCGTCCGCCCGCGCAGGATTCGCGCGGGCGGTGTCGTTTTAGCCGCCCGTCCTGAAGAGAACCGCGCCGGTCGAGGTGCGGTCGGGCAGCACCGCCGGATGGACCGCCGGCTCCGGCAGGCGGCAGTCGGCGATCATCCCGCGGATCGCATTTTCCACCTCGACAAGGTCGTCGGCCGGATGCAGCGTCCAGCCGAAGCCTTCGACCATCGCGTCGTCCAGCGGCGTCCAGAGCACGATCCGGATCTCGCCGCTCTCGTGCGCCGAGATCGTCACGTTCGGGTCGCCTACCGCCATGCGGATGCGGCGCACCGAATTGCTCATGAACAGGTTGAAAGCGGCTTCGAGCGCGGCCCGGCGGCCCATGAAGGCCGCGGTGTAGAGGCCGGCAGGCGGACGCGGCATCGGCAGGAGCTGGACCCCGGGCGTCGCGAGCTGGGCGGCCATCGCCTTCAGCGCGGGCGTGCCCCAGGCCGCGACGTTCGAGCCGGTCTCGGCCACGCCGGGCGCGTGGGACGGCGCGACCGCCGCGCCGAGCAGGAAACGCAGGTGCACTTCCTCGATGCCGCGCAGCACGGTAAAGGGCGCCGGCGGCGCGTCGCGCAGCGTCGCGCCTTCGCGCGCCGCGAGGAGCGCGCCGGGCGCGAGCGTCTCCAGCGCTTCCACCGCGCACAGCGCATTGGAAAGACCGAGCGTGCGGCTCGCGCCGAACACGCGGTGCTCTTCGAAGACTTTGGCGAGCGCACCGACGTCGGGCAGGACGCAGTCCACTTTCGCCGGGGCGCTGCCGGCGGCGACGATCACCCACGGCATCGCGAAGAGCTGCGCCGCCACCGCTTCGCCCGGCGCGGGCTGCTCGACCGCTGCGGCCAGGGCGCTCCACAGCGCTGCGTAGACCGGCTGGGACGGCGCGGCCCCGAGCGCGGCATGAATCGTCGCGTCCTTGCGGTTCGCCGCGAGCTCGCGCAGCGCGTCGACGAGCGCGCGGTGGTCGCCCGCCGCGGCGGATTTCAGCAGCGGATCGTCAGGATCGCCGGCGCCGTAACGGCGCGGATCGGGCAATATCATCGAGCGGAATAACGAGGGAATTGCTTGAAAAAGGAAAGGAGGTCGAAGGAGGGAAACCTTGGTTTCCCTCCTTGGCGCTCACCGGCACACGTGCCAAGGTGGACGTCAGTCCACCTTGGCGCCGGACGCCTTGACGACTTTCGCCCACTTCGCGTAATCGGCGCGTATCACCTTGTCGAAGGCTTCGGGCGTGCCGCCGACCGCTTCCGCGGTCTGCGCGCCGAGCGTCTTCACCAGGTCGGGCGACTGCAGCGCCTTGTTGAGCTCGGCGTTGACGCGCTGAACGATCGCTTTCGGCGTCCCGGCCGGCGCGACGATGCCGAACCAGTTCACGACTTCGTAGCCGGGCACCGTTTCGGCGATCGCGGGCACGTCGGGAAACGCGGGAGAGCGCTTCGGTCCGGTCACGCCGAGCGGGCGCAGCTTGCCCGAGCGCACCTGTGCGGACAGCGGCACCGCGCTCGCGATCGTCAGCGCGATCTGGCCGCCGAGCATGTCGGTGATGAGCGGGCCGGTGCCCTTGTACGGCACGTGCGAGATGTCGATGCCCGCCATCGACTTGAACAGCTCGAACGCGAGATGGCTCGACGAGCCGCTGCCGCCCGAGCCGTAGTTGAGCTGTCCCGGCTTCGCCTTGGCGAGCGCGATCACCTCCTTCACGCTCTTCGCCGGCAGAGACGGGGTGGCCGCCATCATGAGGGGCACCGCCACGAACTGGATCACCGGGATGAAGTCTTTCAGCGCGTCGTAGGTCACCTTACGGTAGAGGTGCGGATTGATGACGTGCGGTATCGACGTGAAGAGCAGCGTGTAGCCGTCGGGCGTCGCGCGCGCGGTGATCTCGGTGGCGATGAGGCCGCCCGCGCCGCCGCGGTTGTCGACGACGACCTGCTGGCCGATGCGTGCAGAAAGCTCGTGCGCGGCGATGCGCCCGAGGATGTCCGCCGCGCCGCCGGGCGGAAAGCCGACGACCATGCGCACCGGGCGGTCGGGATAGGTTTGAGCGTAGCCCGCTGCGCTTCCGAAGAGAAGCGCGGCGCACACCAAAGTCAAAATGGATTCCCGCCCCCGACGAATACCTCGGGGACAAGCTCTGCGGGGGAATGACGATCTCATCACTTCATCACCTCATCACTTCATCACTAGCCTTCGGATCTCGCGCCCGACGCTTTCACCGCCTTGCCCCACTTCTCGATCTCGCCCTTGAGGAACGCCGTGAACTGCTCGGGCGTGTCGCCGACGAACTCGGCGCCTTCGGCGATCATGCGGTCGCGCACTTCGGGCAGCGCGAGGATGCGCACCGATTCCTTGTGCAGCCGGTTCACGATCTCTTTCGACGTGCCGGTCGGCACCGAGACGCCGAACCATGAGCCGGTCTCGAAGCCTTTGAGGCCCTGCTCGCTGATCGTCGGGATGTCGGGCACCGCCGCGACGCGCTTCAACGTCGTCACGCCGAGCGCGCGCACGCGCCCGCTCTTCACGTGCGGCAGCGTCGACACCATGGCGCCGAAATAGACCTCGATGTGGCCCGCGACGATGTCGACGAGCGCCGGCGACGCGCCGCGATAGGGCACGTGCACCATCTTCACGCCCGACATCGACTTGAAGATCTCGCCGGCGAGATGGTGCGGGCTGCCGATGCCGGTCGAGCCGTGGCGCAGCGCGTTCGGGTTCGCCCGCGCGAGCGCGATCAGCTCCTTCACGTTCTTCGCCGGCACCGACGGATGCACGACGACGATGCCCGGCACCTTGGCGAAGTTCGTGATGTGCACGAAGTCGCGCAGGATGTCGAAGTTGAGCTTGGGATACAAGGTGGGATTGATGGCGTTCGCGACGGTCGGCATGAAGAGCGTGTAACCGTCGGGCGCGGCTTTCGCCGCAACTTCCGTGCCGATGTTCGTGCCCGCGCCGGGACGGTTCTCGACGACCACCTGCTGTCCCCAGGCTTCGGTCAGCTTCTGCCCCACGGCGCGCGCGAGCATGTCCGCGGTGCCGCCGGGGGTATAGCCGACGATCCAGCGGATGGGTTTGGTGGGATAGGTCTGCGCATGGCTCGCGGTTGCGAGCGTGAATAGCGCGACAGCGATCGTTGTTCTTCGCATTGTCTCCTCGGGAGATTGTTTTATCGAGCGCCTCGGGATTGCTTCGTCGCTGGCGCTCCTCGCAATGACCGGCACCGGTCATCGCGAGGCGGCTCCGACAGGATCGCCGACGCGATCCCGTGGCGCACGGAATCTAGCTACCAGCCCAGCACGTACGCCGGACGCCGCGTGTCCGCACCGCCGTGCAGCACGCCGTTCTTGTGATCGGCCACGATGGTGCACACCGCGCCGGCGAGCCACGTCTGCTCGGGCCATTCGTACACCTTGTGCCCGAGATCGGAAAGCTGGTCGCGCGTGGCTTTGTCGACGCGCGATTCGATGTACAGGCGCCCCGGATAGTACGGATGCGGCTCGAACGAACCCGGGTAGGTGTAGTTCGCGAAGCGCGGCGCGTCGATCGCGGCCTGCGCGTCCATGCCGAAGACGTTGACGTTCAGGAACACCTGCAGCATCGCCTGCGGCTGCACGTCGCCGCCCGGCGTGCCGAACGGCATGAACGCCTTGCCGTTCTTGAGCCCGAGCGCGGGACTGGGCGTGAGACGCGGACGCTTGCCCGGCGCGACCGACGAAGGATGCGTGGGATCGCCCCACGACTGCGTGCCGCGGCCCGAGCACACGATGCCCACGCCCGGAACGATCGGCGCGTTGTTCGAGCCGTCGCTCGGCGTGCACGAGAACGCATTGCCGTCCTTGTCGATGACGCAGAGGTACGAGGTGTCGCCCGGTCCGGGCGCCTCCTCGGACTGCGGCTCGGGCATCCAGCGATTGGCGATCTCTTTCAGCGTCTTCGGATCGCCGGCCGGAGGCATCTCGGCGAACGCTTTTTCCACGCTGATGAGGCCGCGGCGCCATTGCGCGTACTTGTCGCTCATCAGGCCGTTGATCGGCACCTTCACGAACTTCGGATCGCCGAACCAGTTGTGGCGGTCGGAGAACGCGAGCTTGAGCGCTTCGTTGACGACGTGGATGTACTCGGCCGAGTTGTGGCCCATCGCCTTCAGGTCGAAGCTCTTGAGGATGTTGAGGGCCATCGGCATCACCGGGCCCTGCGACCACGGGCCGCAGGCGTGCAGCTCGATGCCCTGGAATTTGGTGCGCACCGTCGGCTCGAAGTTGACCTTGAACCCGGCGAAGTCCTCGTAGCGCATCGGACCGCCTTCTTTCTCGATCCAGCGCGTCACCTCGCGCGCGATGTCGCCTTTGTAGAACGCGTCGCGCGCGGCCTTGATGCCCGCCTTGCGGCCTTTCTTGCGCGCGACTTTCCGCTCCACGTCGGCCATGTACTGGAGCGTCTTCGCGAGATCGCTCTGCACGAAGATCTCGCCTTCCAGCGGCGGACGGCCTTTCGGCAGGAACACCTTGCGGCTCGACGGCCAGCGCTGGTACGAGGACAGGTTGTCGGTGATGAACTCCGACATGAGCCCGTGCATCGGGAAGCCGTCGCGCGCGAAGCGGATGGCCGCAGCCGCGACGTCGGAGAAGCTCATCGTGCCGAAGTTGGCCAGCGACGTGAGCCACGCGTCAGGCGCGGCGGGAACCACCGCGCGCTCCACGCCGGGCGGGATCTTGCCGCCGTGGCGCTTCGCGAAATAATCGGGCGTGATCGCCTTGGGCCAGACGCCCAGACCGTCGATACAGCTCACCTTGCGGTCTTTGGCGGTGTAGATGATCTGCGGCGCGACGCCGCCGAAGTTGACCTTGTCGGTCTGCAGCACGTCGATGGCGATGCCGGCGGCGACGCCGGCGTCGATCGCGTTGCCGCCCGCTTCGAGGATCTTGAAACCCGCGTGCGCGGCGAGATAGTGGCCCGCGGAGACGACGTGACGCGTCCCCATGATGGTCATGCGCTTGGATGCCATAGGAGTGACTTCCGGAAGGTCGAGGTGAGTGTAAATTCTATCCCCATTCAACCTGGGGCTGCTCGAATGTCTTTGACCAAAGGTTTTGCCGCCGCGCTGCTGCTCTGCACCGCGGCATTCGCCGCTCACGCACAGTGGGCGCCGACGAAGCCGGTCGAGATGCTGGTCGGCGTCTCGCCCGGCGGCGGCATCGACCGCACCGCGCGGACGATCCAGAAGATCATGCAGGACCGGCGTGTCGTGCCGACGCCGGTCAACGTCGTCAACAAGCCCGGCGGCGGCAGCACGATCGTGCAGGCGTATCTCAATTCACATCCGGGCGACGCGCACTATTACGAGATCACCGCGACTTCGCTCCTCACCAATCACATCACCGGGAAAACTGTGCTTGGCCATCGCGATTTCACGCCGGTGGCGATGCTGTACGACGAATATCTCGGTTTCGCGGTCCCTGCCGATTCGCCGATCCGCGATGGCAAGGCCCTGATCGAGGCGCTGCGCACGCGCGCGGCAGAGCTTCCCATCGGGATCGCGACCAGCGCAGGCAACACCAACCATATCGCGGCCGGCATCGTCGCCAAGGCCGCCGGCGCCGATGTGAAAAAGCTCAAGGTCGTGATCTTCTCCTCCGGCGGCGAATCGATGACCGCGCTGCTCGGCGGGCACGTCGCGCTCGTGGTGACGCCGTCCGCCAACCTCATCCCGCACGTGCAGAGCGGCAAGCTGCGCGCGATCGCCGTTTCCGCACCGCAACGCCTCGGCGGTGCGCTCGCGGTCGTGCCGACGTGGCGCGAACAGGGTGTCGACGCCGTGGTCGCGAACTGGCGGCCGGTGATCGGCGCGCGCGGCTGGACGCCGCAGCAGACGGCTTACTGGGAACGCGTGTTCGAGCAGGTGGTCGCCACCCCGGAATGGCAGCGCGAGATCGAGCGCACCGGCGGCGTCGCGCACTTCATGAAGAGTCGGGAGCTCGCTGCATACTTCGACGCGCAGTACGCCGTGTTCCGCTCGGTGCTGTCGGATCTCGGTCTGGCGAAATAGCACGCGGCGCGGTTATGATGCCGCTCGCAAGGCGCGCCTCACGACGCGCCGATTCGAACCGAGGAGATCTCCCGCATGAAGTGCAAGCTCCACCGCGCAGCGTTTGCGCTGTCCGTTTTCGTCGCCGCATCGGCGTCCGCTCAGCAATATCCGACCAAACCCGTGCGGATGATCGTGCCGTTCGCGCCCGGCGGTAACACCGACATCATCGCCCGCGCGTTCACGCCCAAGTGGGGCGAGGTGCTCGGCCAGCAGGTGATCGTCGACAACCGCGGCGGCGCCGGCGGCAGCATCGGCACCGAAGTCGCTGCGCGCGCCGCGCCGGACGGCTACACGCTGCTGATGGTGTCGGCGGGACACACGATCAACCCGGCGATGATCAAGAAGCTCCCGTACGACTCGGTGAAGGACTTCACGCCGCTCGGGATCATCGCCGACGTGCCGACGGCGCTCGTCATCCATCCGTCGATCCCCGCGAAGAACATGAAGGAGCTCATCGCGGTCGCGAGATCGACGCCCGACGGTCTCAACTACTCCACCGCCGGCCGCGGCACGGTCGGCCATCTCGCGGCGGAGCTGCTGGTGTCGCTCACCAAGATGAAGCTCACGCCGATCCATTACAAGAGCGCCGGCCTCGCGCTGACCGACGTGGTGTCGGGCCAGATCCACTTCCAGTTCTCGAGCATGCCGGCGGCGCTCCAGCACACGCGCAGCGGACGGCTGCGCATGATCGCGCAGACCGGCGAGACGCGCTCGGCCGCGGCCAAGGACGTCCCGACCGCCGTCGAGCAGGGCGTGAAAGGCTTCGTCGTCGCGAGCGGCTTCGCGCTCTTCGGTCCCGCGAACATGCCGCGCCCGCTCGTCGAGCGCGTCAACGGCACGCTGGTGAAAGCGCTGCAGGATCCGGGCGTGAAGAACAACCTCGGCAATCAGGGCGCCGACGTCGTCGCGAGCACGCCCGAAGCGCACGACAAGTTCAACCGCAACGAGATCGCGAAGTGGATCAAGGTGGCGAGGAACGCGCACATCGAAGCTGAGTAACCGCTGTCCGTCATTCCCGAACCCGCGGCAGCGGGGACTGTCGGGTATCCATTTCAGACAAAAACAAAATGGATTCCCGCCTACGCGGGAATGACGTCGCGTCAAACCTTGGAGGAGGAATGATCGTGAAGTCGGCAGTCGCACTTGCAGTCGCAGCATGTTTCGCCGCCGGCGGCGAAGCGCAGGCCCAGACCTTCCCGGTCAAACCGGTCCGCATCGTCAATCCCGCCGCCCCTGGCGGGAACAGCGACATCTTCTTCAGGCTGCTCCAGCCGAAGATGAGCGAAGCGCTGGGACAACCGATCGTGATGGATTATCGACCCGGCGCGGGCGGCACCGTCGGCGGCGAGGCGATCGCGCGCTCGGCCCCCGACGGTTACACCACCGGAATCATGGCTGCGAGCTTCGTCATCAATCCGGCGATGATCAGGAAGATGCCGTACGACACGGCGAAGGACTTCACCGCGCTGGGCCTGATCGTCGACGTGCCGACCGGCCTCGTCATCCACCCTTCGCTGCCGACGCCGAACGTCAAGGCGCTGGTCGCGCTGGCGAAAACGCGGCCGGGTCAGATCTTCTATTCCACCTCCGGCCGCGGCACCGTCGGACACCTGGCGGCCGAGCTGCTCAATTCGAGCGCGGGCATCAAGCTCGTCCACGTGCCTTACAAAGGGGCGGGCCCCGCGGTGATCGATCTCGTCGCGGGCAACGTCCAGCTTCAGTTCGCGAGCATCCCGCTCCTCGTGCCGCACGTGCACAGCGGCAAGCTCAGGATGATCGCGCAGACGGGCGTCAAGCGCGCCGCGATGGCGAAGGACATCCCGACGATGATCGAGTCGGGCATTCCCGGCTTCGTGGTCAGCAGCCCCTTCGGCTTCGCCGGACCCGCCGGCATCCCGAAGCCGATCGCGGACAAGCTCAATCTCGCGCTCCAGGCCGCGATCCGCGATCCGGAGAACAGCAAGGCGCTCATTGCCGCCGGCGCCGAGCCGCTCGGCAGCACCACCGAAGAGCACGCGCAGTCGATCCGCAGCGAGATCGACAAGTGGAAGAAGGTGGCGCGCGACGCCCGCATTGATCCTCAGTAAGCCGCTACGCGGCTTACTGAGGATCGCGCGGTGAACGCCTCGGAGGGAAACCAAGGTTTCCCTCCGAGACCTCCTTTCCTTCCGCTCGCTGCCATCCTCACCGTTTCGCAATAGCGTAGGTCCAGAGCCGCCGCATTACGGCGCGCTTGCGGCATGGGGTATGCAGGAATCCGGGTTGTATAATCGGCGCCTCCCGAGAGATACCCTCCCCTTCCGACCATGAAACCATTCGAGTGGCAGTTCCCTTATACCTCGCAGCGCATGCCCCTGCTCGCGCGCAACGCGGTCTCGACTTCGCAGCCGCTCGCCGCGCAGGCGGGATTGCGCATGATGCTCAAAGGCGGCAACGCGGTCGACGCGGTGCTCGCCACCGCGATCGCGCTCACCGTGCTCGAGCCGGTGAGCAACGGCATCGGCAGCGATGCGTTCTGCATACTGTGGGACGGCAAGAAGCTGCACGGCCTCAACGCATCCGGACGCTCGCCCGCGGGCTGGTCACTCGACCGCTTCCAGGGACAGCCCGCGATGCCGCAGCGCGGATGGGAATCGGTGACGGTGCCCGGCGCGGTAATGGCGTGGCGCGACCTGTCGGAGAAGTTCGGAAAGCTTCCGTTCGCCGATCTCTTCGAGCCCGCGATCAAGTACGCCGCCGACGGCTACATGGTGACGCCGACCATCGCGCGCCAGTGGGCCGCGGGCGCCGCGGAGCTTCACAGCCAGCCCGGTTTCGCCGACGCGTTCATGCCGCGCGGGCGCGCGCCCGGGCCCGGCGAGAAGTTCTCGTTCCCCGCACAGGCGAAGACGCTGCAGCGCATCGCCGAGACCAAAGGCGACGCTTTCTACAAAGGCGAGCTCGCAGAGAAGATCGCGGCATTCGCCAAGCAGCACGGGGCGGTGCTCACGATGGACGATCTCGCCGCGCATCACAACGACTGGGTCGAGCCGATCGGCATCGACTACCGCGGCTACACGCTGCACGAGATCCCGCCCAACGGCCAGGGCATCGCGGCGCTGATCGGCCTGGGCATCATGGAGAACTTCGACGTCGCTTCGCTGCCGGTGGATTCGGCCGACAGCCTGCATCTGGGCATCGAAGCGATGAAGCTCGCGTTCGCCGACATTTACGAGTACGTCTCCGATCCGGCCACGATGCGCGTCAAGCCCTCCGAGATGCTGGACAAGGCGTATCTCAAGGAGCGCGCGAAGCTCATCGACATGCGCACGGCCAAGGACCCGCAGTACGGCAAGCCTTCGAAAGGCGGCACGGTCTATCTGACCGCCGCCGACGAATCGGGCATGATGGTCTCGTTCATCCAGTCGAACTTCTCGGGCTTCGGCTCGGGCGTGGTCGTGCCCGGCACGGGCATCAGCCTGCAGAATCGCGGCTCGGGCTTCAAGACGCGGCCGGATCACGCCAACGTCGTCGCGCCGCGCAAGCGACCCTTCCACACGATCATCCCCGGCTTCGTCACGAAGAACGGGCAGCCCCTGATGAGCTTCGGCGTGATGGGCGGATCGATGCAGGCGCAGGGACACATGCAGATGATGTCGCGGCTGGTCGACTACCACCAGAACCCGCAGGCGTCGTCCGATGCGCCGCGCTGGCGGGTCGATACGGGGCTGAAGGTCGGGATGGAGCACAACATCCCGGCGGACGTCATCGACACGTTGCGCGCGCGCGGCCACGACATGACCGTGGCAGACCGCTGGTCGACCGACTTCGGGCGGGCGCAGCTCATTTACAAGCTGGAAGACGGGTACTGCGCAGCGTCCGAAAAGCGGACCGACGGCCAGGCCGTCGGCTACTGACGGCGCGGTGCGTTACGCGCCGCTCGGCGCTAACGCACCGATCAAGCCGCCACACGATTTATCCGATCATGCCCGCGGCAACGGTCTGGTTGCTCGCTTCGTCGATCAGGATGAACGCGCCGGTCGTTCGGTTCTTCGCATACGCGTCGATCGCGAGAGGCTGCTGCACGTTGAGCGTCGCCTTCACGATGCTGTTGACGCCGATCGTCTCACCCGCTTCCACGTTGTCGAGGGTCTTGATGTCGACGAGGTGGTTGACGCGCGCGATCTTCGCCTTGGTGACGCGGCTGGTGTGCTTGATGAGGTAACGGCCGCCGGGCTTGAGCGCGTCGGTCGACATCCACACCAGGGTCGCGTCGAAGCCGCGCTCGAGCGTCGAAGGACGCTCGGCTTCGGAGATCAGGTCGCCGCGAACGATGTCGCGCTCGTCGTGGAGCGAGATCGCCACCGATTCGCCGGCTTCGGCGAAATCGCGCGATTCCAGGTGCGAGTAGATCGCCTTGACGGTCGTCTCGACCGCGCCGGGCAGGACCTTGATCGCCTGGCCCACTTTCACGCGGCCCGAAGCGACGCGGCCGAGATAGGTGCGGCCGCGCTCGGCGTCGCGCTGCACGAGCTGCACCGGGAAACGGAAAGGCGCTTCGGTGGCGGCGACTTCGGGCTCGAGCGTTTCGAGCAGCTCGAGGAGCGCCGGCCCCTTGTACCAGTCGAGGTTGTCGCCGCGGTCGACGACCATGTCGCCCTTGAACGCGGAGAGCGGGATGAAGCGGAGCGCGGGCTTGCCTTCGAGCTTGTCGGCGAACGCGCAGAAATCGGCGCGGATCCGCTCGAACGTCTTCTGGTCGTAGCCGACGAGATCCATCTTGTTGACCGCGACGATCAGATGGCGGATGCCGAGCAGGTGCGCGATGTAGAGGTGGCGGCGGCTCTGCTCGAGCAGGCCCTTGCTCGCGTCGCACAGCGCGATCGCGGCGTGCGCGGTCGAGGCGCCCGTCGCCATGTTGCGCGTGTACTGCTCGTGCCCCGGCGTGTCGGCGATGATGAACTTGCGCCTGGCCGTCGAGAAATAGCGATACGCGACGTCGATGGTGATGCCCTGCTCGCGCTCGGCTTCGAGGCCGTCGGTCAGCAGCGAAAGATCGACCTCTGCCATGCCGCGCCTGGTCGAGGCTTTCTCGACCGCGGCAAGCTGGTCTTCCAGCACCTGGCGGCTGTCGTGCAGCATGCGGCCGATGAGCGTGCTCTTGCCGTCGTCGACGCTGCCGCAGGTGATGAAGCGCAGCACCGCGCCCTCGACGCCGGCGCGCTCGATCTCTTTGTTAACGTGCATATCCATCAGAAGTACCCTTCCTTCTTGCGACGCTCCATCGAGGCTTCGGAGGTCTGGTCGTCCATGCGGGTGGCGCCGCGCTCGGTGATGCGGGTGACCGCGGTCTCGGCGATGATCGCTTCGGGCGAATCGGCGCTCGACTCGACCGGGCAGGTGCAGGTCACGTCGCCGACGGTGCGGAAGCGCACGGTCGCGACTTCGACCTTCTCGCCGTCGCGCGGCGGGGTGAGGTCGCTCACCGGCACCAGCAGCCCGTTACGGCGCACGATCTCGCGCGGGTGCGCGTAGTAGATCGACGGGAGCTCGAGCCCTTCGCGCGCGATGTACTGCCACACGTCGAGCTCGGTCCAGTTGCTGATCGGGAACACGCGCACGTGCTCGCCGGGATGGACGCGCGTGTTGTACAGCTCCCACAGCTCGGGGCGCTGGTTGCGCGGGTCCCACTGGCCGAACTCGTCGCGGAAGCTGAAGATGCGCTCTTTCGCGCGCGCTTTCTCTTCGTCGCGGCGCGCGCCGCCGATCGCGGCGTCGAAACCGTGCTCTTCGATCGCTTCGAGCAGCGTGACCGATTGCGCGGCGTTGCGGCTGTCGTTGGCGCGGCGCAGCTTCACCGTGCCGCGCCTGATCGACTCTTCCATGTGCGCGACGACGAGACGCTCGCCGAGCTGCACGGCTTTGCGGTCGCGGAAATCGATCACTTCGGGGAAATTGTGGCCGGTGTCGACGTGGAGCAGCGGGAACGGGAACTTGCCCGGACGGAACGCTTTCTCCGCGAGGCGCAGCATCACGATCGAGTCCTTGCCGCCGGAGAAGAGCATGGCCGGGTTCGTGCACTCGGCGGCCACTTCGCGCAGGATGTAGACCGACTCGGCTTCGAGCCAGTCGAGGTGCTCGCGGGCGATCGGGCCTGCGCGCAGCTCTTTTGCTTCAGCGAGGTTCATGTTTGCTTCCTTGTGATTAGGCTGTTTGTTTCGTCCGTACGAGCTTGCCTTCCGCGCTCACGTGCAGGCCGCACTCGCGCACCGCGCCCTGCTCCCACCACCAGCGGCCGGCGCGCACTTCCTCGCCGGGCGTGGTGGGGCGGCTGCACGGCGCGCAGCCGATCGAGCGGTAGCCCTGGTCGTAGAGTCGGTTGCAAGGGACGTCGTTGGCGCGGACGTATTCCCACACGTCCTCCTCGGTCCACGTCGCGAGCGGGTTCACCTTGACCAGGCCGTAGGCGGCGTCGAACTGCCGGACGGAGATGGCTTCGCGCGCGTGCGCGACGCTGCGCAGGCCGGTGACCCACGCGCCCTTGCCGGCGAGCGCGCGCTGGAGCGGCTCGACCTTGCGGATGTGGCAGCACTCGCGGCGCAGCTCGGGCGAATCGTAGAAGCCGTCGCGGCCGTGGCGTGCGATGTAGTGCGCGACGGCGTCGGCCTGCGGCGTGTACACGCGCACGGCGTATCCGTAGCGTTGCTTGATCTTCTGGATCAGCTCGAGCGTGTCGCCGTGCAGTCGGCCGGTGTCGAGGGTGAAGATCTCGATGTCGATGCCGGCCGACAGGATGGCGTCGGTGACGACCATGTCTTCGGCGGAGAGGCTCGACGAGAAAGCGGCGGGCGCATGATCGCGCGCGGCGTCACGCAGCGTGCGCGCGAGAATTTCGGTCCGTGAAGCAAGCGGCGACATGAGGCACCTTTCACACGAAGCGCGAGCAGCGCTTCGTCGTTTCGGCGGCCTCCAGTCGTCTGGTCAGCTGCGGTAGAGACAAAAAGGGCTGCAAGTCCTGCAGCCCTGTCGAATCAATGTTCGGGAAACCCGTCCGCGGGGATGCGCTGCTTTTCGGTGGAATCGATCTGAACCACGCGTCCGTCCTGGATCGCGATCACGACCGAGCCGTAGCGGATGCCCGCCACGGCGTCCAGAATGCGCCGCTCGACGCCAGCGGGTATCCGCCGCGCCAGGGTCTCCTGCGCCGTCTTGCTGGTCGTGTTCTTCATTCCCTCGTCCCGCCGGGTGATTTCCCTACAGCCGTGCTGTTAACGGCAGCGCAATCGGCGAATTTATAGCGACATCAAAAATTCAGGTCTGCCCGCGGTTTTCCTAAAATCGGGGGCAGATCCCGATTTAAATTCCATTGAGAATCAGGGACAGACCCGCCAGAAATGGGCGGAAATTGGGGTCTGTCCCCGATTTGAGGTTTTACAGTTGGGTGATGCCGGCCTTCTTGACGACCGCCGTCCACTGCCCGATCTCGCGCTGGACGAAATGGTCGAAGGAGGCCGCGGTGCCACCGACGATCTCGAAGCCCTGCGCTTCGAGCTTGGCGCCGATCTCTTTCGACTTGATCGCCGCGACCACGTCCTTGTTCAGGCGCTCGACCAGGGCGGGGGAAGCGGAGCCCGGAAGAAGCACGCCGACCCAGTTGGTCACCGAGTAACCGGGGAGACCGCCTTCGGCGACCGTCGGCACGTCGGGCATCGCCGCCGCGCGCTTCGGATCGGTCACCGCGAGCATCTTGAGCTTGCCCGTCTTGACGTAGCTCATGACCGTCGGGAGTCCCACCATGACGACCTGGATCTGGCCGGTCATCGTGTCGATCGCCGCGGGCGCGCCGCCCTTGTACGGCACGTGTGTGATGTCGACCGACGCGCGCTGGCGCAGCACTTCGCCGGCGAGGTGCCCGACGCTGCCGATGCCGCTGCTGCCGAAATTCACCGAGCCCGGCTTCGACTTCGCGTACTTGACGAGCTCCGCCACGTTCCTCACCGGCAGCGACGGATTCACCGCCACCACGGTCGGCTGCGACACGAGCTGAGCGACGCCGCGCAGGCGCCGCGCGACCTGCGCACCCGCCTCGCCCTGCACGCTGGGAATGAGCGTGTAGGCGATGTTCGTGACGAGCGCGGTGTAGCCGTCTCCCGGCGCCCCCGACGCGAGCTGAGTGCCGACGAGTGTCCCGCCGCCGGGCCGGTTGTCGATGATGACCGACTGCTTCCACGCCTGGCCGAGGGGGATGGCGACGGTGCGGGCGAGGATGTCGGTGCTGCCGCCGGGTGCGAACGGCACGATGAGCCGGACGGGCTTGGCGGGATAGTTCTGAGCGTAAGCGCCGGTCGCCGCCAGGGCGAGCGCGGCGACCAGGGGTTTGAACATCGTTTTCAAAGCGTTATTCCTTCGGGCAGCGAGCCGCTGGTTACGGCGCGCCGGTGACGGTCTTGAGTTCGGATTTTTCAGGCGGCGACGCGCTCGGCGTCGGGACGACAGGCGTGCGGATGCCCCGCCGGCTCGTAAGGGTCGATGTGCTCGGCCGCCGCGAACGCCCGCAGCTCGTCGTCGCTCCACCCGGCGAGCGGGTTGAACCTGAGCATGCCGTGGTCGGCGTCGTACTCGTACGGCGGGACGCCGGCCCCGCGGCCCGAGGTGAGGCGGGCGTGCTTGCCGAACAGCGCGTCGGCCAGCGTGTCCGCGGTGCGAACGCGCTCGACGCCGAGGTCGTACACGCGAATGAGGCAGGTCCGGACCGCGTCGGCTTCCGCGCCGACGGCCACCAGATCGACCGGGATGCGGCGACGCACGATGACGTCCGCGAGCACCCTGTCTGCGAGCGACGTCCCGAGCACGAAAACCGCGGGACCATGATCGCGCGCCGCTGCGGCGATCAAACGCACCGTGAGGTCGGTGCGGCTGGCTTCCTGTATCTGCACCACTGGGCTGACTCCGTAAGGTCTTGCCGCGTTGCGGCATTGCGATAAGACGTTTACGGCAATGTATCAGCGAAGTTTATGCACCTATAAGGAATATAAATTCAGAAAGTAAGAACTGCTTGGCCTATAGAAACACCCTCAGCAGGAGCCGGCTTGGCGGCCGCCCCCCCTCGCCGATCAGCTGGGGTCGCGGCCTCACACCAACAGATTGCCGTTCGCCACCATATCGGCGGCGTTCTGATCGAAGACGTTTTGAAGTGTGAGCGCCCAGTGGAAGTCGCCCCCCACGCCGTCGGGGTCGACGAATACCGCGGTACCGCCGCCGGTGTTGGTGACGGAGACGTAATCACCCAGCGATCCGGCCGGCGGGGTCGCCGCCAGCACCTGCCGCAGGTCGATCGCGTCGCCGCCTGCGCCGGTCGTGAAGTCGGTGACCGTCGCGAGGTGATCCTGCGTGGAGAAGAGGACGATCGAGTCGGTCCCCGTACCGGTGGCGACCGCATGGTCTGCCGCAGAGGCGACCAGCGCGATCACGTCGTCGCCCTGGCCCATGTCGACCGTGACGCTGCCGCCGCCAAGCTGCACGGTGTCGTTGCCGGCGCCGGCGGTCACCGTGACATCGACGCTGTTCACGAACGCGAAATCGTCGCCGTCCCCGAGGTCGAGCGTCGAGCCGGCCGCGACGCCCTGCATGGTCACGTTGTCGTTGTCGGCGCCGGCGTGGACCTGCGCCTGCCCGGCCGTCTGCACCGAGATCATGTCGTCGCCGGTACCGCCGTCGACGAACGCGCTCAGGCCGAACGCGTTGATCGCGTCGCCGTCATCGCCGCCGTAGAGCTCGTTGTTGCCTTCGAAATCGGTGAGGGTGTCGCGGCCCGCGCCGCCCGTCAGCACGTCGTCGCCGGATTCGCCGTTGAGGAAGTCGTTGCCGTTGCCGCCGTCGAGGACGTCGTTGTCGACGCCGCCGAGGAGCGTGTCGCGATCGTCACCGCCTTCCAGCGTGTCGTTGCCCGCAAACCCGAGAAGGATGTCGTCGCCGGCGAGTCCGAAGATGTGGTCCGCGGACGCGTTGCCGGCGAGCGTCTCGGCATCGTCGGTGCCGACGAGCGTGAGCTCCTGCGAGCCCCCCAGGTCCCACGTCGGCGCGAAGTTGCCCGGCATGAGCGCCGTCGCGTCGACGCCTTGCAGCAGCGCATAGGTGACGAAGCCTTCGGGATTGAGCGCACCGTCCCGATCGATCTCGAACAGCGTGTCGGCGCCGGCTTGCGTGAGGCGCACATGCCCGGTTGCGAACGGGTTGGTGACGCCGTCCCAGCCTGCAAACGAGGTGGCCACTACGGTGTATTCGATGCGGTCGCCGCCGGGACCGGCCGTGAAATCGGTGACGACCACCGGCGAGCTCACCGGGTTCCAGAACTCGATGGTGTCAGTGCCCGCACCGGTCGTCACGGTGTGCGCGGTTCCGCCCTGCACGACGAAGCGATCGCTCCCCTCGCCGAGATCCACGATCGTCGAGCCGGTCTGCGCGACGATGTAGTCGTTGCCGCTGCCGCCGTACGCCACGCCGACGCCAAAGTCCGAGCCGATGACGAGCTGGTCGTCGTCCTCGCCCATGTTCACGGTCGCGCCGGAGTAGCCGACGATCGTCGCCTGGTCGACGCCCGCACCGGCCTGCACATCCACCGAAGCGACGAGCGACAGCGAGATCGTGTCGCTGCCCGTGCCCGCATCGACGGTCGCTGCGAGCGCGCCCGAGCTGTTGATGAAATCGTTACCGTCGCCGCCGATGAAGGTGTTGCTGCCGACGTCGTCGACGAGCGCATCGTCGTTGTCCCCGCCGTCGAGCAGATCATTGCCCTGGTTTGCGAAGAGGAAGTCGTTGCCGCCGAATCCCAGCAGCGTGTCGTTGCCCAGGCCGTCGGTGATGAAGTCGTCGAACGGCGTTCCCGGGAACGTCTGGTCCGCGATCACCGGCGCCTGCTGCGGATCGTACCCCTGCGCGAAGTTGGCGGCGGTCAACGTGCTCGCGGTCACGCCCTGGAGCGCCAGGAGCACGTTGGAGCCGCCGCTGCCCACGACACCGTCGATATCGAGCTCGAGCAGCGTATCCGCGCCGCTCTGCGTGACGCGGAGGAAACCGCTCGCGAAGGGATTGGAGGTGCCGTCCCATCCGTTGAGGAAAGGCGTGACGAGCGCGAGATCGACCACGTCGCCGCCGGCGCCGCTCGTGAAGTCGGAGACGGAGGCCGAGCTCCCGGAGAACGCAGTCACCGCGAGCGTATCGCTGCCGTCGCCGGTCGCGATCGTGCTGTTGAACCCGCCGGACGTAAGCTGTATGAAGTCGTTCCCTGCACCCGCATCGATCTCGGCAGTAGCGACGAGCACCACGTTGTCGTCGCCGGCGCCGCCGAACACCCGATAGGGTCCGCTGAACGGCTGGCCGGTCACCGTGAAGCCGTCGTTGCCGTCGCCGCCGTCGAGCGTTGCGGACTGCGCGCCGAAGGCATTCAGCGTGTCGTTGCCCGCGCCGCCGTGCGCTTCGACGTTGCCCGCGAAGAAGTCGAAACGATCGTCGCCTTCGCCGCCTTCGGCATACGCGGATTCGCCGAGGCTCGTGATCTGATCGTTGCCTGCGTCGCCGAAGAAGCGGTTCGCGCCCAGCGAGTCGACGAGATTGTCGTTCCCGCCGCCGCCGTGGAGCTCGTCGTTGCCTGGGCCGCCGTCGAGATGGTCGTCGCCTTCGCCGCCGAAGAGCGTGTCGGCGCCGCGGCCGCCGTTGACCGTATCGTCGCCGCCGAGCGCGAAGAGGGTGTCGTCGGTGATGTCGCCGACGAGATTGTCGCCGGCCTCGGTGCCGGTGAGTGTGCGCGCCCCGGGCGGCGAGCCGTCGGGACTCCAGCCCGGCGCGAAGTTGGCGCTCGTCAGCGTCGCCGCGTTGACGTTGCGCAGGATCGTCAGCGTCGCGTAGTCGTAGAACCCGCCGGCGCCGTCGAAGTCGACCTGAAGCAGCGCGTCGGCGCCCTGCTGCACGACGCGCATGTGGCCGGTCGCGAACGGATTGGTCGCACCGTCCCAGTTCTGGAGCTGGATCTCGATGTTCGAGAAGTCGACGACGTCGCCGCCCGCGCCCGCGGCGAAATCGGTGACGGTCACGGCGTGAACGACGTCGGGCAGAGCGGCCGCGACGATACGGTCCGAGCCCGCGCCCGTCGTGATCGTGACCGGTTGGCCGGGCGTTGCGGCCGCCGCGATGACGTCGTTGCCCGCGCCCGCGTTCACCACCGCTGCGCCATGGATCGACAGCGTGTCGTTGCCGTCGCCGGCGTTCACCGACGTGACGATGCCCGCTTCGCCGAAAGCGAGCGTATAGGTGTCGTCGCCCGTGCCGAGGTCGACGCTCGTCAGCGCGCCGCTGATCACCGTGTCGTTGCCCGCGCCCGCCTTCAGCGTGCCGTGTCCGAACGCGACGATGCCGTCGTTGCCGTCGCCGCCGTCGATGGCGGACGTGCCGGCGCCGGTGCTGTTGATGTTGTCGTTGCCGGCGCCGCCGATGAAGGTGTTGTTGCCGAGCGCATCGTCGAGGAAGTCGTCGCCCGCGCCGCCGTCGAGCAGGTCGTCGCCGCCGTCGCCGCGCAGCGAGTCGTTGCCGTCCTCGCCGAAGATGCGGTCGTTACCGCCGCCGCCGTTGACGAAGTCGTCGCCGCCGCGCGCGCGGATCGTGTCCGCGCCGATGGTGCCCGTGATGGTATCGGTGCCGACCGTGCCGTTGATCGTCGTCGCCGGCGGCGCCGCGCCGTCGGGCGAATATCCCGGCTCGAAATTGGCGGAGATGAGCTTGCCCGCCTTCACGCCCTGGAGGACGGCGAGCGTCTCGAACTGCGCGCCGTCGGCGCCGCCGCCGGTATCGACCTGAAAGAGCGTGTCCTTGCCCGATTGCGTCACGCGCAGGTAACCGAGCGCGAACGGATTCGTCGACCGATCCCAGCCGTTGAGCTGGCCGAGCAGCGTCGAGAGGTCGAGCTTGTCGCCGTTCTTGCCGGCGCTGAAGTCGGTGACGGTGACCGCGGCCGGGCTGAACGCGCGCTCGATCACGATCGTATCGGCGCCGCTGCCGGTCGAGATCTTCGCCTGCGTGGCGCCGAAGCCGATGCGGATGACGTCGTTGCCGCTGCCGCCCGCGAGCGTCGCCGCGCCGGTGAACAGATCGATGTCGTCGTTGCCGGCGCCGCCGTCCACGCTCGCCGTGCCCGCCTCGATCAGGCGGATGCGGTCGTTGCCCGCGCCGCCGTCGACGCGCGCGGACTGCGCCTGCGTGACATCGACGACGTCGGCGCCGTCGCCCGCCGAGACCTCGACTGTCGAGACGAGCGTGGTCGAGATGCTGTCGTCGCCCGTGCCGGCGTCGACGACCGCGGACTGCGCGCCGAAGCTGAAGATGACATCGTGGCCGGCGCCGCCGACGAAGACGTTCGAGCCTTCGTGATCGGTCAGCGTGTCGTTGCCGTCGCCGCCGACGAGGAGGTCGTTGCCGGCGCCGCCGTCGATCGCGTCGTTGCCGGCACCGCCGTCGACGACGTCGTTGCCGCCGCCGGCGGTGATCACGTCCACGCCGCCGCGCGCGGTGATGATCTCGCCCTTATCCGTGCCGAGGAGCACGTCGTCCCCCTCGGTCCCGCGGATGATCGGAACCGCCTTGACCTTCGATGCCATGAAGCCCCCTTTTGAGCTTGTATATGCGCGAGCGAGCGCGCGGTTATCCGCGGCGGGTCAGCGAACGGAAATCGAGACGACGAGCGTTCGAGCCCTGCACGGGTTCTTGTAGTTGCTCACGCGACTGTATAGACACGGCTACGGCGGGGCAAACCTCCCGGAACGCGAGATTTGACCGATTGACAAAAGAAAGGCCGGCAGGCCGCATGACGCGGCGTGCCGGCCGAAGTCCCTGTTTCCCCCGCCTTATGAGTCGAGCCGCACAGGGGCGCGACTTTACCGGCGCGGGAGATGCCCGGGCAAATCTGACAAAACGTTAGATTTCGATCGGAAATGATATAGTTCCGCCCCCGCGGCAACCCCCCACCCACGGGGTCCGACCCAGACTGTTAGGGAGTCGAGCCCCAAGCACCTCTCTTACAGGAGACCCCCATGCTCGCAGCAACCAAGGCAACGCTCCGCTTCACGCTCGTCGCCGCCGCCGTCGTCGGCACGATCGGCACCGCGTCGGCCCAGCAATGGCCCACCAAGCCCGTGCGCATCATCGCGCCCTTCGCGCCCGGCGGCGGCACCGATTTCATCGCGCGCCTCATCGCGACCAAGCTGACCGAGGCGATCAAGGGCCCGCAATTCATCGTCGAGAACCGTCCCGGCGCCGGCGCCACGATCGGCACCGAGCTCGGCGTGAAATCGCCGCCCGACGGCTACACGCTGACGATGGTCGCCGCGAGCTACACCGTGAACCCGAGCCTCTACAAGCTCAACTTCGATCCCGTCACCGACATCCAGCCGATCATCCAGATCGCCAAGGGCCCGTTCCTCGTGTCGGTGCATCCGTCGCTGCCCGTCAAGAACATCAAGGAGCTGATCGCCGCGGCGAAGGCCAAGCCGGGCGACATCAACTACGCGACCAGCGGCCAGGGCAGCATCGTGCACATGGCGACCGAGCTCTTCGCGATGCAGGCCGGCATCAAGATGAACCACATCCCGTACAAAGGCACCGGTCCGGCGCTCACCGACACCATGGGCGGCCAGACGACGCTCATCTTCGGCTCGATCGCGGCGACGATGCCGATCGTGAAGCAGGGGCGGCTCCGCGCGATCGCGGTGACCACCGCGAAGCGCATCCCGGCGCTGCCGAACGTACCCGCGGTCGACGAGACGGTGAAAGGCTACGACGTCTCCAACTGGCACGGCTTCATCGCGCCCAAAGGCACACCGCGCGCGATCGTGGACCGCATCAACTCGGAAGTGACCAAGATCATCAGCCAGAAGGACATGATCGAGAAGCTCGAAGCCGACGGCGTCGCGCCGGCCGGCGGCTCGCCCGAGACGTTCGGGGCGATCATCGCGAAAGAGATTCCGCAGTGGAAGAAGGTCGCTGCGGCGGCGAAGGTGAAGGTCGAGTAAGCGGTTTCACTGCCCCAACAAAAAGCCCGCGAACAGCGGGCTTTTTCGTTCACGCGGGTGTCACGCGAGCTCGAATTTTTTTCAGCCGGATTTGAACGAAACGCCAGGCGTGCGCGCGAGGGAACTGTCGGCGTGCTTTACAGATGCGCGCGCGGCTCGAGGACAAGTGCCGCTAAGTGGTTGTGCCGGCTCGCACTCTCGAATTCTGGTACTGCATGTGCTTTAACGGCGGGTCCTCGACATCACACTTCGCGGCGGCTTCGGCCGCCGCTTGCTTTTACCGCGAATCACGACACGCATGCTCACCGATCGGGAAGCAACCGCCTTGCGGCAGGTCATGGAACAGGCCGAGGGTGAAGAATTCGACCGGCATATCCGCGCCCGTGCGCCGGGCGAGCCGGCGGACCGGCAAGGAACGAAGCGCGGGCGAGGAGAAGCCCTGCTGATCGGGGTGCTGGTCCTCGTCGCCGTCATCGGCGTGCTGGTGCTGATCATCGCGGCGCTGCTGTGAGGAAAAGAGGGATTTTTACCCGCGCACCCGGCGCGCGGCGCGTTCGCGGCCGCGTTTCTCGGCTATCCTTGCGCGCTTTCGCCCACGGCACGCGTCGGTCGTGCCGCTCTCCCGATGCTTTCACAAGAAGCCCACGACCTGGCCACGCTCATCGCAACCCGCCATTCGCTGATCTGCCGCGCGGCGGAGCTCGATGCGCAGATCGAGCTCGCCACCACGCTGTATGACGCCCCCTCGATGCACGGCGGCGAAGACGGCCTCGACGACGAGCTCGAGACGATGATCAGCGAGCTGCTCCTGCTGCCGTCCCTGGTCGACGATCTCGACACCCGCATCGAAGCCGCGTGGGACCGCGTGCGGGCGAGCGATCCGGAGGAGCTCGAGTAGCTTTATTCGCGAACCTCCCGCTTCAAAGAAAAAGCCGGCGATGAGCCGGCTTTTTCTTTGCGCGTCGCGCACATTCACATCAGGCGCTTCGCGCCCACGTCGGTCGCGGCGGCGCCCTGCAGCGCCTGCGCCGACGCGCCGAACGCGCCGTTCGAGAGCATGCCGACGACCGGATCGAACCCCATGCCTGCGAGCGAACCGCTCCTGCCGTAGCGATAGGCGACATCCGCACCGATCGCGGCGGTGTCGCTCGAGCTCGCGAGATGCTGCCGAAGCAGCGTATCGGTCAGCGCCCATGCGGTCGCAACGCCGGATGCATCGAACGCGTTCGCGATGTTGGCGAAGTTGAACGTCTCGACCTTGCGGTTGCGCAGCGGATCGGCCGAGGCGGCGTTGAAATCCGCCATCGCCTCCGCGATCAACTGCATGTTGAGCACGCTGCGATTCGCCGGTGCGGCATACCAGTCCTTGAAGGTGATGCTGTCGCCCGCGCCGAGACCGAGCACGAGATCGTTCACGACCTTGTTCAGCGTCATGTCGGCGTAACGAATCCCGCCGCCGAGGCTGACCGTATTATCGGCGCCCGCGCTCGCGTTCACGACGTCGGCACCGTCGCCGCGGTTGTACCCGATGACGTCGCGGCCGGCTCCGGTGGTGATCGTATCGTCGCCGCGGCCGGCGATGAGCAGATCATTGCCGTCACCCACGGTGAGGCTGTTCCACCCCGCGCCGTCGTGCAGAAGGTTGTTGCCGGACACGTCGGTGAGCGTGCTGCCGCTGACGGCAGCTTGCATGACATCGTTGCCGATCCCGCCGTCCAGCCTCGCACCTGAAACGGCTTTCAGAAGGTCGTTCCCGCCTTCGCCGAGCAGCGTGTCGCCGGCGCTTTGGGTCCCCACGATCTCGTTGTCCAGTGCGTTGCCGCGCCCGATCCAGCCGCGGCTGCCGGCCATGCCGTATTTCGAGTTATCCCACGCCAGGACGAGCTTTTCCAGGTTTGCACCCAGGGTGTAATCGCCTTCGGAGACGACGGTGTCGATGCCTTGATTCGAGTTCTCGACAACGCCGTCGAAGAACCCCGTATAGACGTAATACGTGTCGTCGCCCGCACCGCCGCGCAGCGTGTCCACGCCGCCCGTTCCGCCGAACAGGGTATTCGCTGCGTCGTTGCCGGTGAGGAGGTTGCTCTCCGCGTTGCCTTTGCCGGACGAAGTCGCATTCCCGGTCAGCGTCAGGTTCTCGATGCCGGAGCCGAGCTTGTAGCTGGTCGAGCTCAGTACCACGTCGAAGCCGCCGCTATCCGAGGTCGCGTCGGACTCACGGTCGACGATGAAGGTATCGTCGCCCGCACCGCCGTCCATGGAGTCGGAGCCTGGTCCGCCGTCGATGAAGTCGTTGCCGTCGCCACCGTCGATGATGTCGTCTCCCGCGCCGCCGAAGAGGGTATCCGCGCCGCCGAGCCCGTTCAGCCTGTTGTTCTTCGCGCCGCCGTTCAGCGTGTTCGCGAGGTCGTTGCCGACGCCCTCGACCAGCGATTCCAGCGCCGAATTCCGTCCGAGCAGCTCCTCCGCCGTGCCGGCCCATACCGGCAGCGCGTCGTCCGTCAGGACGAGAGCCTCGATGTTCGCGCGCAACGTGTGACTGGTCCGGCTCACGACCGTGTCCCGTCCCTCGTTCGTTTGTTCGACGAGGATCTCCTCGCCGGGACGCGCGAACGTAAAGAATTGCCCTCCGAAAGTCTGCGCGGTCAGTGTGTCCCGAATCCTCAGCAGCTCGTACGTGTCGTTGCCCGGGCCGCCGATCAGAGTGTCGGCGCCGCCGCCGCCGTCGAGCCGGTCGTTGCCGCCGGCACCCCTCAGCACGTTCGCGAGCGAATTACCGGCGACGACGTTGTCGAGCGCGTTGCCGGTGCCATCGATGGCAGTAAAGCTGACAAGCACCAGGTTTTCGACGTTCTCAGGCAAGGTATAGGTCACGACAGTGCGTACGACGTCGAGCCCCGCGTTCGCATTTTCGAGGACGACATCCGCTGAGTTGTCGACCTCGTACGCATCGTCACCGCGCCCGCCGCGCAATGTATCCGTGCCCCGGCCGCCGTCGAGCGTGTTGTTCGCGTCGTTACCGCCGATGTCGTTGTTAAGGTCGTTGCCCTTGCCGTCGATCGCCGCCGTTCCGGTCAATGCGAGGTTCTCGACGTTGGCGGCGAGTGTGAGCGTGATCGAGGCGCGCACGGTGTCGACGCCGTCGTTCGGGTTCTCGACGACCGTATCGCCGGCATTGTCGACGACATAGAGATCGTTGCCGGCAGCACCGGTCAGCGTGTCGGCGCCCGCGCCGCCGTCGAGCGTATCGTCGCCCGCCGCCCCGTTGAGAACGTTCGCCGCTGCGTTTCCGGTGATCGCGTTAGCGAGCCCGTTTCCGAGGCCGTTGATCGCGGCGGCGCCCGTCAGCACCAGGTTCTCGACGTCGGCGCCGAGCGTATAACCGATCGAGCTGCGCACCGTATCGGTTCCTTCGCCGGGTTTTTCGACGACGGAGTCCGCTGCATTGTCGACGACGTAGATATCGTTGCCGGTTCCGCCGAGCATCGAATCCGCACCCGCCGCGCCGTCGAGCATATCGTTGCCCGCGCTGCCGGTGAGACGGTTGACCGCTGCGTTTCCCGCAATCACGTTGTCGAGCTCGTTGCCGGTTCCGTCGATCGCGCCGGCGCCGGCGAGAGTGAGATTCTCGACGTTCGCGCCGAGCGTGTAGGTCACTGTGCTCTCGACCGTGTCGACGCCCTCGCCGGCGCGCTCGACGAGCGTATCCGCCGTGTCGTAGACGAGGTACGTATCGTCGCCCCTGTCGCCGGCGAGCCTGTTCGCCGCCGCGTTGCCGGCAAGCACGTTGTTCAGCGCGTTACCCGTGCCGTCGGCAGCCATCGAACCGGTGAGCACCAGCTTCTCCACGTTCGGTGCCAGCGTGTAGGTCACGCCCGTGCGCACCGTGTCCACGCCTTCGTTCGGATTCTCGACGACGAGATCGGCAGCGCTGTCGATGACGTACGTATCGTCGCCCGCCCGCCCCTCGAGGGTGTTGGCGGCGCTGTTGCCGACGATCGTATTGTTCAGGCCGTTCCCCGCTCCGGTGACGGCGCCATCGAGCAGCGTCAGGTTCTCGACATTGGCCGCGAGCGCGTAAGACACGCTCGTGCGCACCGTGTCCGCGCCCGCGTCGGGATTTTCAGTGACGACGTCGGCCACGTTGTCGACGACGTAGAGATCGTCGCCCCCGGCGCCGAGCATCGCGTCCGCACCGGCGCCGCCGTCGAGCGTGTTCGCCGCGGCGTTACCGCGCAACATGTTCGCGAGCCCATTGCCGCGGACATTGACGGCGCCGGTTCCGGCGATCGTCACATTCTCGAGGTTCGCGCCGAGGGTGTAGTCGATCGAAGTCTGCACCAGATCGACGCCTGCACCGGCGCTCTCGACGACGGTATCCGCCGCGCTGTCGACGACGTAGGTGTCGTCTCCGGCGCCTCCCGCCAGCACGTTGGCGGCGGCATTTCCCGTGAGCACGTTGGCCAGCGCGTTGCCCGTGCCGTTGATCGCTGCCGCGCCGATCA